>NZ_JAUCFQ010000001.1:0-60000 GCF_030348345.1 Peribacillus sp. NJ4
ATTTAACGTTGGCGCTTTGTTTTGTTCAGTTTTCAAAGAGCAATGTCTTTCGAAACAGCTTATTTATAATAACATTTTTCATTACTTTAAGTCAACAACTTTTTTAAAACTTTTTTAAAGTTTGTAATCCGTTTGCAACTCGTTCGTAACGACAGATATAAATATAACACCATTACGTTAACTGCGCAATACCTTTTATAAAGTTTTTTGAGATAATGTTGTTTTTCTTTCAAACCCTAGAATCCAATCACTTAAAAGACATGAAATTATAATTAAAAAACAAAAACCGAATCGGACATACCAGGTTCATGAGTTAAACCCCATGAACCCAGCCATTCGAATTCGGCCCTGCAATCATTACTCATCTTGCATTATTAGCGATGTCTCATTAGCGGGAATAACAGGACGTCACGTATAGAAGGAGAATTGGTCAATAGCATAACCAAACGGTCAACACCAATTCCCAATCCGCCAGTTGGCGGCATTCCGTATTCTAACGCCTCCAAGAAATCTTCATCCATTTCATGTGCCTCATCATTACCTTGCTCTCGCTCTTTCAATTGAGCTTCAAAACGCTGACGTTGATCAATAGGGTCATTTAGTTCCGTGAAGGCATTTGCATGCTCCCTACCTACAATGAATAACTCAAAACGATCTGTGAAACGGGAATCTTCCGGATTTTTCTTTGCCAACGGAGAGATTTCCACTGGATGTCCATAAATGAATGTAGGTTGAATTAACTTATCTTCTACCTTCTGTTCAAAGAATTCATTTACAATATGACCAAACTCCATGGATTCCTTAACTTCAATCCCATTTTCTTTAGCGAGCTGTTGGGCTTCTTCTTTGCTCATTTGAGTCCAGAAGTCCACACCTGTATATTCTTTTACAGCGTCAACCATGTGAAGTCGTTTCCATTCCGGTTTTAACTCTATCTCATACTCCCCATACTGGATGGAAGTCGTCCCTAGAACTTCTTGGGCTATATGGGCAATCAGGTTTTCCGTTAAGCTCATGATATCTTGGTAATCCGCATATGCCTCGTATAATTCAATCAATGTGAATTCAGGATTGTGTCTTGTAGATACTCCTTCATTCCTGAAAACCCGGCCAATTTCATAAACTTTCTCTAAACCGCCAACGATTAAGCGTTTCAGATGAAGCTCGATGGCAATCCTTAAATTCAAAGGCATATCCAAAGCATTATGGTGAGTAAGGAAAGGGCGTGCAGCAGCTCCACCGGCAACAGAGTGCAACAGAGGCGTCTCCACTTCAAGGTATCCATGATCGTCCAAATATCGTCTCATGGCTTGTACAATACGACTGCGCATGATCAACGTATTTTTACTTTCCTCATTTGTAATTAAATCAACATAACGTTTCCGATAACGCTCTTCAACATCCTTCAGGCCATGAAATTTATCAGGCAAAGGGCGAAGCGCCTTTGCAAGGAACACATATTCTTTAGCTTTAATGGAAAGTTCCCCGACTTTTGTTTTGAAAATAACGCCAGTGACCCCTACGATATCGCCAAGATCTGTTTGGTTGAAAATTTGGTAAGAATCTTCACCTATTTTATCTAAACGGACGTAGATTTGGATTTGACCACTAATATCCTGGATATGGGCAAATCCCGCTTTCCCTTTTCCACGCTTAGTCATGACACGGCCAGCGATCGTAACTTCGATTTCTTTTTCTTCAAGATCTTCTTTTTCTAATTCCCCATAAGCACTAACTATCTCCTGAGTGTTATGCGTGCGCTCGAATCTGCTCCCGAAAGGGTCTTGTCCATTATCAATCATGGCCTGCATTTTATCGCGTCTTACCTGCAGTTGGTCATTCAATTCTTCATGACTCACGAAAATCATCTCCATCTTTATTAATAAACGCTTTATATAATTAATCAAAAATTCTTTTGCATACGTATTTATTCTTACATAAAGTAAAGGAATTCAACAGCTTTTTATCTTAAAAAGTTGTATATGTACATATAAAAACTGCCAGGATTACTGGCAGTTCAAGATAAGCGTATTATAGGAAAACAGGAAGGTAATGTCAAACATCAGACCATTTGGATATTCTGTTGCTTCGCTTCAATATCATCAACAAGTCCATAAAGAAGACTTACAACATCTTCCCTTGTTTCACAATCATTAATCCCTTTACGAGCCATAGCATTCCCTTTAACACCTTTTAAATACCAAGATGCATGCTTACGCATTTCACGAACGGCAACATTTTCATTTTTCAATGCTATTAGACGATCCATATGAAGTACGCAAACATCCATCTTTTCACGAACTGATGGTTCATCCATCAGTTGACCAGTTTCTAAATATTTTACAGTCCGGTAAATCATCCACGGGTTACCTAGAGCTGCACGGCCAATCATGACTCCGTCAACACCAGTTTCCTTCAGCATTCTTTCCGCATCCTGCGGAGTTTCCACATCACCGTTCCCGATAAGTGGAATATTAATCGATTTCTTCACTTCACGGATGATGTCCCAGTTAGCTTTTCCTTCATACATTTGAACCCGAGTTCTACCATGCATGGAAACAGCTTTACCACCTGCACGCTCCACAGCCTGAGCATTTTGAATGGCAAAAACATGCTCCTCATCCCAGCCTATGCGCATTTTCACCGTTACCGGCTTTTCAACTGCATCTACCACTGCCGAAACCATCTCATAAATTTTGTTTGGATCGAGAAGCCACTTCGCACCCGCATCACATTTAGTGATCTTAGGGACTGGGCAACCCATGTTGATATCAATGATGTCAGCATTTGTATTTTTATCTACAAACTGTGCAGCTTCGACCAAAGATTTCTTTTCTCCGCCAAAGATTTGCAAACTCAATGGCTTCTCTCTTTCATCTATATAAAGCATATTCATCGTTTTAGCATTTTGAAGTACGATTCCCTTGTCACTAACCATCTCCGCACAAACTAAACCAGCACCAAATTCCTTGACGGTCAAGCGGAATGCTGAGTTACAGACTCCCGCCATCGGTGCTAGCACTACCGGATTCTTCATTTCTATATCGCCTATTTTTAACACGTTGTCACCTCCTATAGCATTCTTTCATCTATCCTCAGGTGGCTGAAGCTCCTCAATGGAAACATGAAGAATTTCCGCCACTTCCAGTAAAAATGCCTCAGAAGGGTTGCGGTTCCCTCGTTCGACTTCTCCCAGCAAGGAAACGGAAACACCTATTTCTTTCGCAAACCCTTCCTGGGTATAACCCTTTAACTTTCGAAAAGCGCGAATACGCCTTCCCCATTTTTCACCTTCCATAATCGAACTCCTTCTTTATCCGAAATCTGTTCAAGCAGGTCGCTCAAAGGTACATGCATTTGCGGAAGTGAGATATCAGGGTCCACTTCCATTAAGGGCACGATAACAAAAGCCCTCTCGTGCATACGAGGGTGCGGGACTGAAAGAATCTCTGTCTCAATATTTTCATGATTATATAACAAAATGTCAAGGTCTAAAGTACGGGGACCCCATCTGATTTCCCTTTTTCTCCCTAAATCTTGTTCAATTTTCATACAAGCATGAAGTAATTCCTCGGGTTCTAAATCGGTTATCACTTTAAGGACAGCATTTAAAAAACAGTCCTGATCGGCATATCCTATCGGGTCCGTTTCATATAAAGAAGAGCAGGCCACCAACTTGATATGTGGATTTTTAGATAATAATTGGAAAGCCCTTCGGAATGTTTCAAGGCGATCCCCTAAGTTCGACCCTATTGAAAGGTAAGCAATATTTACCACAGTCAGCGTCCCCTTACAATCTCTATGGCAACTGAATCATAGTGACCCGCTATCGGGGGATCTGGTTTATAAACCTTCACTGTGCATGTCTCGATGGAAGAATATTTATTAAGTAGTTCAGAGGCAATTTTTTCAGCGACAGCTTCCACTAACTTAAAAGGTTCTCCCTCCACAATACTTTTACACACTTCATATAACTCGCCATAGTTGATTGAGTCTTCAAGGTTGTCACTCTTTCCTGCCTTGGCTAAATCGGTCTGGACTATTAAATCCACTTTAAACCGCTGACCAAGCTTCGTTTCTTCTGGAAATACTCCATGATAACCGTAAAACTCCATTTTATTCACATATATCTTATCCATTTCATTCACCTTTTCCTAATAGAGCATCCATCATCTTTGCAGTCCGTGCCATTTCCTTCACATCATGCACACGAACCATTTGACAGCCTTGTTGAATTCCATGGCAAATTGTAGCCGCTGTTCCTTCCATCCGCTCACTAGGCGGCAGGTCCAGAACATGTCCAATCATGGACTTTCTTGATGTGGCTAGCAGCACGGGATAACCTAATGATACCAGCTTACCAAGATTCCTCATCATTTCCAAATTTAACTTTAAATCTTTCGCAAAACCAATACCTGGATCGAGAATGATGTTTTCATCCTTGACTCCCGCATCTTTTACCAACATGATGCTTTCGAATAAATCTTGAAGTACATCCCGGACAAAATGTCCATAACCCATATTATCCCGGTTATGCATCAAGATGATCGGCACCTTATATTCCGCAGCAACCTTTGGCATCAATGAATCGGCTTTACCTCCCCAAATGTCATTTAATATATGGGCTCCTGCTTTTACCGCCGCTTCCGCTACTCTTGATTTATACGTATCGACCGATATTGGAACCTCAATATTATGGGATATGGCTTCAATAATTGGGGCGACTCTCTCTATTTCCTCTTCATCCGATATCCTCTCATAGTTAGGACGGGTGGACTCTCCGCCTACATCCAATATATCCGCTCCGTCGTTGACCATCCGTTCGGCATGCTTCAAAGCAGCATCTATCCGATTATATTTCCCGCCATCCGAAAAGGAGTCCGGTGTAACATTCAAAATCCCCATGATTAAGGTTTTATTGCTGTAATCCAAATCAAATGAACCGCATTTTATTTTTGACGCTCCAGCTAATGACATCCAACGTTCTCCTTCGCCTAAAGAAATCTATATATACGAGTTTACCCATTTACATAGGCATAGTGCAAGCTCCATGAAGATTTGGAACACTTCAGCTACTTTACTACAAAAAGAAAAGCAAAGCCCCTAAGGAACTTCGCTTCTCATTTTTAGTGTCTGGTTTTACTCAAAGTTATATAATGGTGTACTTAAATAGCGTTCACCGTTACTTGGTATGATAGCAAGTACCTTTTTGCCTTTTCCCAGTTTGTCAGCCACTTTAATGGCAGCTGCAATTGCGCCTCCAGAAGAGATTCCACCAAGGATTCCTTCCTCTTTTGCTGCGCGGCGGGCATAATCAAACGATTCCTCTGTATTGACTTGAATGATTTCGTCATAGAGATCTGTATTCAAAATACTTGGAACGAAGCCTGCACCGATTCCTTGGATTTTATGAGGTCCTGGAGTACCCCCAGATAATACTGGAGAGTCTGCAGGCTCAACAGCGTAAATTTTAATGTCAGGGTATTTTTCACGCAGGACTTCACCAGCTCCTGTTATGGTTCCGCCAGTACCGATTCCGGCAACGAATGCATCCAGGCCTTCATCACCAAAGGCTTCCACGATTTCAGGGCCAGTAGTGTTACGATGAACTTCAGGGTTGGCTTCATTCTCGAATTGCTGTGGAATGAAGTAACCTTTTTCTTTAGACAGCTCAGTTGCCCTAGCGATCGCACCCTTCATTCCTTCTGGTCCAGGTGTAAGAACTAACTCAGCCCCATAAGCGCGAAGCAAGTTACGGCGTTCCAAGCTCATCGTCTCCGGCATTACCAGAATGGATTTATAGCCCTTTGCTGCAGCTACCATCGCTAGTCCTATTCCAGTATTTCCGCTTGTTGGTTCAATGATCGTATCACCTGGCTTAAGGTTACCGTTTTTTTCTGCTGCTTCGATCATCGCAAGGGCGATGCGGTCTTTAACACTACTGCCTGGGTTAAAATACTCAAGTTTCAAATAAATATCTGCACTGTTTTCATTTTGAAGCTTGTTTAACTTAACAATAGGTGTCTGCCCAATTAAATCGATTACAGAATTAGCTATACGTGCCATTTTCTCCACTCCTTATCATTTCAATACCGAGTATGTTTATTGGTTTTATTAAATTAAAGTTACCAGTTTTAATAGTTCATTGTCAATGATTATATACTATATTCTAAATTTTCTCACACAACCATTGACCTACTTTTGTTCTTTCAATCCATAAAACCATTCTACATCAAATTCGTCCCAGAAAATTTTTCCTGAGACCGGTGCCTGAATCTGTTCAAGAGCTATTTGGCGGCGAATCTTGTCTTTGACTTCAGCATATTCATACTGCTTGCCCTCTATTCTTTCATGCAGATAGAGAACGGCCCAGCCATCTTCCGTTTGTATTGCATCACTCCACTTTTTTACCTTCAATCTTTCGGCAGCACTAATGTATTCCTTGGAGACTTGCTCGTTATCCTGTGATATGTAACCCATGTCGCCCCCTTGATTGGCAGTGAATTCATCAAGGGACTTTTCCATCGCTAAGACATCAAAAGAGACGCCTTTCTCCAGTTCACGTATGATTCGGTCTGATTGCTTTTTTGTAGACGAGGTAATATGGGAAATATGAAAAGTAGTAGGGATCCGGTAGATATCCTTATTATTATCATAATAATTCCGCATTGCTGTTTCGGAAACCGAAACGTCCTTGGTGAGGAGCTTCTCAAGGAGGAGACTCGATTGAATCTCCTGCCTCAATTGATCGCTACTTTTATTAAGAGTCTGACCTGCAGTCCCATACATCGTTTTCATCATTTTAAGTTCCCGATCGAGCTCTTCATCTGTAATTTTCACTTTATATTTTTCTGCTGCCTGTTTGACTACCTCTTTATCGACCATTTCCTCAAGTACATCTTCCCCATATCTTTTTTCAAGCTCATTAATCCACGCTTCCCGGGAAATATCCTTGGAGCCAACCTTTGCGGCCGTTTCTTCCCCAATGACGGATTTTGAAATGATTAATGGTTTTATGAAAAAGATAATGATTGTCAATAGGTTCAACAAGGCAAGGCCGGCAATAATCGCCCGAAGCTTTTGTTTAGGCAAAACCCTTATCCCCCGTCAATTATTTTTTGGTTTCTGCTTCTAGTTCCTCGAGGTCTTCCTTCGAGAATTGGTAGGTCTCATTACAAAAATGACATTGCGCCTCCGCCTGTCCCTCTGTCTCAATGATATCCCGAATCTCTTCTTGTCCAAGGCTAATCAATGCATTGGCAATTCTTTCCCTTGAACATTGACAGGAGAACTCGACATCCATTTTTTCTAAAATATTCACATTGCCCTCACCTAAAATCTCGGTTAGGATTTCTTCAGGAGTCAGGCCATTTTGAATCATCTTAGAGACAGGAGTTATCGTGCTTAGTCTACTCTCGATTTTGGATATCGTTTCATCGGATGTACCTGGCATCAATTGAATGATAAATCCACCTGCAGCAAGGATCGAATTATCCGGATTCACCAGAACCCCAACACCCACAGAAGAAGGCACCTGCTCGGAAGTAACAAAGTAATAAGTGAAGTCTTCACCTAACTCTCCCGATACAAGCGGTACTTGCCCTGAAAAGTGATCACGCAGACCAATATCTTTCACAACAGTCAACAATCCATCAGTTCCAACCGCTTTCCTGACATCAAGCTTCCCTTGTTCATTCAAATCAAAATGGGTTTGCGGGTGAGTGACATATCCGCGGACTTCTCCTTTGGCATTGCTGTCGACCAGGATGGATCCAATCGGGCCACCACCCTCGATTTTAATCGTCAGCTTTTCTTCACCTTTTAACATTCCGCCCATCATTACACCTGCAGTCATTGCACGCCCAAGGGCAGCGGAAGCAGTAGGCCATGTATAATGGCGTCGCTGAGCTTCTCCTACAGTATCAGTTGTTGAAACAGCATATGCCCGAACCTGTCCTTCATAGCCTAACGCCTTTATTAGATAATCCTTCATTTATTTTGCTCCTTCCATGCTGTGTATTACTTCTTCACTTGCTCACGATTTCGTTTATAAATCAGCTGCAGCCCCTTTAGGGTCAAAAATGGCTCAACAACGTCAATGACAGTAGACTCATTAGCAATTAGGGTAGCCAGTCCACCTGTCGCTATTACCGTTGGTTCTAGATTACTTTGCGCCTTAATTCGATTAACGATTCCTTCAACCTGTCCAACATACCCATATAAAATACCAGACTGCATGGCAGATACCGTATTTTTCCCAATGATTCCTTCAGGTCGGCTGATTTCTATCCTTGGAAGTTTGGCTGCTTTTGAATAAAGTGCTTCTGTGGAAATGTTTATACCCGGAGCAATTGCTCCTCCCATGTATTGTTTATCCTCATTTATATAGCAATATGTAGTTGCCGTTCCAAAATCCACGATAATGAGAGGGCTTCCATATTCCTGAATGCCAGCAACAGCATTAACGATTCGGTCAGCTCCCACCTCACGGGGATTTTCGTATT
Source organism: Peribacillus sp. NJ4 (assembly GCF_030348345.1). Classification (NCBI taxonomy): domain Bacteria; kingdom Bacillati; phylum Bacillota; class Bacilli; order Caryophanales; family Bacillaceae; genus Peribacillus; species Peribacillus sp. NJ4. Next base: position 8,505 of record NZ_JAUCFQ010000001.1, read on the forward strand.
TAATATTCAATCCAGTTTTAATTCCAGGTCCAACTATAAGCGGTTTAACTCCAAAGTATTTTTTGCACATACGTTCAAGTGCAAACATAATAGGCGGAACTACCGAAGAAATGATGATTCCATCAAATTGATCAAACGAAAGACCTTCATGTTGCAGCAAAGACTTTATGACCATTCCATACTCATCTTCTGTCTTGTTACGGCTAGTCTCAATTCGCCAATGATATTTTAAAATATCTTCATCGTATACGCCTAATACAGTATTCGTATTCCCAACATCCAATACAAAAATCATCGTTTCATCACTCCGGTAAATTATTCTCCAACATCATACCACACTGTTATTTCCCACGCTATCAGTCGCACTTTTCGAATGGTACCCCAGCATCTCTTTCTTATATCCCAAATTCATTTAAGGGTTAAGAAAAGGGTATTTCCGAGGCGGAAATACCCTTTTGAATTTAGTCGATTTAAGACTTTTTATTGTCATCTTCGTTCGGGAAGGAAAGCGGCTGATCTTGAGGTGTACCTTCTTTGATTGGAGGAGTATTCAATCCTTCCTCCGTTATTTCAAGGTCCTCAGGTCCTCTCTTATCCAATGGATCTAATAGGGCCTCTTTTTCTTCCTTCTTCGTATTAATGTTCACCTTAACATTCTCATCAGTGGTTAAATTCCCATTTAGAGCGGTATAATCCCGTTCTGGCAATTTACCGTTATGGAATAAACTTTTGATTTGTTCAGCATCAAGTGTTTCCACTTCAAGCAAGGTTTTTGCAACCAAATCAAGTTTTTCACGATTTTCAGTAAGAATCTTCTTACATCTTTCGTAAGCTTCCCTGATGATACGTTGAATTTCAAGATCGATTTCATATGCGATTGCATCTGAATAATTTTGATCATTGTTGAAATCACGGCCTAGGAAGACCTGACCTTGAGAATTACCGAATTGAAGAGGTCCGAGCTTACTCATACCATATTCCATAACCATGCTTCGAGCTATGCCCGTTGCACGTTGGAAGTCATTATGAGCACCGGTACTCACTTCTCCGAATGTTACTTCTTCGGATACGCGGCCACCCAAAAGTCCTACGATTTTATCTTTAAGTTCAGGTTCCGTCATGAAGAAACGATCTTCTTTCGGCAGCATAACTGCATAACCGCCAGCTTGACCACGAGGGACAATCGTAACTTTATGAACGACTTCCGCATCATCCAGAACCAATCCAATAATGGTATGGCCCGCTTCATGCCATGCAACAATATTCCGTTCCTTTTTGGAAATGACACGATTTTTCTTGGCAGGCCCCGCGATAACGCGATCCGAAGCTTCATCCAAATCGGACATGTCGATCTTCTTCTTATCTTGACGGGCAGCTACAAGCGCCGCTTCATTCAGTAAGTTTTCAAGATCTGCACCAGAAAACCCTGGTGTACGCTGAGCGATTGCTTTCAAATCGACTGTTTCTGCTAAAGGTTTATTACGTGCATGCACTTTCAGGACTTCTTCACGGCCCTTAACATCAGGGCGGCCTACCGTTATTTGACGGTCAAAACGTCCTGGACGCAATAATGCCGGATCCAATACATCAGCACGGTTAGTTGCAGCAATGATAATGATTCCTTCATTCCCACCGAAACCATCCATTTCTACCAGTAGTTGGTTCAGTGTTTGTTCACGTTCATCATGACCGCCACCAAGACCTGCGCCACGTTGACGTCCTACTGCATCAATTTCATCGATAAAGATGATACATGGTGCATTCTTCTTAGCATTTTCAAACAAATCACGAACACGGGATGCACCGACACCCACAAACATTTCAACAAAATCAGAACCACTGATTGAGAAGAAAGGAGTACCGGCTTCACCAGCTACTGCCCGTGCAAGTAAAGTTTTACCTGTACCAGGAGGCCCAACTAAAAGTACCCCTTTAGGAATACGGGCTCCGAGCTCGGCATATTTGCGAGGATCTTTTAAGAATTCAACGACCTCGACAAGTTCCTGCTTTTCTTCGTCCGCTCCGGCAACATCATTGAAGCGTACTTTTTTCTTATCATCATTATACAATTTCGCCTTACTTTTCCCGAAGTTCATGACACGGCCACCACCGCCGCCCTGAGCTTGGTTAAGTAAAAAGAAGAAGAGGATAAAAATGATTACAAATGGAATGATGGAAGTGAAAAATGTCACCCAACCACTTGTCTTTTCTGGAGGTTCAACAGTGATGATGTCTTTATCCAACTTGGTAACGGCATCATTAATTCGACTCTGCGAATATTCACTGAAAGGCACGTAAGTCACAAAGAATTTATTTTCCTCATAACCTTTGAGCTTCCCTGTGATTTCAAAAACACTGCTTTCGGGCTGCATCGTTAGTGCTGTGACGTCCCCACTCTCCAAATGCTTATAGAATTCATCTTGGGTCATTTTCTCTGTTGGTTCATTGTTATTATTAAAGATGCTTACAATCCCAATGATGACCAAAAAGATCAGTAAATAAAATATGGTATTACGGAAGATCCGATTCATCCCTTACCTCCTCCCACGGGTAAACAAACTATAGTAAATACTATCATACAAAATTAATGAATTACAATAATTTAACACCGCTGTTTTTATCTGGTCTTCTCTTTCAAACAGGTACGATTAATTCGAGTAAATTTCAGGCTTCAATATGCCAATATACGGGAGATTACGATACTTTTCTGCAAAATCAAGACCATATCCGACAACAAATGCATCCGGAACGATAAACCCAGCATAGTCCGGAGTGATATCCGCTTTCCTGCCTGTTGGTTTATCCAATAAGGTAACGATTTTAATTGATTTTGCTTTTCGATAACGGAAAAGTTCCGCAAGATAGCTAAGGGTTAAACCGCTGTCGATAATATCTTCGATGATTAAAATATCCCGGCCTTCTACAGATGTATCAAGATCTTTGATGATTTTCACTTCACCGGAAGATACAGTGGAGTTACCATAGCTTGAAACATCCATAAAGTCCATTTCAAGATGTGTATCCACTCGTTTCAGTAAATCTGACATAAATGGCATAGCGCCTTTCAGCACTCCGATGGCCAACGGGAACTTTCCTTGGTAATCAGCTTCAAGCTGCGCACCCAGTTCCCTGATTTTTTTTTGAAGTTCTTCCTCAGTTATTAAAACTTTTTCAATGTCGTTTTGCATGGTCATGTAATTAATTGCCCCCCATGAAGAATTAAGCTTTTTTATATTCTAAGTAGATTAAAGATTTTTCATCAGAAATTATATCCGGTTCAACATTCGATTTCTTTAAACCAGGAAGCCAAATGGCCGTTCCAGCTTGATCGATGATGACCGGCCACACATTTCTTTCTAGCATCGGGATCTTTTCATTAATAAAAATCTCCTTCAACTTTTTAGTTCCACCCAATCCCTTGACTGCCATCCGTTCGCCTTCATTCCTGGTTCGGACTGTAAGCGGGAACTGAACTGCAGATTCGGGAAGTATAAAAGAATTGTTTCCTCTAAGAGCCGGAATTTCTTCTTTTATATAGTGCGCTTTAATCTTATATCCATTCGGAAGAATAGTCTCACCGGGAATTTGTAATTTAAGGGAATATTTATGGCTTTTTTGCCGGAAAAATCTAAACGTGCAAGTTTGATATGATTTTTCAGCAATAAGGCCCTCCGGAAGATGCAATTCAGCAGATGGTTGAGGATTTAAAAACAAAACTAAAAGTTGGTCAATATGTAATGCCGAAAGCGATGAAGGTCTCTCCAAATAAAGATAGTTTAATATTAGTTGAATCGCCCTTCTTTGTAAAGGTTTAGGCATCGCGAGAACCTTATCAATCTGAATAACCGCTTGATCTTTATCCTGTTGTATCCAAACCTCGGACATTTTGCTTGAAACCAGGTTCTGAAAAAACTCTTCATCTTCATAAAGCTCTTCACTGAATCTTTGAAAATGCTCATGAACCCTTCTATTTTCTTTCTTTAAAAATGGAAGGACTTCATGTCTAAAACGATTTCTTACATAGACATCTTTTTCGTTACTCGGATCAAACCTTGGTTCAATATTATGAAGACCCGCATATTCGATAATTTGGCTTTTCGTGATTTCAAGAAAAGGCCTGATCAGGTGACCGGAATGAAAACGTCTCTTTATAGGAATACCTGCTCTTGCCTTACCTGTCGCCCCTCTTGTTAAACGCATGAGCATCGTTTCAATTTGATCATCTCCATGATGTCCCAGGACAAGGGTGGAGGCTTGATGCTTATCCATCATTTCTTCATAGAAAGCAAAACGTAACTTTCTTGACGTTATTTGGGAACTTTCCCCCGTCTGTTCCATCCTGGCAGGAACATCGATCCTTTTTCCTTCAAATGCGATGCCCCACCGTATACATATTTGCTCTACATATTTATAATCCTCATATGATTCTTCACCACGGAACATATGGTCAACACTTGCAACAATCATCTTGTAATGAAAAATAGATTGAATTTCCTTAAGGATATGGAGAAGCACCAACGAGTCCGGCCCCCCGGAAACGCCTATGAGCAACTTCGAGTTTTCCTGAATCAATTCGTTTCTATAAATGGTATTCAGAACTTTTTCCTTTAACATACAATCTTCCTTCTTTATGACAGGCATTAGTTTATACGATTCAAACATGAAATGGTTTCAACTATTCCACGCATTCATCAATTAACTATATCATAACAACTGTTCATATATGTAAAGAACATAGAGCATCGATATTATGGCAACCAGCAAAAAAGTTTCAAAAAAACCTCCCCTTTTCTTATTGGAGTAGTTTTGGGACCTTCTAGCTTGCCTCGTTGAGGGTTGGATTGTTGATGGCTGACCTGTCGCTGCCTGACTCTGGCCCTTATTCTTCAAGTTATTTTGCTTACTTATCACAGTTATCAAATCCTCCCGCATTTGGAGGGCTGAATCATACTGCCCGTGGAGTGCTTTATCCAACATCTTTCTATATGGGTGCAATTCCTTTTTCTGCTTAATCAAGTCGTTAAGCTGTCTATACCCCTCCCCTTTCTTATGGAAACGTCCAGGATAGGCAGAATTGATTATAATCATCGCCACAGCGAACAAGTCATATTGCGGATCAGCCTTTCTTGATCCAAGTCCCCAGTACCCTCTATCAAAGAACTCGGTGAATTCTTTAACAGATCGCCCAATCAAGGTGGTTCCTCCTACATCCACGCACCGGACTTTATAGGCTGGTGAAGTCACTATCAAATTCTCAGGTTTTAAATCCCCGAACACCCAGCCGTTAGTATGCAAGGCAGACAAACTGGTTAAAAGCTGAAGCATCAAGACCCCAATCCACGATGACCCTTTCTTATCGATGAAACGCAAAAAATCGTGTCCATGGATATATTCCATGACATAAAAAGGGAGCTGCTTTCCTGTTTTCATGAAATCATCCGCTTCCAAAAAGGAAGGTCCAAGGGTAGACCCCTGGACCTTTGAAAAGGATTTTAGGATATTCATCTCCGAAATAATGGACGTCCCATTATCACTGAGCTTTAAAGCATAATGACGATTTTCTCTTTCAACCAAATAGACGATCCCGTTCGCTCCACACCCCAATTCCTTAATTATTTTATACTGGTTCTTATTCCATTTTCCAGTGACCAAACTGTCAGGCAGGAGTTTACATTGATTCCTCAAAGTATTGTTCATCATCATGTGATAACAATCCCCTCAATGAACGTTTTTTATTGAAATATGTTAAAGCTTCACGAATGGCCGGACCTGTCGGAGTGAGTCCCCCAGTACTAAGCTTAGGAAAAGTTGCCGTCAAGGCTTCAAGGTTCGGGGTCCAATCCAGCAACTTTTCCACATCATTTCTTTTCCCAGGAAATACGAATACGGAAAAACGGCTGTCACCCATTCTTGCATTCATACTCAGGGAAAGATCCAATAAAGAATCTTTTACGGTAGGAAGTTTATGTTTCATGCTTGCACTGGTATCGACAAGAATCAGTACTTCGAGCTTGCTTGTTTCCCCAAGCTCATCAACCACCTCCATCACTTCCCCTCGTTTTTCCGGCGGAAGATCTTCCATCGTTCTTGAATCTCCAAGTATTTGTTGAAGTTCACGATTGATAACTCCCTGTATAGTTTGAGTCATTGCCTTTTGGGTCACCATTTGGACGGTTTGGGACAACTGCTGGGCATAGACTATTTGACTTACGCCACCTCCTGAACCAGCAATCTTCTCGATTTCCTTAAGTCCCTTTTCATCTATCACATCATTTTCCATAACACCTATGACATTGATGGTTATGCCTTCCTTCCTTGCTAACTCGGCCATGGCAGAAGGCTCCTCACCATGATTTGAACATCCGTCGGTTATAAGCAAAATCTGCCTTAATGTTCCTGCTTTCATGTTTTGCTCTCCCTTCCTTTCAATCTGTTACCATAATTGACTAAAAAGGGGGAATTTATACGCCAAAAACATACGCAATCAAGTCACATTCATGGCCTTGTGTTTATCTTTTTACCTTTTATCCGTCTTCCAATAAATCACCTCATTTATCGTTTTATTTATTTGATATATATAAACGGCCCCCTACTGGGCCTTTTTGCGTTTTGGAGAAACGGGAATCGATGCCCATTTCGGTGTATTATGTTTAATTTTGGATGTTACCACTGTCATATCATCATCTATGATCCCTTTTGTTCGGATGACCTCCTCCAATATTAAATCAGAAATTTCCTGCGGATCGTCTGTCTCCATTTCTTTTATTTTTCGTTTAAGCCAGAACTCAATATTTTCGACATGGGAGGGACCATCGAATACTCCATCGCTCATCATGATTAATATATCCCCTGCCTTCAGCTCTTCTGATACAACATCAACATCGAAATCCTGGATGATTCCCATAGGGAGGTTACTCGATTCAATTTTTATTATCCTATCCCCCCTTTTAATGAAACTCGGTATCGAACAGATTTTTAAAAACTTAGCCCTTGCGTCCTGAAGATCAATCATTGCCAAATCAAGAGTTGAAAAAATTTCATCGGTAGTGCGTAGAGATAATACGGAGTTTACGGATTTAATGGCTATTTTTTCTTCTATTCCCGATTGTAAAAATTTTTGAAGCAGCTTCAATGTCTCTGTACTCTCAAAATGGGCCCTTTCCCCATTTCCCATGCCATCACTAATGGCTATTGCGAATTTTCCGCAACCAATTTCCATGGTCGTATAACTATCTCCTGAAACAAGCCCTCCCCCCTTGGCAGCATGAGCCACACCCGTTTCGACCGTGAATTTTTTTGCTGACCTAAATATCACCTCACATTGCCCGTTTGGATACGTTGCACACTCTTCTGAATGAACGACTATCGTTTCCCCTAAAATGTCCGAAAGCATTGGTGCTATCAACTTTTCACATTCCCCTCTGCCCTGGCAGTATGGGACACTCATCTCTATATCAACATTCCCTTGTTCTAGACTGTATATTTCAACATAGCCTATATGCAGGCCAAAATCCTGGATGGCCTCCATAATTGATTCTTCATGTATATGATGATTCTTCCTTTCCCTTTGAATTTCTTTTGCAAAATCATCCATTACTGCAGAAACGCCCCGCAGCTGATCCGCAACCAGTTTCCGGCTTTCTTTCACCTGCCTTTTTAACTTTTGGTTTGCTTCAAAATAAGTAAGCTCCTGTGATATCGCCCCAATGACCTGAGGTCCGCGACTACAATATTTCCCCCATTCTTTCGAAGTCTTTTGGGGTAGTTGCCCATCATTTTCACTTAACTGAAGCATAATTTCCTGCATACCCTCATAAGTTGTATTAAAGTTCTTGGACCAGCATTGTTCCTTTTTAAAACAGAGCTGGCACGTCTTTTCCGTTACATTACTTAAGAAGTAGTCGAATTCTTTCTCATCTTCCTCCAATCTCCCCCTTTCATCCACTTGGGAAAAGCTATTTGAGAGCGCCTCGAATACATGTGAGAATTGCTCCACCCTTTGAGCGGTAACATCCCTCACTTTCCGGGCATACTGCTGCTGTTCATCGGAATTCTCGACGGTTCCCGGTATATGTTTCGCTATTTTGTTGATTATGGATGTCGGGGTTAATATAAATAAAGCCACCGCTACAAGTGATTCATAAAGGGTCACCATAATATTATTGGTGCCCTCACCATATAAACCTATCAGTGTCGTAGCGATTAAGAGGCCTGCTGCGACCCCTATCTTCCTTCCCTCCTTCAACAACCCGCCCAAAAGCCCGGAAAAAGCGAGAAGGCTCATTTGATAAAGACTTGCGATACTTGCCAAGCTGAATATCAATCCAGTAACTACACCTACAGTGGAGCCTATGGCGGCCCCTCCCGCCAGCCCGAAGAGGAGGACCAAGTATCGTGAGAATATATGGTCGAGTGATAAATCGTATATCATCCAGCCTATGGTTCCGGTCATCACCGAAGCCAGCAAGATGATGATACTGACGATTTCCTCCGTCTTTAATGATTGGGTTTTTGTCCGTACGGTTAGCAGCGGGATGGACTGTATGAAGATTAAGGTTAAGATCATGGCGAGTCCCGCCTCTACTCCTATCATCATCAGGTCGTACAGCTGAATCGTTCGAAATACCAGATATTGCTCGGCCAGGTTGACCAGGAATAGTGAAGCAAAGACGTACATCGACATCGTCTTGAATTGTCCTTCTACGGCGGGCCTCTTGATCTTATGAAATAACAGAAGCAGGAACGCCGATGCAAAGATGACTAAACTATTGGAATAGTGAACGGTCAGCCCACCTGCAATCAATCCGAATAATGCAAGTGGAGCCCTGTCACGCCTCATGAGAAAAACGGCTGCGAAAAACGGAAGTCCAAATGGTGCCAGCTGCGAAAGTATTAATGCCCGTCCTAATAAAAAACCGATAATGGCTAAAGAGATACCTTTCTTTATGAATATGTCTTCCGACTTCATTTGCAGTTGTTGGATCCAATTGATGGCTCCTGCCTTCGCTTCTTTTAACTGAACATCTCCAAGTGGTTCCATCATGGGTCTTTCTACTTTTTCCATTTCAACACCCCATTCGTATTAGTGATTTTTATTATATAGAGGGCTTGTTTATTTTTTTGTCAGAATTTTATAAGCTGATAAGAAAAACGTTCGACGAAATTCTTCTTGAACAATCATTTGTATACAGGTTTTTGTGCCTTTTTTTCCAATACAGAAACAGGTGTTCTTTTATTTTTGAAGAAAAGCAAAGTTTTTAGGTTATTTTTGCGGAAAATAACATGAATAAATAATCAGGAAATGGAAACCGACAAATTTTATTTTTTTTGTTGACATTTTTTCTTCACGAATGTAAGATATAACTTGTGCTTCAGTAGCACATACCATTTTGGCGGCGTAGCTCAGCTGGCTAGAGCGTACGGTTCATACCCGTGAGGTCGGGGGTTCGATCCCCTCTGCCGCTATCCTTTATTATTAAAATTATGGCCCGTTGGTCAAGCGGTTAAGACACCGCCCTTTCACGGCGGTAACACGGGTTCGAATCCCGTACGGGTCATCAAATACCAAAAGCGCCTCTGCACACTTATCCGAGTAAGTGTACAGAGGCGCTTTTTCTATTTATTGCCGTTGAATTCAATTCGATGAGTAAAACCTTATAAAATTAAAAGAAGACAAGCCGGCAAGCTTGCCTTTATCTACACTATGAATAATTTCACAGGAAAAGTTGCTAAACTATTATTTTTCAGCAGCAGTTTTATCCGCGTCTTCCTCCTCGACCTCCCCGTTTCGTTTCGGTGCTACGTTTAAGGGTCGTTAAGCGGTCTTCGCTATCTTTTAAGAATTTAGCCATTTTTTGCTCAAAGTTTTCCTTGGGTTGGAAACCATTACTTTTCGAGCGGAAGTCTTTGGAACGGCTGTCATTCCCTCTTCCTTGGCGCGGACGTGGTGTGTATGCAGGTTTTTGCTCACTTTCAGGTCGGTCTATCGCTTTTTTTATGGACAAGCCAATCTTGCCATCTTTCACATTGATGACTTTCACCTCAACCGTATCGCCCACTTTTAAATGATCATTGATATCTTTTACATAGTTATCAGCCACTTCACTGATATGGACAAGACCGGTTGAACCTTGAGGGAGCTCAACAAATGCACCAAAATTAGTTATGCCTGTTACTTTACCTTGTAACTTGCTGCCTACTTCGATTGACATAAAAAAAATGTTCCTCCTTAGAAATGTTAAAAAATCTCTTTCACACTATATTATAACGAAAGTAAAAAAACAGTGTCAATATTAGTCACTATCTTCCTTCCCTTTTGGAAGGGTAAAAATGATTTCACCTTTTTCAGATAAGAAATAATCACGTCTGGCTATTTTCGCTATATAGTCGTCGTCATTTAGCTTCACGATTTCTTCTTTAAGAAGGGTCTCGTCTTTTTCCAATTTAGCTAACTTTCCCTTCAATTCTTCCTTCTGTTGAACTTTCCCATCCAGTGCAACATTTTGCGTTATCATGGTGGGAACAGCCAAAATCAAAAAGACAGCGGCGAAAACTGAGTATAGAGTTAATCTACGCATTAGACCACGCTTCTTTTTTTCTACGGTTTGCACTTTTTTCTCTTCTTGAGCGACGTAGGGATTTTCTATTTTTGCCACTTTCCTTTTACGAAGGCTACTCATTTTTTATCGCTCCTCATTTCTTTTTAGTTCTCCATCTTTTTAGCATTCTAATTATAGAATTCTTTATTTTCAATAAAATCCCTTTTCCTTTATTATAAAACTTCCCGACGTTTTTCGTAACAAAAACCGGCAATAAATTCCATATATAGGTCAGAATCCATTTTACTGGCCTCCAGAAAACATTTAATATAAAGAGAAGTATTTTCCCCGCCCATTTTAATAATGCTAAAATGAACTTTCCCATCCCGATGATGATGGCTATTAAAGATACTATTACCCATTTTATCGGAAGAAATATCAGCATGTGAACCGAATTCGTTATAAATCTCGCCAACTTTATCACCAGTATTATCAAAAACTCCAAAAACCGTTGATAGAAACCTTTGAAAAGTGCTTGATAAGCTGAAAAACCGCATAATAAGGCCAAAAATAAATAGAGGCGAAACTCCCCCTCATTCACTAAAAACAAAACATAAAAAATAAGGAGACCCTGAATGATCCAGAAAAGGAAGTCATGGATGAATACAATCCACCTTTTCCTTTCTGAACGCTTCAGAAACCGGCTATACGTATCTAGGGCAGCTCCAAAGCCACTGCCCATGCCTATCATCGCAAGCAACGTATAAAATTGGATCGTTAAGGTCATTTGAACAATTTGCCAAAGAAGCCTTTAGCTTTCTCCCCTGATTGCTCATCTAAATAAACAAGGTCGAAAATTTTTCCCTTAATGGAAACAATGCCTTTATCAACGTCCAAATTCTTCATTTGCAAGTTTTGACCCCTGATGGATAAGAACCCCATTACCGTTTCGAGCAGAAACTCTTCATTATCAAAGCTTTCCACTTGTTTGACACCGGTAATATCAAGTAAACGGCGGCCTTTCATCGTTACATCATGCTCTTGGATCGTTCCCTTTGTATAACTAGCATTCGGATCATTATATTGGCTCATTTTTTCATCCCTCACAGTACCACTGATTTTGTACAAGTGTATGTCCGTAAGAATGGAATTAGAACCAAGCCTGTCTTTACTCCTCCGCTAGCTTTTCTTCCTTTACGATGGTATACATGTCTGCAGCCGCTTCTTTTTTCGTCGTTTCTTGAATTTTATCGACTCGTACCGTAACCAGCTTTTGACCGAATCGGACAGTCAACTCATCACCATCTTTAACATTCGAACTTGCCTTTGCCTGTTGTCCGTTAATCGTGATTCTCCCTTTATCCGCGACTTCTTTCGCAAGCGTGCGGCGCTTGATCAATCTTGAAACTTTTAGGAATTTATCTAATCTCATCGACATTCAAATCTCTCCCTTAATTAAAGTCCTTTAGCTTTTGCCTCATCCCAATATGAATCCAGCTCTTCCAATGTATAGTCCTCAAACTTCTTGTCTGCCATTTGAATGCACTCTTCTATATATGTAAAACGCTGGTGAAATTTCTGGTTTGCTTTGTAGACGGCTTCTTCTGCTTGTATGTCATAATAACGTGAAATGTTGACAAGCGCAAAAAAGAGGTCGCCCAGTTCCGATTTGATTCTTTCGACATCCCTGTTTGGGGTTAATACTTCCTCTTCTAATTCCTTCACCTCTTCCAAAACCTTTTTCCAGGCTTCGGAAACCTCATCCCAATCAAATCCAACCTTCGCAGCCCTTTTTTGGTACTCCTCGGCCCGAAGTAAGTTTGGCAGCGATTTCTCAATACCATCCATTATGGAATGCATAGCTTTTGGTTCGCTCCCCTTTTCTTCTTCTTTGATTTTCTGCCAATTCACCAACACATCTTCCTCGCCATTCACTTCAACATTTCCGAATACATGAGGGTGGCGTCGAACCATTTTTGCCGTAATGCCTTCAATTACATCATCTATCGTGAACATGCCCTCATCTTCACCGATTTGTGAATGAAGCATCACCTGAAGCAGAACATCCCCCAGTTCACCAACCATGCCCTCATCGTCCTCTTGATCGATGGAATCAATAAGCTCGTATGCCTCTTCTATTAGATATTTCTTCAAGCTTTCATGAGTTTGTTTCTTATCCCAAGGACATCCTTCTGGACCTCTAAGTTCTGCGATGATTTGCCGCAGCTTGGAAAACTCCCGATACTGTAACGCTTCTTCTCTAACAGGCGGGACATAAACACTCGTCAAGTTACTTAACTCCATCTGACGGTCGAGTTCGAACAGGGCGCACTTTGTCACTTTTTCCTGACTGCTGCCTGCCGCTGTAACGATATATACCTCGTAGTCATCCGGAAGCTTTTCCATTAAAGTCAACTTCACATTCGATGCGCTGAATGCGTCATAAACCTGTCCGATTATCATATGCTGGGTAATGTGCAGATCATCGGGTGAAAGATCTGTACCATCCAACAACTGGAACCCTTCAATCGGATCGATTCTAACAGCCTGAAACAGGGGGTCAAGGAAACTTTGGCCGCCTTCCAGCTTAATGGCTATTCCAAGGGCCGGACCCTTTTCGAGCAAAAGCTGAACCGTTTTTTCCGCAACCATGGGATGCCCTGGAACCGCGTATAGAACGGAGCGGTTTAAAGCCTCTTGTAATAATGTTCCGGCTATTTCTTCATATACCGCTTCAAATTGGTCGTGCTTTTCATATATCTCGTCAAAAGCCGTGAAATTGACTCCTTCTTTTTTCAAGTCACCGATTACCGGATGATCCATCGTTCTGACGAAGCATTGTTCAGTTTGTGTCAATTTTTTGTAAATCCCTAGCGGTAACTGATCTAAATCCCCTGCACCAAGGCCTATTATAGTTATCTCATTCATGATTTCGTATACTCCTATTCGTTATTATAAATCGTTTAAGCTTTGAACCTGCAGGGATAAGTGAAAGTTCTTCTTCACCAAATAAGCCTGCACGAATGGCGGTCATCACAAAAACGGCTGCACCGATCCCCACACCGATCAGCGCTTGGATCGTAGCTAACATCCGGCTATCACCTGAAAACACCAATTGGAATATGGCATTGAATAAAACGACAACCGTACCCATGTAAACCGTACTCTTCAAGATTATTAACAGGTACTTCTTTTCAATTAATGTCTTTTTGATATGTACTCTCAAAACCGTATAAAATAATACAGTCATGATCATAAATGCAAGTACTGTTGCAGAGGCTGCTCCCGCAATTTTGTAATGGGGAACAAGAACAAGGTTCAAAGCCCACTTGCTGCCCACCCCCACAATCGTAATGATCACCGGTATAAACGAATAGCCTAAACTTTGAATCACTGCCGCTTTTGCCATTATGAGGGATGTGAATAAAATCGATAAGGAAAAAATCGCTAAAGTAATTGTCCCTTTGGAATTCGTGAACAGCATATGATTGACCGGCTTCATCGTCACTATCAGCCCAATCGCAGCAGCGATTCCAATCGTCGTACTTACACGCAGCGCCAATTTAATCTTATTGACTAATTCTTGTTCACTCCTCTTCTGAACGAATCCGGATATTACAGGTACAAGCGCCAAAGCAAAAGAATTAGCCACGACTGTCCCTAGCTGAAGCAAAGGCTGTCCACGGTCATATACCCCTTTCCACTCTTTAGCTTCCCTTTCCCCCATGCCCGTTTCCCTTAGTAGAGAATACAGATGTAGTGAGTCGACAAACTGAAACAAGATAAGGATCAAGCCAGTTATGCAAAACGCCAATCCTTGGAAAACCAGGACTTTTGAAATTTTGATGAAATTTACCGGTTTGATTTTCACTTGTGAAAAAAGCTTCCATTCTGCTCTTAAAATAACGAAAGCAATAAGAAGGACAAGGCCGGTTATGCCGCCGGTAATCGAACCGAAGACGGCGCCCTTACCGACCATATAAGGAGAGTAGCCTAGATTCACGAATATCGTTGAAAGCACCAGTATCGTCAATACACGGATGCATTGTTCAGCGACCTGCGAACTTGCCGTGGGTAACATGTTATTTATTCCTTGAAAATAGCCTCTTAAAACAGATGAAATCGGCATTAATAAGTAGGAATAGGCAATGATTCTCAGCAGACTGGCTAAATCCGGATCCTTCATCCATCCGGCAATCCAATCAGCGCCCAGGAACAGTGCTGCAAACATAATGATTCCTATCGAACTTAAGACGACGAATGATGTCACTAAAATGTCCTTGACCTCAAAATTATTTTTAGAAGACTCCCGTTCTGCGATCAGTTTGGATATGACAACCGGGAAGCCTAGTGTGGATAATGTAAAGGCTACACCGTAGAAGGGATATACCTGCTGATAGATATAAAACCCGATGTCACCCGCAATGTTCTGATAAGGTATGCGATAGGCCGCGCTCAAAACTTTTACGATAATCGCTGCTGCGCTCAGGATCAGCGCACCTCGCAAAAGTTCATTTGATGTTTTATAAGGCTTTTCAGCCATTCTTTTTCCCCTTTTCACTCATATGTGGTAGTTATTATAGCATAATTCAAGTGGTTATTTTTCAATTGCAACCATACTGTTAATTAATTTCCATGTTCATCTCAAAGAATTCTCTTTATTGCCCTTCCCAATCCGTTTAACCTTTAAGAAAGAGCAAAAAGGACAGCGATTGCTGCCCTTTCCACCTTTAAAAATATAATGGCATGTCCAAGCTTACTGTTCCATTTGTCTAGCTAGGAAACTTGCTGCTGTTTCAACCGATTTCTGTTCCACTTCACCAAGTGTACCTTCTTTTGAGAAAATCAGGACGGCACCAATCGGGTCGCCACTCGCAATGATTGGAGCTGCAGTATACGATTGGACTTCTTCATCATTTGAATCAACGAAAGAAATTTGTCCGTTCGGAGATTCCAAGACAGGATTTCTTTCTTCCATGATTTTTTCCACTAGTTCACTAACGCTTTTATTTAAGTATTCTTTTTTGGAGCCGCCTGCCACTGCAATGTAAGTATCCCTATCACAAATCATAACTGGATTTCCAAGGCTATCATAAAGTGCTTCTGCATATTCTCTTGCAAAATCGCCTAATTCACTAATAGGAGAGTATTTCTTTAAGATTACTTCTCCATCTCTATCCACAAAGATTTCCAAAGGATCCCCTTCACGAATACGGAGGGTCCTTCGAATTTCTTTCGGGATGACAACTCTTCCTAAATCATCAATTCGGCGAACGATACCAGTTGCTTTCATCTAATGTTGCCTCACTTTCATCTAATTGATTTGATAAATCCTCTTTTTGTAGCATTAAAATCATCACCAGCTATTGTACTTAGTATTTTTCTAATGGTAAGTTCTATGCACTTTGAAAAAATTTTTCTTTTTGTTGCATTTTTTTACCATGGTATCTTAAAAACAATTTCTTCAAGAGGACTATCATTCACTTCAGTTTTTTGTGGCTTGAGTCTCTTTTTTTACATGCTGTAAACCCTTGGCCATCTCAAATAGTATGTTAAGCCATTTGCTTTGTTCTACACCTTTTATGTGCAGGACTAGCTTCATTCGATTTCCATCCATGCCGAAGCCGACCATACGGCCATACTTTGACCCCAGCTCAAACACTTTTTGTCCATCCACATCGCTGCTTACCTTTTCCCTGAGGAGAATGCTGATTTCCTGCTTCAATTGTTTAATGCTTTCAATTCCAGCCTTTTCAGCATATACCTTCATTTCGGCAATCATGAATAAATAGGCTACTTCTTCTGGATACTCTCCGAAACGATCGAGCATTTCATCTTGTAATTCTTCCACTTCTTCAAGAGAAGTAATGCCCCTGAACCTTTTATACATTTCTATTTTCTGATGTCCATCCATTATGTAGGCATCAGGGATATAAGCATCCACTTCAACGTCAATTTCAAGGGTGTTCTTTTCTTCGGTTGGCTGGTCATTACGTTTCGCGTCCACTGCTTCTTTCAACATTTGTGAGTACAAATCAAAACCAACTGAATCGATGAAGCCATGTTGTTGAGCCCCTAGAATATTTCCAGCTCCCCTGATGGATAAATCACGCATCGCGATTTTGAATCCTGAACCCAACTCTGTAAATTCCTTAATGGATTGAAGACGTTTTTCCGCCACTTCCGTCAACACTTTATCTTTCCTATAAGTAAAGAATGCATATGCAACCCGATTGGATCGCCCTACACGGCCACGTAGCTGATAGAGCTGTGAAAGTCCCATTCTATCTGCTTCATTCACTATAAGCGTATTGACATTCGGGATATCAACACCCGTTTCTATAATGGTTGTACTTACCAAAACATCATATTCGCCTTCCAAAAAGCCGAACATAACCGCTTCCAGCTCTTGCTCCGACATTTGCCCATGAGCAAAGGTGACTCGGGCATCGGGTACCAACATGGAAATTTCTTCTGCTTTTCTTGCTATATCCTCTACCCGATTGTAAAGGAAATAAACCTGGCCATCCCTGGCCAATTCCCGTTCTATCGCTTCCGTTACCAACGAGCCATTATACTCCATGACATATGTTTGGATCGGGAACCGATTCTCAGGCGGTGTTTCGATAACGGACAAATCCCTCACGCCCAACATGGACATATGAAGGGTCCTCGGAATCGGTGTCGCAGTCAAAGTCAGTACATCCACA
The DNA here is from genome assembly GCF_030348345.1 of Peribacillus sp. NJ4. Lineage (NCBI taxonomy): Bacteria > Bacillati > Bacillota > Bacilli > Caryophanales > Bacillaceae > Peribacillus > Peribacillus sp. NJ4. Next base: position 25,753 of record NZ_JAUCFQ010000001.1, read on the forward strand.
TTTGTTTTTAAGCGTTTGATCTTCTCCTTATGTGTAACGCCAAAACGCTGTTCTTCATCAATGATAAGCAAACCCAAATCGCGATACACTATATCTTTGGATAAAATCCTGTGCGTGCCAACCACAATATCCACCGTGCCTGCCTTCAATCCTTTAATCGTTTCCGTTTGCTGTTTTTTTGTCCGGAAACGGCTCATAAGACCAATCGAAATGGGATAATCCTGAAAACGTTCCCTTAGCGTTTCAAAATGCTGCTGGGCGAGGATGGTGGTCGGAACAAGAAATGCAACTTGCTTGCCATCCATAATGGCTTTAAAAGCGGCACGGATGGCTACCTCCGTCTTCCCATATCCGACATCGCCACATAATAAACGATCCATCGGCCGTTCCCGTTCCATATCCTTTTTGATTTCGACTATAGAACGTAATTGATCCTCCGTTTCGTTATAAGCGAATGATGTTTCGAAATCTCTCTGCATATCACCATCAGGCGAAAAGGCATAGCCCTTGGCCGCTTCCCTTTCTGCGTATAACTTGATTAAATCATCAGCAATGTTCTCAACGGATGATTGAACTTTACTTTTGACACGTTTCCATTCCGTTCCACCTAGCTTATAAAGCTTCGGTTCTTTCCCTTCAGAACCGACATATTTTTGCACAAGATCTATTTGGTCGACAGGAACATACAATTTGTCATCCGCTTGATAACGAATATGTAGGTAATCTTTATGGACCCCATTTATCGTAAGGGTTTCAATTCCCAAATATTTACCGATACCATGGTTAACATGAACGACATAGTCACCGATCTTCAGTTCGGAATAACTCTTGATTCGCTCCGCATTCGATAGTTTCTGTCTCCGTATCGATTTCTTTGATTTCTTATTAAACAATTCCGTTTCCGTAATGATACTGAATTTCTGCATGGGTAATTCAAAGCCGCTGTTAAGGCTGCCTCGTAAAATCTGTACTTTACCTGGAAGAATGCTGTTCGCATCAAACAGTTCTGTGGCCTCTATATCATAATCGGCTAAAACCGAATGCAGCTTTTTTACCCGTTCTTCATCCTGTCCAAGTATGACGACTGTATATTTCCCTTTTTTCCAACGTTCCAGTTCAGCTTTGAACACATTCATCTGTCCATGGAAATTTTGCATTTGTTTACTGGCAAAATTCAGTATATTCTGAGGATTCGTATGCGGTACATGCCGTAAAAACAATGAAAGATATACAAACGGCCTGCTGGATTTCATTATTAATTCCTGCATGGGATGAGCCAATTTTATGTCATGGATAATCTGTCCCTGACTTAAAAGGTCAGTGTACCAACCAGCCTCTTCCTTTTCCAATGAATCATTGATTTCCTGGATTCTACTGATCTCATCTAAGAAAACCAAACCGTTTACAGGTAAATAATCTATTAAACTAGCTGGATCTTCATAAGCCAAACTTAAGTATTTAAAGATTTGGTCGGGTTTATTTCCCATTTTCAGCTGTTCTAGTTCATAGCTGATCGTTTGAACCAGTTGTTCCTTTGTTTTCTCATCTTTAAGTTTCTTCAAGCTTTTACTTAATCCGCTCTCGAGCCTTGTTATGATTCTTTCGATATGCTCTGTCTCTAGCAAGGCCTCACTGACGGGACCAATCATCACTTTCTTGAGTTTCTCGATGGATCGCTGATCTTCGCTTGAAAAAGTCCTTATTGAATCTATTTCGGTATCGAATAACTCTATTCGTATTGGATTAGGTTCCGTGATCGGATAAATATCGATTATACCGCCACGGATACTGAATTCACCTGGTGAAGCAACCATTTCAGACCGGTTATAACCCATAGCAATGAATTTATTAAGTGTTGGTTCGAGCTCGATGTCTTCCCCTAAATTAAACGTAAGCTGATGCCTCTTCCAAATATCCTTAGAAGGAAGCACACGACGGACCCCGGGAATCGGCGCAATGACAATCCCTTTCTTTCCCTCCGCCCAAAAGTTCAATGCTTCTACACGTTGGGCCCTTAATTCCGGACTGGCCACACTCAAATCGGCCGCAATCAATTCATTGGCGGGATATATATATAATTCTTCCTCGGGAATGAAACTGGATAAATCCTCATGGAATTTTTGTGCTTGCAATAAATTATGGGTAACTAATAAAATCGGCCTATTCGTCTTTTCATATACGGAAGCCAGCAATAGTGACCTCGAGGAATCTGTCAGACCAGAGACTATTTGTTCCTTAAGTCCTTCATCAATGCCGGCGATTAACGAATGAACATCATCTTGTTTGGAGAACAAGTTTTGCAATCCATTCATTTTCTTTCCCCCCTCTCTTTAACGTGCGAAAACCATTTGTAATCCTTTTATTTAAACTTGGCCAATTTAACCAAGCGTCCTCTTTATTAACGGCAATTTTTCATTTTATGTGCCTTTGTAAACCAGACAAACGGAAAAATGCTTTGGATTTTGTCCAAAGCCCTCTCCCGCTAATGAATAATATAATCGTTTTCATATAATTCAGGGTTCCTTTGCAGCGATTCATGACAATCTTCACATATCGCCCTTACATGCATATCCCCTTCAGAATCATAAACGATCATCTCTTGTCGCTCTTCATCGGTAAGTTGATTAAAACCTAACTGCTCCGTACTCAGTGAGTGTGCCTCGATTGAGCCCAGCTTAGTTCCGCAATGTCGGCATCGATAATGGAGAGCCATTTCGTAACCCCCTATTTTTGTAATAGTGTTAGTATGTACAATTAGAGGGGATTTATTCAGCGAAACAGGAAGATATTATTCTTTACTTATATCTACTCTTTGCTTATTGGTTATATTCGTTCATGACCTGTATAAATGGTTTTTCCATCCAAGCTTCACAAGAAGCCGCGCTTTTTTCGATCGTTGCCCCTACATGATCCCATTCTTCAGGCGAAAAACGCCCTAATACATAATCAGGTACTGGAATACGGCCAATCGGGCGGCCAATGCCTATTCTGATGCGATTGAATTCTTGCGTACCCAAATGGGCAATTGAAGATTTTATCCCATTATGACCGCCTGCACTTCCTTTTTGACGAAGGCGAAGCTTCCCTGGAGGCAAATCAAGGTCATCATATATAATGACCACATCCGCGATATCCACCTTAAAGAAATGCATGACAGCCGAAATGGATTCTCCTGATAAATTCATGTAAGTTAAGGGTTTAAGCAATAAAACTTTTTCTCCCTTTACCATTCCTACACCATAGATACCCTTGTGTTTTGCTTGATCAAGTGGAATTGACCATTTTCTGGATAACTCATCTATTACTTCAAAGCCGACGTTATGCCGAGTTTTTTCATATTGTTTACCTGGGTTCCCTAACCCTACAATAATTTTCATGATTCACACTCCGTCATTACGGTTATTTAGGGAGTTACGTCGGGACGAAGTTTTTCCAAGCTTATTGACCTTAGAAAAATAGTACCCTAATTTCAAGCTGGCCTGCAAGCGACCGGAGAACTAATTAGAAAAAAACCCTAATTAAAGGAATCAGTTCCGGAAAATGGCCCTGTTTAAATTGACGCATCCAGAGATTGAAAAGACGTAACTCATTAAGAGCTACGCCTATTATATCACGATTCACTTGTTTAATCCCTTCATCATGACTCTGGTGATGCCTTGGTTTCCCTGCCCTCTTCATTTTCAGGGATACCTCCATCTTGCTGTTCACCTGTACTTATTTCCTCTTCCTGACGAGGAGCCAAAACAGATGCAACTACTTCCTCACCATCGTTGTCGATTGTAACTTGCTTATTCGTTTGGATATCAGATATGTAGATTGTATCCCCTACCTGAAGTTCGGTAACGTCAACATCGATGGAGTCAGGAATGTCATTCGGTTTAGCCGTAACCGTCACTTCATGAAGAGACTGCTGAAGGACCCCACCGTCTTTCACGCCTTTACAAACTCCGACAAGGTTAATGCGAACTTGTGCCTGTAATTGAGCGGACATATCTACAATTAAAAAGTCTGCATGATAAATGGAGTTCTTTATAGGATCCTTTTGATAGTCAGAGAGCATGACTTTATAACTCGTTCCTTCCAAGTCCAAAGAAATGATACCATTACGGCCTATTTCCTTGATTGTCTTTTGAAGCTCAATATTATTGACTGAAATGGCTGTACTGTCATTTTTATTGCCATATACTATCGCTGGGATTTCGCCGCTTTCCCTCAAATTCCTTAAATTAGAGTGTTTTGAATCCGTACGTTCTTTTGCAGCTAATATATTACTCATACATCCTCCGCCTTCCTAAATATGAATTACAAGTCTCTCTATATTTAACATTTCCCTAAATGGCGAATCATTAAACATGGAAGGTAAAATCCGAAGGCTGCCACAAGAGGCTAAACATATGGTAAACATAGGAATTCACCGTAAAATCTTTTTTCTTGAATTTAAGCGTGAATCGCTTTGTTTTCCCTTTCCCCCTCAACTTGCATGACTCGGTTAAGGATTTGGGCTGCTAGTGAGGAATATTGAATGCTATCCTTTTTCCGTGGTCTCGGCAGATTGATTTCCTTATTCATTGCGACTTTGCCTTCTTCAATTAATATGACACGGTCGGCAAGCAGTACCGCTTCTTCAACATCATGTGTAACAAGTATGGCAGTAAAATTCCTTTTCCTCCATAATTCTTCAATCAGCCTTTGCATGCCAATTCTCGTCAAAGCATCCAATGCACCTAACGGCTCATCTAAGAGGAGAATGTCAGGTTGGTTCACCAATGCCCTCGCTAAGGCTACCCTTTGCTTCTGCCCACCAGATAAAACGGACGGCCAATCATTTGCTCGATCTGCAAGGCCCACTTGCTCCAGTAATTCCATAGCGTTTGACTTCCAATCCCCTTTTAAGCCGACACCAATATTTTGAAGGATTCTTTTCCAAGGAAAAAGCCTTCCATCCTGAAACATCGTACGTGACGATTTATTCAATCCATTCAATGGTCTTCCATTCACCAGTATCTTCCCGCCCGTCGGCTTTTCCAGTCCTGCCACAAGACGCAGCAAGGTGCTCTTTCCACATCCACTCTTACCGACAATGGCTACGAATTCCCCTTTTTTAAAAGTGAGATCCATTCCCTTTAAAACTTCAAACTCCCCAAAACCCTTTCTTACGCCCTGCAATTCCAACGAATTTCCATTTATCATATTAATGACCTCCTCATTGGTATGATGGATGCCACTTTAAGCATCTTTTTTCAATTAATTTGGCCGCAACGTCCGATATTTTTCCTAATAATGCATATAAGAGAATACTGAGAACAACAATATCCATCCTCATGAATTCCCGGGCATTCATAGCCATATATCCTATTCCGGAATTAGCGGATATTGTTTCTGCGACAATTAATGTGACCCACATGATTCCAAGGGAGAAGCGGATACCCACCAAAATGGATGGAAAGGCTGCAGGGAGGATCACATTCCAGAATAAAGAAAGACCACTTAACCCATAAACCCTTGCCGCTTCAATTAAATCCTTATCCACCGATTTCACTCCATGAAATGTATTTAAATAGATGGGAAATAGAACCCCTAAAGCGACAAGGAAAATTTTCGCTTCTTCTTCTATACCAAACCATAGGATCACCAGTGGTATTAAAGCTAAATGCGGAATGTTACGCAACATCTGAAGCGATGTATCGAATAGGCTTTCAGCAATGGATGATAACCCATTTAACAACCCTAGTACAAAACCAATAATCCCGCCGATTAAAAAGCCGATGAAGGCCCGCTGAGCACTGATGCCGATATAATCTATAAGTTCCCCTGTTTTCAATAAAGTGACGCCAGCTTGAAAGACTTCAGTCGGGGCAGGCAATATCCGTTCCGACAGAATCCCCCACAAAGAAAGGAGCTGCCAAGTTACCAATAGCAGAATGGGCACAAGCCATGATATGAGGTGGAACCTATTGAACTTTTTGTTTAACTTCTGCATCTTCAATTTCACTTCCTTTTGTAGGGTAGTGGTCATTTGCCAGTATTTCCCCGAACGGACTCGTCGCTTTCGAAACGGGAACTTGCAGCTGTTCGACAGGGAGTAAAGGGAATAATAATTCCGCAACACGGTACGCTTCTTCCAGGTGAGGGTACCCAGATAAAACGAAGGATTCTATTCCGATTTCTTCATATTCCTTCATTCTGGCGGCAACATTTTCTGCACTTCCGACTAGTGCTGTACCGGCACCACCGCGCACAAGACCTACACCCGCCCATAAGTTTGGACTAATTTCGAGTGAATCCCTGTTTCCATTATGAAGTTGCGACATCCGCTTCTGTCCCACCGAATCAAATCGCCCAAAAATCTTTTGTGAATTTTCAATCATTTCATCATCCACATATTTAATGAGTTCCTCCGCTGCCTGCCAAGCTTCTTCTTCCGTTTCTCTTACAATGACATGCATGCGAATGCCAAATCTGACTTCACGCCCATACTCTGCTGCTTTTTTACGTACCTTTTCAATTTTTTCAGCCACTTGCACCGGCGGCTCACCCCAGGTCAAGTACACATCAATATGCTTTCCTGATATATCGATGGCTGGATCGGATGAACCTCCGAAATATAGCGGTGGGTACGGTTTTTGTACAGGTGGCAACAGAATATTTCCACCTTCAACCTTTAAGTGCTCCCCTTCAAAGTCCACTCTCTCACCGGATATTTCCTTTCTCCAGATATCGAGAAATTCATCTGTTTGCTCATAGCGTTCCTTATGATTTAGAAACACGCCATCACCTGCCAATTCAACTGGGTCACCCCCAGTTACTACATTGATCAAGAGACGGCCATTCGACAACCTGTCGAAGCTTGAAGCCATACGCGCAGCTAAGGTTGGCGACATTAAACCTGGACGAATCGCAACTAAAAATTTCATTCTTTCCGTTGCAGAAATCAATGAAGAACCCACCACCCAAGCGTCCTCACAAGACCGACCTGTTGGAAGCAAAGCCCCTTCAAAACCTAAATGATTGACTGCCTGTGCTATTTGTTTTAAATAAGGGAGTGTAATCGCCCTCCCTCCCTTTGTCGATCCTAAATAGCGACTTTCTCCATGTGATGGCAAAAACCAAAATACTTTCATTTTATTTCCCCCTTAATTTTTTTTAACATCTGCAGATGCATCTAGAACATTAATCTTGCTTGGAATTAATTTAAGATTAAAAAATGTATCGGCAATCTTTTGTTGATCATCCAAAACCGTACTGGAAATCTCCTCAATTCCATATTCTTTTCTTTTTAATGTTTTTTCTAATGCTTCCACACTAATCCCAATTTCTGGAGATAAAAATTCAGCAACGTCGCTTGGGTTTTCTTCAATCCATTTATCAACCTTTATCAGTTCTTCTTTGATAATCTTCAAAGCCTCTTTGTTCTCGGAAAATGAATCAGTTGCCAAAAAGAATTCACGATTCCCCACTAGTCCTTCTCCATCCCGGATCGTTTTCGTTTCTAGTTCCAATTCGGCCGCTGATAAAAATGGATCCCATATTACCCAGGCATCGATTTGGTTTCCTTCAAAAGCGGCCCTCGCATCTGCCGGCGGTAGGTAGACAGGAGTAATATCATCAAGAGTAAGACCTGCTTCCTCTAAAGCTTTGACCAATAGATAATGAACATTGGAACCTTTATTCAAACCAACCTTCTTTCCCTTTAAATCTTTCACATTTTTAATGGGCGAATCCTTTTGCACGACTATAGCCTCTCCTGAAGGGTTTGCGGGCTGATTAGCAATATAGACAAGCGGAGCCTTGGCTGCCTGTGCAAATATCGGTGGCGCCTCGCCTGTGTGCCCAAAATCAAGGCTGCCGACATTCAAGGCTTCAAGTAGCTGAGGTCCCGCAGGGAATTCAGTCCAATCGACGGTATATCCCAATTCTTTTAAATGTGTTTCCAGCTCCCCTTTGGATTTTAAAATATTTAATGTCCCGAATTTTTGATAACCGATTCGAATGGTCCTATCCGTTTCTTTTGCGTCAGCACTTTTGGAACTGTTCTTTTCCTGTCCACATCCACTTAATATCAGCATGAAGATGTTAATAATGGAAATCAGCCACAAATTTCGTTTTTTCTTCATATTCTGCACACCCTTCTTAAACTATTTATATAAAAATAAAAGGCTCCTTTCCTTCACCAATAGGACAATAGGGCAAAAAGATGCCTAATGTTCAATGGTAAGTGAAAAGGAGCCTTCGGTAGTCCGATCGGCGTTAACCAGTATGCACTTGCGTTAGTACAGTTTTTCATTTCAGAAAATATGAATTGAATATTTGTATAGTCATTTTATTATTAGTATTCATATCTGTCAACTAAGGATTAAATATTTTCTGAAACTTTTAAACGAAAACACGGCGAGCCCGAAGGCCCGCCGTGTTTTCGTTTATTTTATTATCAATCGAATAATGTGCTGACTGATTGTTCCTCATGGACACGAATAATCGCCTCTGCGATCAAAGGTGCTACAGAGAGTCCAACAATTTTATCGATTTTCTTATCTTCAGATAGGGCAATCGTGTTAGTCACGACCAATTCCTTAATAGTTGAATTTTGAATCCTTTCGATGGCAGGACCTGAAAGGACTGGGTGTGTACAACAAGCATACACTGCTTTAGCACCATTCTCTACAAGGGCATTGGCCGCTAGTGTAATAGTGCCTGCGGTATCGATGATGTCATCAATCAGTATTGCTGTCTTCCCTTCAATATTACCAATGATGTTCATGACTTCAGCCACGTTCGGTCTTGGGCGGCGCTTATCGATAATGGCAATCGGTGCTTTTAGGCGATCCGCCATTTTACGAGCCCGTGTAACCCCACCATGATCAGGGGAAACGATGACGATATCACTTAAATCTTTTTCCTTGAAGAAATCAGCTAAAATTGGAACAGCAACAAGGTGATCGATCAGAATATCGAAGAAACCTTGAATTTGTGGCGCGTGAAGATCTAATGTGATTACACGGTGGGCACCAGCAGTTTCTAAAAGATTTGCGACAAGTTTAGCTGTAATTGGTTCACGCGCACGTGCTTTACGATCTTGTCGGGCATAACCGTAATATGGCATTACAATATTGATCGTTTTAGCTGAAGCACGTTTAAGAGCATCGATCATAATTAAAAGTTCCATTAAATTTTCATTGACTGGTTGACTTGTTGATTGGATTACGTAAACGTCACAGCCACGAATACTTTCTTCAATATTAATTTGAACTTCACCGTCACTGAAACTTGTTACGCTACATTTTCCAAGTTCAACACCGATTGCAGCAGCGATTTCTTGTGCTAAATCGAAGTTTGAATTTAAAGAGAATACTTTTAAATTAGGATCTAAATACTGATTTGACATGATGACCTCCGTGTTATTTATTAAATTTCAAATTCTTGACATAATCTTCTTTGTTAACTTGACGAGCCCGAGCAACGGATAGGGCTTCCTGCGGTACATCTTGCGTGATGGTTGACCCAGCAGCCACATATGCTCCTTTTCCTATCGTCACAGGTGCAACTAGATTAGAATTGCAGCCTATGAAGACATTGTCTTCAATCTTCGTCAAATATTTATTTTTCCCATCATAATTCACGGTAATAGATCCGCAGCCTATATTAACATTCTCCCCAACCTCTGCATCGCCAATATAACTCAAATGAGAGGCCTTGCTTCCTTTGCCAAAAACGGCCTTTTTAATTTCGACAAAATTACCGATTTTAACGGAATCCTTAATATCTGATTGAGGTCTAACATGTGCGAAAGGACCGATTTTAACAAAACTTCCAATATTACTTTCGTGTACAACCGATTGTAGGACTTCCGTTCCATCACCGATTTCACAATTACTTATTTCCGTATTCGGGCCAATCAAGCAATCCTGTCCGATAATACTTTTTCCTTTTATGAATGACCCAGGGTTAATGACCGTATCCTGTCCGATTTGCACATCCGCTTCAATGAACGTTGTAAGCGGATCGACGATCGTTACGCCATTCCTCATATGCGATTCATTAATGCGTTTCCGTAAAATATGCTCAGCCTGCGATAAAGCCACTCGGTCATTTACACCTAATGTCTCTTCGAAATCACTGGATTGGAAGGCCGTCACCACTTCCCCTTCTTCTTTTAAAATTTCAATAACATCCGGTAAGTAATATTCTCCCTGGACATTTTCATTTGAAACCTTTTTCAGCGCGCTAAATAATGCTTGGTTATCGAAGCAATATGTACCGGTATTTATTTCCTTAACATATCTTTCTTCATCAGTGGCATCCTTATGCTCGACGATTTTTTCTACAAGTCCGCCTTCACCTCGAAGGACCCTTCCATAGCCAGCTGGGTTATCTGCATATGCTGTTAAGATTGTTGCTTTCGCCTGACTTTGCTCATGCAATGCTATAAGCTCTTTCATCGTTTCCGCTTTGATCAAAGGCGTATCACCGCAAATCACAAGGGTCGTTCCACTTTTAACGGATAAAACGCTTTCCGCTTGCATTACAGCATGTGCCGTACCTAATTGCTGATCTTGTAAGGCATACTTGCATGAATCACCAAGTTGTTCTTGAACTTTTTCAGCTCCATGGCCAATGACTGTTACAATATCTTCTATTTGAAGTTGATTGACTTGATCGATAACATGTTGTACCATTGGTTTCCCGCAAACAGGGTGCAAAACCTTATAAAGCTTAGATTTCATCCTAGTACCTTGCCCAGCGGCCAATATTATTGCATAGCGATTACTCATAACAGGCCTCCATTTTCACCTTTTTATCCACTAAAAATATTATCTCATATAGTGATTCTTTTCAAGGTAACAATTAAAAGTACATATAATTGTCAACCGCGAAGGTAAGAAAAAATTCAAATTCCGACTTCCTTCAAACGTTATTATTGGACCTGTTAGCAGTCTTTTTAATCATTCAAATAATAATATTTGCTTGATCAATGTCATTTTCATTATTAGCATAATACAGAAATCGCGCCTTCTTCCCCTGTTAACACCAGTCACCCCCCATCATCCCAAAACATACCATGATTGCACTACGCCCTATGTACAGGCCATTAGGAAGCACTGCATCCGTTGTTAACTCCCATTCCGATATCAGGTTGCCGATTCATCTCATATTCACGTCATTGGAGGTTATGATAATTTTCATAAATAGTATTCCTTCCATCCGCTTATAGGGATTTTAATATATCAGGATGTATAAAAAGGTTTGAAAAATAAAAAGGAGGGGTACTTAAACCATTGAAGATGGCATCATAATATATACCATTTTAGTAAAATTACTGACTGGAAAGGTAATATGTTCTAAATTTATCGTTTCAGAATAAAATAAAAAAGAGCACTACTAATGAAGTAGGCTCTAGATGCACGAATTATAAAATAAAAGTTTAAAGGTAAGTTAATTAAGAAGCACCTGCTCCAGCTTCCTCTAGTTCAGTTTCAAGTTCTCCCAATCGGTGATATTCTGTCAAGACAGCTTCTTGAATTTTCCCGCGTGTCGAGGAATTGATTGGATGAGCGATATCCCGGAATTCTCCATCTGGAGTTCGTTTACTTGGCATTGCTACAAATAAACCATTGTTTCCGTCGATCACACGAATATCATGAACCACAAATTCATTATCCAGTGTAATTGATGCGATAGCTCTCATACGACCATCCGTATTCACACGGCGTAATCTTACGTCAGTTACTTCCATTTAAGCTCACCATCCCTTTTTGTTGTTGTTAAAACTTAAAGTACATATTCAACAAAAAAACGTGAACTCCTTCTATTATCTGTAATTTTTTTAGAAAATTCAGCCTAGTTTTCAAAAATACTATAAATACCCCTTATATTATAGGAAAATTACCCATTACGAATTCCCCTTAAAAAATTAAAAAAACGCCCGTTTATTTAACGAGCGCAACCACTTCTATTTCCACTAATGCATCTTTAGGAAGCCGAGCAACCTCTACACATGAGCGAGCAGGTTTATGGTTAGAAAAATATTCTCCGTATATTTCATTAATCGAACCGAAATCTTCCATACTTTTAATGAATACAGTAGCTTTAATGACAGTTTCCAATGAGGCTCCTGCTTCTTTCAATACCGCTTGGAGATTCTTAAAGACCTGGTGTGTTTGTTCCTTAACATTCCCTGTTATCATCTCACCAGAAGCAGTAAGTGGGATCTGTCCTGAACTGAAAAATAACTTATCCACGATCACGCCTTGTGAATATGGTCCGATCGCTGCCGGTGCTTCATCCGTATGTATCGTTTTCATGAAATGATTCCCCCTATTCCTTTTTCGTAAAATAATTCCCACGGCTGACCTTGATTTTTTTGTCTCTTTCGACCACCTGTGTCAACTTGATTAAAGAAACATAGTCCTCGACAAGGCACTCCTCCGTATGTTCGGATTCGACCAGCACCGCTATTCCGGCAACTGTTGCCTTAAATTCATCCAATAAACTGACCATACCGTTAATGGTACCCCCAGCCTTCATGAAATCGTCTACAATCAATACATTCGAACCCTCAACCAAGCTTCTCTTAGAGAGTACCATAGTCTGAATCCTCTTTGAAGAGCCTGAAACATAATTGATGCTCACTGTAGAACCTTCCGTTACTTTATTATTCCTACTTACAATGACAACTGGAACATTCAAATAATTTGCCACGGCGTATGCTAATGATATCCCTTTGGTTGCCATTGTCATGATGACTGAGACATTTTTCTTGGCATACATTGAAGCGATTATCCTTCCAACCTTATTCACGGTTTGCGGATGTCCTAATATGTCTGTCATATATAGATAACCGCCAGGAAGTAGCCTTTCGGGACTAGCGATCGTATCGCATAATCCGTCAATGAAAGCATTGGTTTCTTCTTCCTTGATGGACACAATATATTTCACTCCACCAGCCGCACCTGGAACCGTTGTTAAAGATCCTATCCCGCGTTGTTCAAAGGTATCCTTGATGATTGTCAAATCTTCACTGATCGAGGACTTTGCCGAACTGTACCTTTCAGCAAAATAAGTCAGTGAAACCAATTCCCCCGGATGTTCTAATAAATAATTGGTCATATCGACTAGCCTCTCGCTGCGACGAAATTTCATTGAGACACCCCCTTTGTGAATTCCGAATATTATATAGCAACTATACCACTAATGTACGTTTCTATTCAAGATTGTTTCGATCACCCAATAAACGAACCGCATAAACTTGATCACAAAATCCCCGAAGCCCATTATAAATTCTTTGCATGCGCGAATCATGTTCCACCAAACCAAAAACGGTCGGACCACTTCCGCTCATCAAGACCGAATCTGCTCCAAATGTCTTCATTTGATCTTTAATGTTCGCAACCTCTGGGTATAACTGCAATGTCACTTGTTCCAGAACATTGCCCAATCCCCCACATACATCGTGATAATTGTTTTCCTTAATAGCCGAAATCATTCCAGGTACATCCGGATGCTCCATTTTTGAAATTTGGAGCCTTTTGTATATATCAGCAGTCGAAACACCAATTGTCGGTTTGGCCAAGATGACCCAGCATTTTGGCGGTGCAGGAAGATGCGTGATTTTTTCCCCGCGCCCTCTGGCCAATGCCGTACCTCCATATACACAAAATGAAACATCAGAGCCAATTTCAGCTCCTATTTCCGCAAGTTCATCCATGGAAAGACCAAGCTTCCACAGTCTATTTAAGCCTCTCAACGTAGCTGCGGCATCACTGCTTCCACCAGCAAGTCCTGCGGCTACAGGTATATTTTTCTCTATAGTTATAGAAACACCTTTATTAATTCCAAAACGTTCCTTTAGAATAAATGCGGCTTGATAAGCTAAATTCCGATGATCATCCGGAACAAATCGATTATGGGATAGAATTTGTATATGATTTCCCTTTATTTCCTTTAGTTCAATTCTATCGGCAAGGTCGACTGTCGTCATGATCATTTCCACCTCATGATACCCATCAGGCCGTTTGAAAAGCACATCCAAAGCCAAATTAATTTTAGCCGGGGCTTTTTCCATAAGCTTCAATATGTCCACCTACTTTAACGTTCTTAAAAGTTCTTGTCCTATTCTATCATATTTGTTTATATTCTAAAGGTTTTTTCATCGTAATTTCAATGTAATGAAGCTAAGACTGACCTTTAGAGGAGAATAGACACATGTAGGCACATGGGGTGAGCAGCACGTTCCTGCTTCCCAAAAGACTTGCTACATATCCATATAGCATCACCGATACATAAAAAAACCAGACTCCATATCTACAATGTAAGCAAAAATGAATAGGGCTATACATTGTATAAAGAGTCTGGCTTCTTCAATAGGACAGCATGATACAATTAAGTGTTTTATCTTACTCCTTGTTCACCAATTGACGTTGTGCTTTTTCGATAGCAAGTTTTACCATGTTCCCTGCGTCCTTGGCCCGGATTCCTCCCCAGCCTTCTTTCTGGACAACATCGTAAAATCCAAGTTCTTTTGCCAATTCTTCTTTAAGATCATTTGACATAATCCCTTTTTTCCTGCCCAAGCGAAACAACCCCTTTCACATGCTGTCACATGCCTAGTCTTTGCATCATACGCTATTTCATTACATCCTTTTTAAGCCTTTATTGGAGCTCTCAGGATATTTTATACAAAACAAAAAGCAGCAAACATAATTGTTCGCTGCCTCCTCTAAGTTACATCTCTTGTTGTTTGTTTAAAAATGTTAGTTCTACGGTTTCCGTTAAAACATCCGCATAGCTGTAAGATACTCTTTCAAACGCATTTTCATCTTGGTCGAGCTCAATTACAAAAACAGCCGGATAAGTTTCCGCCAAAGTTCCAAAACGTTCTACAGTCTTTCTTCTTCCACCGTTTGCTTTTAAGAGCAATCTTTTACCTAGGTTTGAATCAAGTGCAGTTTTAATGTCAGCTAGAGTTTTTGGCATTTTCGGTCCACCTCACTAAGTTAAGTATATCACAATTTACAAATACACGCAAACAAAATAATAAATTATATCAGCACTTAAAAATGTAGTCAATATATTTTTATCTGAAATTCGGCAAAATCGCGAACATTTTTATTATATCCTGGGAAATGAAAAATTATGTAAACGAACTATTTCATTATTCAATAAGCCGAATTTTCGTAATTAAATCCTCACCTAGTGTCATTACTTAACAAAAACCCTGGTATTTTGTCATAATATCCGAATTCTGACACGATGAAAGCAAGCTGCATTCTTTCAAAATGCAGCTCGTTCATTCTTCCTGAAATGGCTTGAAAGGCAACCCGGTCCGGAGCACTCCTTTTGTCTCAATTCCCCCTAACCCCTTCTCTCCCGTTAATGTATTCCGAAGGACATCCCATACATGAATATGCTCAGAAAAAGGCGTAAAGCTTATCTTTCCGACAATATATACTGGATCAAGAGCATGTATATTAACACGGGAAGGGGAACTTGCAAAATTTGCCCCCGCTTGTATTAGCGATTCAAAATGCGATTGACAAGCTCCGGCAAATATAATCAGTTGGTCTAAATGAGAAACCTTCCTTCTCGCTTCTCTTACTGTCTGTACAAAATCCTTTGAGTGACGATAGGCGTTGATATCGGACATTGGTCCTTTTGATTTTGAATAGGCATCATGACCGGTGACAACAAGGATATCCGGCCGATAGTGGTCCAATAAACCCCCGATTCTTTGGGGCATTTCCTTTTCATTGCAATAGATACCATTGACCGGAATACCGAATTTCTGATATAGATCCATGCATTTCCTTAAGTATGATGCATCCCCATCAACATGGAGGACCCTGCCTGGTATCTGAAAATATTCACCGCTATAACGATATCCATTACTGGATTGATAGCCGTTTTTTTGTTGTTGTAACTCTAAATCTTGTGTTAATAAGCGGTAAGATTGTTCTTGAAGTACCTCATTCGACCTTTGCCGATCATGTCTTTCATTATCATTTATGATTATTAAATCTTGAAAAGGTGCATCTGCAATCAATCGGATATCTTCCCCATAAAGAACAGCTTGGCGTCTTCCGTCAATATCATGGATATCGATTACCCGGAACAACACGTCACATTTATAAGAAACCCGACCAACAATATCGTTTATTTGAATATTCATGGCCCCACCCCATGAGAAGACTTATTTTCAGCCCGCCCTAGTTTATTTTCATTCTTAAGTTATGCGAACCATTCTTGAATGGTGAAAGGTGGGATTGACTACATTTTGGTTACGTTCCATTCATGGTAGGCCAATTTAAAAATGAAAAAAGCCGGAAGCTGGGAGTGACCCCGTTCCGACTTTGAATTTTTACATAACCTTTATTTGAAATTTGGCAATAACGCATCACTCAAGCGTCCAAATTCTTTGATACTCAATGTTTCACCACGTCTGGAAGGATCAACTTCCGCGGCTTCGAGAGCGGCAAGTATGAGTTCTTTTTTCGATTTACCATCTGGCAGCTGACTGGTTAAGTTGTTTAAAATCGTTTTCCGACGCTGCGCAAAACTCGCCCGGGTCACAATGAAGAGGAAATCCTCATCCAGGACCTCGACGATTGGCTTAACCCGCCTAGTAAGGCGGATTACAGCTGAATCAACATTAGGTTGAGGCATGAATACCGTTTTGGGTACGATCATCACTGTTTCAGCTTCGGTATAATATTGAATGGCAATGGATAAAGAACCGTATTCCTTTGTCCCAGGTTTAGCGGCAATTCGATCAGCCACTTCCTTTTGCAGCATGCACACGATGCCTCTAATGGGCAGATCCTCGGACAATAGCTTTAAAATGATGGGCGTCGTGACATAGTAAGGCAGATTTGCAACAACCATCAGGTCCGAGAAGCCAGCAAATTCTTCCTCGATGACCTTCTTAACATCAGCTTTTAGAACATCGCCGTGAATGATGTTTACATTGTTATAAGGAGACAGTGTATCCGATAAGATGGGCAGTAGTCGCTGATCAATCTCAAAGGCCGTAACCTTTTTGCTGCTTTTCGCTAATTGTTCCGTCAGCGCGCCGATCCCCGGCCCAATTTCAATGGCACCACTTTCCTCTGTCAAATTTGCATGTTCGACAATACGTTTCAAGATATTCGTATCGATTAAAAAGTTTTGACCTAAGCTCTTTTTAAAAGAGAATCCGTACTTCTTTAATATATCTTTCGTTCTGACAGGGGTTGCAATATCCTTATTCATTTTTTTCCTCCTGATTTATCTGTACCATCGCTTCAGCAAAAGCCTCAGTTGATATTTGGAACATTTTTAGTCTCTTATATAACTGTTTACCATTGGTAAACCCAATTTTCAAAACAGATCCAAGTTTTTCCCTTCGTTCCTTGGCACCGGATCCCCCAATTAAACCTGCATCTATTAAATCCTGCTGTGAAATCTCTTCTGAAGCCTCTTCATCCATTAGTTGGGCATCCTTTAAAGCATTACGAATTGCCTCAGGAGAAGCATGTTCAACTCCTATCCCTCTACCTGACTTAGGAAGGGCTTCCTTCTTCGTTAAAAAGGCGTGTTTGCAGCCTTTTACTTGTTCTGAAATTGCATTCCTGATTTTTTGACCAGGAAAATCAGGGTCTGTGAAAATGATGGCTCCACGTGTCTTTTGTGCAAGCCTCACCTGCTCAATACAGGAATCATTCACCGCGGAACCGTTCGTTTCTATTGTATCAGCATTAACAGCCCTTTTTATCGCTACCGTATCGTCTTTACCTTCTACAACAATAATTTCTTTAATCTTTTTCATGTTTTCCTCCATACAGAAAAGCGCAAGCGCTTTGATTGGCTCTTTATAAACGTAACTGGTCCCCGTAAGACACCCACCCATTTTCATAGGAATGAAACCAGTCAACATCATTTATGAAAGTTTAAACGATTATGAAATCTTATGGAATATTGAGACGTCTATCTTATTAAAACAGTTTTATATAGGGTTTTTCAACAAATGGAAAATAAAACGTCAAAAAACAGGAGACGAATTCATCTCCTGCGAGAGAAACCTTATTAGTTCAATACGCGAATCTTAACTTTCTTTACACCCCAGCGATAGGCATCATCTTTTGAGGAAAAGAAGACATCAATCCTATTTCCCTTTATTGCTCCGCCTTTGTCAGCAGCCACTGCATAGCCATAGCCCTCTACATATACTTTCGATCCCATAGGAATCACACTTGGATCGACAGCTATGATTTTCGCTCCCGGATTACTCTTTAGATCGACGCCTGTAGACGTGACACCGGAACAGCCCTTACAACTGGCAGTATAAGCCGTTGATGATACGTATATTTCTTTTCCACTTGAAGAACTAACGTTAGTTACTCCGCGTGATGCCTGGGCAACCGTCGTTTGAGTTCCGACCGTGACAACTTTATCCTGCTTTTTATTAACTACTTTTTCTGATAGTAATTCTCTTTTGACCTCTTTGCCATTTTCTTTAATAACTTCATATTTTTTGGAAATCAGTCCGTCTTTTCCTTCTTTGACAACTTTCTCTTTCCCTTTTGATAAAGAGTCATCTTTTTTAGTTATGACAGCAAAGTCAACTGGTTCTTCCACTACATCGGTGACTTTTTCAATTCGAATTACGTTTACCGTATTCTCAGCTTCAACTTTTTCGGCTAATTCTGGCTCAACTCGGTCCAAATCATTGAGCTTTACTCCTTGTTGCTTTAAAAAGTCAGCGACAGTAGTCGAAGTTGACCATACCTGCTTTTCTTCCCCACCTACAACTAATTTCAGTGAAAAGGCTTTGTCTATGGCAACTTCCATATCCGCTTTCAGCTTCATATTTTTTGAAGGCGTGATCTTATCATGTTCCTTCACACTAAGATCTTGTTCTTTTAAAAGTTCGTCTACCGTATCGGCAGTGGACCAAACTTCCTTCGGTTTACCGTCTTGTACCATGACGATTTTTTGTGCAGGCTTCCAAACCACCTCTAAATCACCATCAACCTCTGTGTTTCTTGATGGGTGGACATAGTCTGCTGCTTGAACGGTAATCTCTAAATCTTTCAACATATCATTTACAGTAGCCGCGTGTGTCCGCACTACCTCTTTTTTTCCATCTAGCATAATTGTGACTGTATGCTTTGTTCCTTGATAGATAAGTATTCCCAATGCTGTAGAAACAAGAATCGCACTGCATATGGCAATTGCCATTCTCTTCTTCCCAAAAGGTTTGGGAATAAGGTTTTTCATAGTTTTTAATAGAATGAAAAACTCCTCCTTCCTCCCGGTGATTATATAGACATAGTTATCAAGCTGTCAACCCATTCACTTCTCATTAAGGAAATTAATACCTATTATGCATATTCCATATTAAAAAGGAAAGGGCGAATTCTCGACATAATAAGCCTATAATTGGAGTGAGATTTGTAGAATCCTTAAAAAATGCGATTTTAGCTAGCGAATCCCGGGAGATATTGTAAAAAAAACTGTCAGTTAATGCCGAATAATTTCTTGGCATTTTCCGTTGTTGCCTTGGAAACTTCCTCTATTGTGAGCTGTTTGATTTCTGCGATTTGTTCAGCAACAAACTTCACATACGAAGGTTCATTACGCTTCCCTCTATAAGGATGGGGAGCCAAATATGGACAATCGGTTTCAATCAGTAAACGGTCTAAAGGTACGGCTGCTGCCACCTCTTTTGGTTTTTTTGCATTCTTGAAGGTCACAGGGCCGCCCAATGAAATATAAAAATTCATATTAATGCATTCCAAGGCAGTTTCTGCACTTCCGCTAAAGCAATGCATGATTCCTCCTACCTCTGAGGCCTCTTCTTCCTTTAATATCTTCACGATATCCGCAGTCGCTTCCCGATTATGGATGATAATGGGCAGACCCACTTTTTTCGCCAAACGGATTTGCTTCCTGAACACCTCCATTTGAACTTCTTTCGGTGATTTATCCCAATGATAATCGAGTCCCATCTCACCTATAGCCACAACCTTTGGATGATTGGATAATTCCTCGATCCATAGTAAGTCCTCCCCGGTCATATCGATAGCATCAACAGGGTGCCATCCGACTGCGGCATACATGAAATCATAAGCTTCTATTAATTCCATTGCCCTTATAATAGTAGGCCGGTCAAAACCAACGACTACCATATTGTTCACTCCTGCTTCCTTAGCTCTTTCTATGACGTCCTCTAGATCCTCGTTGAATTGTTCCGCATTAACATGTACGTGTGTATCAAATAGCATTATTTTTCTTCCTTTCTAGCACTATTTTATTAAAAAATGAAAGTTTTATGTTTCACATTTAGGTAACAAAAAGATTACAAAGGAGCCTATATGCCCAACAAGTAAATTTAGAACTAATAAAACCTTTATAATTTACTGTTTCCAAAAGCATAAAGAAAAAAACATAAAAATGTTTCATATGAAACACCTTTATGTTTTCGAGGGTTTATTTCACCTTTGAACCATTTGGAATCGATGAATCTATTGTAGCGACTGAGAGCACACCATCCTGGCTGCCCGCCAAAATCATTCCTTGAGAGAGCTCGCCACGAAGTTTAACAGGTTTCAAATTAGTTACGCATATCACTTTTTTGCCTACTAAATCTTCAGGTTTATAGTGCTGTGCAATGCCTGATACGACTTGCCGTTTCTCATAACCTAAATCAAGCTGCAGTCTTAGAAGCTTATCCGCTTTCTTTACCGGTTCGACTTCCAAGACCTGGGCAACACGAAGTTCCACTTTTGTAAAGTCATCAATAGTGATTTCATCAACCTCTGGAATCGTCTCCACCACTTTTTCCTCGGCCTTAGGGGCTCCACCCTGCATTTGTTCTTTTATATATGAAACTTCCTCTTCCATATCCAAACGAGGGAAAATCGGGTCGCCCTTCAAAACTTTTGTTTCAGCAGGAATTTGACCGAACTCCGCTAAACTGTCCCAGGATTTTAAAACACTATCCGTGATGTTAAGTTGAGCAAAGATTTTTTCCGGTGTTTGCGTCAAGAAAGGTTTCAAAAGAATGGCCGTCCTGCGTAATGATTCCGCCAAATGAACCATGACACTACCAAGGTCTTCCTTCCTTGATTCATCTTTAGCAAGAGTCCAAGGCTGGGTTTCGTCAATGAATTTGTTAGTTCTGCTCACGAGTTGCCAAATGGATGTTAGTGCAACTGAAAATTCCATGTTTTCCATGGCTTCCTCATACTTGCCTACCGTATCTTGGTTCATTTCAAGCAAAGCCTTTTCAAATTCGCCAATGGATCCTTCGTAACTTGGAATCACACCATCAAAATATTTATTGACCATTGCTACTGTCCGATTTAATAAATTACCTAAATCATTTGCCAGGTCAAAATTGATCCGTTCCACAAAACCTTCCGGTGTAAATACACCATCAGAACCAAATGGGACTTCACGCAATAAGTAGTAACGTAAAGAATCCAAACCGTATCGATCAATCAATGTAACGGGATCCACTACATTCCCTTTTGATTTGGACATTTTACCATCTTTCATGAGAAGCCAGCCGTGGGCAAAGACTTTCTTTGGAAGCGGTATGTCCAGAGCCATTAACATAATCGGCCAATAGATTGTATGGAAACGAACAATTTCCTTTCCGACCAGATGTACATCGGCAGGCCAATAATTCAAGTATTTAGAATCATTATCCGTTCCATACCCTAATGCCGTTATGTAATTGGTCAATGCATCAATCCATACATAAATAACATGCTTTGGATCTCCAGGTACCTTGATGCCCCAATCGAAAGTAGTACGTGAAACGGCCAGATCTTCCAATCCAGGTTTGATGAAGTTATTGATCATTTCGTTTTTGCGGGATTCCGGTTGAATGAAATCAGGGTTTTCCTCATAAAACTTCAGTAATCGGTCCGCATATTTACTCATCTTGAAGAAATAAGACTCTTCTTTCACCTTTTCAACTGGTCTGCCGCAATCTGGACAGTTACCATTGCTTTCTTCCACCTGACGTTCCGTGAAGAAAGATTCACAAGGTGTACAATATAACCCTTCATATTGGTCCAAGTATATATCACCCTGGTCCAAAAGCCTTTTGAAGATCTTGGCTACAACCTCTTTATGGCGATCTTCCGTCGTCCTAATGAAATCATCATAAGATATATCAAGCTTTTCCCAGAGCTCTTTAATCCCTGATACGATATTATCTACATATTGCTGTGGAGTGATTCCTTCTTCAGCCGCTTTACGCTGAATTTTTTGACCATGTTCATCAGTGCCTGTTAAATACATGACATCAAAGCCACGCATCCTTTTATAACGAGCCATGGCATCCCCTGCCACTGTGGTATACGCGTGCCCTATATGTAAATTACCACTCGGATAATATATGGGTGTCGTGATATAGAATGTTTTTAATTTATCTTGCACTTCGTTCCCTCCTCATCTTTTGGAAAACCAGCTTTGGGTCTAGGCCAAAGCCATTAGACTATA
Source organism: Peribacillus sp. NJ4 (assembly GCF_030348345.1). Lineage (NCBI taxonomy): Bacteria > Bacillati > Bacillota > Bacilli > Caryophanales > Bacillaceae > Peribacillus > Peribacillus sp. NJ4. Next base: position 48,238 of record NZ_JAUCFQ010000001.1, read on the forward strand.
TTTAAGCTATTATCTCTATTTTAACGCTATATACCATTCTACGCGACAATAATCACTAATCAAATCATGATGTTAATAGAATAGAAAATATTATAAGTGAATGTCATTTTAAACTAAGGGATCATGATGTAAAATTCCCTTATTTCAGCATTACCTCTTACCTCAACAAAATATACCTAAAATTCTTTTTTTGTGCAACAACTCACATATTCGAACTTTTTCGGAAAATTATCCTTAATTCAGAACTTTTGTTTTGAAACTAAATTGTAATTAATCATATAATAAAAGAGGAGAGGTATGTTCTTATATGCACACTTTGTCGAATTGTGATGAAGTGAGTAGTTCTTTGTAACCTATCGTTTCTTGAATTATAAAGACATAACCAGTTTTTTCTCATTAAAGCCGTTTGTTTCAGCGGAATGCAGCCACACTATTACTTACAAAAAAATGAAAATAAATCATTGACGAATTTGGGAATGGCTGGTATTATAAATTTATAAAAAAATTTGTCGAATATTGGCGAAAAAAATAGAAATAGGGTACTAGATTGTAACTGAGAGGAGAATTTTTAAAAATGAAATCTACAGGTATTGTTCGTAAAGTTGATGAGTTAGGCCGGGTGGTAATTCCAATCGAACTTCGTCGTACATTGGGTATCGCTGAGAAAGACGCTCTTGAAATCTATGTTGATGACGAGCGCATCATCCTGAAAAAATACAAACCAAACATGACTTGCCAAGTTACTGGTGAAGTTTCCGATAACAACCTTACACTTGCTAATGGTAAATTGATTCTTAGTCGTGAAGGTGCAGAATTACTTATCCAAGAAATTCAACAAAACTTCACTACTTCTAAATAATTGATATAATAAAAAACTTCCGATTTTCGGAAGTTTTTTTATGCTTATTTATCATTGTATATCAATGTGATACGCTTGATATACATCGCGCTTTTGTATATTCCGATCTTTTGCGACCTGCTTGATTGCGTCCTTGGAAGTGAACTGCTTGGCTTCTATATAATGATTTACATGACCGACTATATCAAGGGCCATCCACCAAGATTCTTCAGGTTCATCATCCGACCATTGCCCACCTTCTATTATTAAACAGAACTCACCGCGAATCTCGGATTCCATTGCCCAAGTCAACGCTTCACTCACCGTCCCCCGAATGAATTCTTCAAATTTCTTGGTTAATTCGCGGCATAAAACTATACGGCGGTCACCTAAAATTTCATGCATATGTTTCAACGTTTCTTTCAATCGATGTGGCGATTCATAAACGATCCAAGTCGTTTCCATTTTTTTTAATTTTTCCAGCTCCTGCTTTTTTTCTTTTGCTCCCCGTTGTAAAAAGCCATAAAAGTAAAAAGGCTGCGGAATGAGTCCCGATGCAATCAATGCAGTTAATGCAGCATTGGCCCCCGGCAACGGTATGACTTTAAACTTTTCGGCAATGGCATCTTTGACCAGTTCATATCCCGGGTCGGATATCGTCGGCAATCCAGCATCACTTACCAATGCGATTACCTCTCCTGCTCGAAGCCTCTCGAGCATCTGCTTCCCGCTATATTCCTTATTATGTTCATGGTAGCTGACGATAGGTGTCGAAATTTCAAAGTAGTTACATAATTTCTTCGTATTTCGCGTGTCCTCAGCAGCAATGACATCAGCTTCCTTTAAGATTCTTAGAGCCCGAAAGCTCATATCCTCAAGGTTTCCTATCGGTGTAGGAACCAGATAAAGAGCTGGCTCCAACCCTTCTTTTTCAAAACTCTTTTGCTGCCACATATCATGTATCCTCCTTTGCCATCCACTTTTGCTTTTGTTTTCTTGTTAATTGCTTAAACTGGTATTCAGCCTGCATGGCCATTGTCTGTGTTTCAAAAACTTCATGGTAAATCAGTTCAACCGGGGTCCGCCCTCGCGTATACTTTGCCCCCCTGCCTTGATTATGGGCATCAATCCTGCGATCCAGATTATTTGTATACCCAGCATAATAGCTGCCGTCCCTGCATTTTAAAACATAAAAATAATGCTTATTCCTCTCCATATAAAATCCTTCTGATTTCCGGATTATAATCATTTTGATCATTATACACAACGAGCGGAGGAAGAATCTTCAAATCGGGGTTACCGTCCTTTATCCCTTCAATAAGAATCGTATTCGCTTCCTTTGAACTTTTTGGATAAACGAACTGCAGCCGCTTCGGTTCAATTCTGTACATCCTCATTAAATGGAGGATATCCATAAGACGGCCCGGTCTATGAACGAATGCCGCTTTCCCACCTTGACGTAGCAACTGACTTGAAACACGTATGACGTCCTCAAGATTACACATTATTTCATGCCGGGCAATTGCAAAATGCTCATTTTTATTTATTTCCTCGATAGATGGCGTCGGGAAATAGGGTGGATTGCAAGTAACAACGTCATATTTGCTATACCCTATCTGTTTTGGAATCTCTTTTATATCCCCATGAATCATCTTGATCCGGGAGGATACGCCATTATAGTCCATGCTCCTCTGGGCCATGTCATATAACCGCGCTTGAATCTCAACACCCGTAATTTCCCCTTTTGTTCTTGTACTCAGCAGTAAAGGTATGACCCCATTCCCTGAGCAAAGATCTACGATTTTCCCCTTTTGAATCGGGACATTTACGAACCTTGATAATAAAACGGCATCTAATGAAAAAGAGAACACCGATGGGCTCTGGATGATCCTTAAATTCTCAGCCAATAGATAATCCAGGCGTTCATCTCCTTTAAGTTCTACCATTGCTGTTACCCTCCTAATTATGTATCGAAAAAGCATGTTTAGGGTCCATGCTACGACATTCATATCGAACAAAAAGGGGCCTGACTCATAGTATGCGTCAGACCCCGAATCACTATATATTGTAAACGGTCCACTATCACGTAAAAGAGATGGAACATCTTTTATATTATTCCATTATCACTTCTTGTTTAAAAAAGATAAACAGAACAGGCAATCCCCTTCTTTTCGCAAACTGCCGAAATGCAGATTGCAAATATGAAAGCCTTCTTGATAGATACGGGCTAAATTATCATAGCCTTCCCCGATATCCATAACCTTGTCCGAACTAGCAGTACGGTTTTTCACTTTTTGTTTAACCTTTACTGCAGCAGGCGCGCTTTTTACTTCCACAAGGCCTAACCGTTGGCGCAAGTGCTCGTTCTCCAGCTTGAGCGACTGGTTTTCCTCTAGTATTTCAGCTAAGTTCTGCTTCAATTCTCCAAGCTGCTTATATAATTGGCCTATCTGGGTTTCCATATTGGTCACCGACTCAAATATATCTTTCTTATCCACGCTCTCCCACCACCTTAATAATCTGTGGCTTGAATAGAAACGGCTCCCTCTTTTAGAATCTCATCTAGAGTATACTCTAATACTCTTTCCTGCTCGATTAGTTCAATCTGAAGTACGCGTTCTAGAATATTAAGCCCCACTACCTTGCCTTTGCCACCAGGCGTATTAATCATTTCACCTAAATCAGGAAGCATTTCCTTCGCACTTTCATACTCATCATTTTCATATTTCAGACAGCACATCAATCGACCGCATAATCCTGAGATTTTTGTAGGGTTTAGTGATAAATTCTGATCCTTCGCCATTTTGATGGAAACCGGTTCAAAATCACCAAGAAATGTGGAGCAACAAAGCATTCTGCCACAAGGCCCGATGCCACCAAGCATCTTAGCCTCATCCCTGACCCCAATTTGGCGCAGTTCTATACGAGTTCTGAATATGGCAGCTAAATCTTTGACTAAATCACGGAAATCCACGCGACCATCCGCTGTAAAATAAAACACGACTTTATTTCTGTCGAAAGTATATGACACATCAACCAGCTTCATATCCAGCTTATGCTCAACAACCTTTTGACAACATATAGAGTAAGCCTCTTCTGCAGCCGCTTTGTTCTCGTCAACTATAAGCTTATCTTTTGCATCAGCGACCCGAAGCACTTTTTTCAATGGCAGGACAACATCGTTTTCATCTACTTGTTTACGGGCTGTAACAACTTTACCGAATTCAACACCGCGGACAGTCTCCACTATTACAAAATCGTCCTTAGGAATAGCGAATTCGCCCGGATCAAAGTAGTATATTTTGCCCGCCTTTTTAAAACGGACACCTACAACATCATACAAATCATGATCCCTCCTGCAAATTCAGCACAAGCTGTTCCATCAACAGCTGTGGATTCGTGTTGGACATCAGCTTCCTTTTTGCTTCCAAAATACAACCCATATGTTCAGCAAGGCGTCTTGGGGAAAGATGAAGAGCGTGAGTTTCAAATTCCTTCAGTTTATTTTGGAACACAACGAAGTCCTTTTTGTCCAACTGAATGTATAATAAATCCTTATATATAAGAAGTAACAAATCAAGACCTCTGTCAACCTGTTCTCTTTCTTTAAAGTGTGCAAACCAATCCGTCTGAAGGTACAACAATGCCTTCAAGGAATTAAGTTTTAACACTTCATATAATTTTACCACTATTTTTTGAGCTTGTACAAACCATTCATCATGACTAAGCTCGATTCCGGCTTCCACATTCTGTGTTATATGCGAGATTACCGAGGCAAGCTGTGGTTCTAAATCATGTTCCATCAGCTTCCGTTTCACATTCTCCGGGGATAATGGCTTAAATGAAATCACTTGGCATCTTGATAATATGGTCGGTAGAATCCTCTGAATCTGTTCAGTCATCAATATGGCAACGGTATCGGCCGAAGGTTCTTCTAAAAATTTCAATAGACTGTTGGCGGCCCCCACCGACATTTTGTCTGCATCTGCAATCATATAAACCTTTCGATCGGCCTCTACGCTTTTTTTCGAAAATTCTTCTTGGAGCCCCTTAATTTGTTCTTTCTTTATCGAGAGACCGTCTCTCTCAATCAAATGGACATCAGGATGATTCCCGCTTGAAATCCGTTTGCAATTCCGGCAAAGTTCGCATGGCTTATAACCTGCTGTCGGGGCTTCACATAGTAAGCTTTTGGCAAAGGTCTTGCTTATATCTTGCTTACCTGTACCTTTTTCCCCTTCAAATAAATACGCATGAGCCACTCTGTTCTTCATTATGCTGTTTTGCAGCATCGTCATTACCTGCGGCTGAATTTGACTCATGTCCTGCCATGTTTTATCCAAAACCATCAACTCACTTAAGTATATAAATTAATCAGAAGCCCTTTAATTTCACCTATCATTTCCAATATTTCAAGCGAGCTTTTTTCTTTATTAAGAATTTCCTCGCTTAACTGAACTAGTCTTGCATCTATCGTTTCCACGGTTTTCAACGGCCGGCTCTGTCCAAATTGGTTCCAGCTCGTGGATTGCTTCAGTTCCAGTCCATATTCAACAGCTTCTTTTACAAACCGTTTCACCAATGCTTTATATTTTGCCAATTCCCTAAAAGTACGTGACCTCACCAAACGCTGGCCCGCACCTTCAATATCGCCTATCAAACGGTTTAATGTTTGGATTTGCATCTTTTGATCCTGTGTTTGGACCATTTGTTGAAATCTCCCATTTCCGGTTTGAAACTGTTTGGCATCCTGTCGGGATTTATCAAGCTTAATAGGGATATCATGGTTGATTTTCATAATGAACCTCCCTGCAACTAACCGTTAAAATTGTAAAAAGTTTTCGACCGGCAGTACAAAAATGGTCGCACCGCCTACTTGAATCTCCACTGGATAAGGTACATAGGACTCGGCATTCCCGCCCATCGGTGAAACCGGTGATACTAACTGGGATCGTGACTGGCAATTCTGTTTGATGATCTGGATGGCTTGATCAACACGTTCATCCTCGGTGCCAATCATAAAGGTCGTATTACCTGATTTTAAAAACCCGCCAGTGCTGGCTAGCTTGGTTGTTCCGAAATTATTTTCCACTAATTCATTCAGCAGGCGATGACTATCCTTGTCTTGAACGACAGCAATGATCATTTTCATTCTCATCATCCTCCGGTTACTCTGAATTTTTCCTAACTCCATTATAGCAACTAGTCTTTGCCTGGAATAGTATTCGGTTGAATAATATGGAAACCTATATTCATTTTCCAGCTTTTTCTAAAAAATCTAACAAACCTGCTTTCGTTTCTTCAAAAACTTCATCAATTGTCCCGCCTGCATCCACGATAATGAAACGGTCTTTCCATCTATTTATAATGAACTGATACCCGTCACAAACTTTTTTATGAAAATCCAGGGCTTCAAGATCCAGCCGGTTCACTTCCCGTTCTCCATTGGACTGGATACGCCTCAATCCTTCTTCTGGGTCGATATCAAAAAAGAACGTGGCATCCGGCATCATATCTCCAATTGCGAATTTATTGATATTATAAACCTCTTCAATATCCAAGCCCCTTGCATGGCCTTGATAGGCTAGAGAACTATCTATAAATCGGTCACAGAGGACAATTCCCCCTCGTTCCAACTCCGGCATGACCACTTCCACTAAATGCTGACGTCTTGCAGCTGCATATAATAAAGCCTCTGTTCTCGAATCCATAGCTGTATTATCCTTATTAAGGATCACTTCCCTAATTTGTTCTGAAATGGGGACTCCTCCTGGCTCACGCGTTAATAGCACTTGGTAGCCTACTTGTTGCAGAGCCTTGCCAAGCATTTGGGTAATTGTTGTTTTCCCAGCACCCTCGGGCCCTTCCATTGTTATAAAAATACCGCGTTTCATCGATGTACCTCCAAGGTTCTTTGTTTGTAGTATATCATTTTAACCAGCCTGCCCGCTTTCATAAACGATCAACTCTCCGTTTGAAAGGGAGGAACCGCCATGAAACCTTGATCCCAGTTCAACCAGTCTCCTTAAATTGGTTATATGCTCCGGAGTAATCATTTCCCCGGACATAATTAAAGGGATTCCCGGCGGATAAGGAATCACCATCTCCGCTGAGACCTTTCCTATTGCTTTCCTTAATAGAACAGGTCTCGACTTACTATGCTTCATGACGGAATATGGCATTTCTAGACCTGTCATTGACCTTCCTTCAAGCCAGCTAACCCCAAGATCTGCTTCCCCGTTTCCGGTTCTGTCTTTAGTGGCACTTTTTATATTTTGAACGATTTCATGAAAAGGAAAATCGGTACTCATTTTTAATAAGGGTAAAATCATCAATAAATTATTAGGATCAGCTAATTCTGTAAAAATGCCTTTTGTTTCACATAGCTGCTGTAACTCAAACCCACTTAAACGACTTGTTGATTGAATGACTACTTTCAATGGGTCTGCTGAAGTACCTAGTGGTGCCTCCAGCACCCTTACTGTTTGTAGGGAACCTAATTCCCCTCTGAAATCTGATATCTTTTTAATAAGGGATATTTTATCTTCTGATGTAAAAGCGGCTAAGTAGGCCCTGGCTAAGTCGAGCGATCCCATAATCGGGTAGGATGGACTGCTCGACTGAAGCATTTGTAAATAGAATGATACTTGATCCACATCAACTAAGGATGAATTGACATGAAGATACGACCCCATCGTCATAGCCGGCAGTGTTTTATGCGCTGAATGGACAACGGCATCTGCCCCTGCCAAGATGGCTGTTTTAGGAAACGGACTCCCTAACTGAAAGTGAGCGCCATGTGCCTCGTCCACCAGCACCGGGATTCCCTTTTGATGTGCAAGTCTAACCATTTCCGTCAAGTCTTCACCAAGACCATAATAATTCGGATAGGTTACAACGATGGCTTTTACATCTGGATGGGCACTCAAGGCTTTTTCAATTAATTTTGATCCTACACCGCCAGCAATGCCCCATTTCTCATAAAAAACCGGTTGTAAAAAAATAGGTTGTACATTCGCTAACATCAATCCATGTAAAATTGATTTATGGCAATTTCTTTGGACAAGCACCTTATCACCTTCGCGGCAAGTAGCAAGAATCATCGCAATGTTACCTACGGTTGACCCGTTAATCAGAAAATAACTCCTCTTTACTCCATATAATTCAGCGAGTAGTTGCTCGGACTTTAAAATCGCTCCCTCTGGAGCATGCAGGTCATCTAAACCGCTTAGCTCCGTGGCATCTATACCAAGCAGTGGGTTATACAGCGCTTGGCCCTTTTCACTAAATACCCAACCATTTTTATGTCCTGGGACGTGCAGGGATATTGGCCTTTTTTTATAAAAAGCACTCATTGCATCGAACAATGGTGTCTGTGATTGATTCATTTATCTCTTCCCTCAAATCATAGTATTCCTTCATTTTATCAAATAAGTTCAAATTTATCTCATATTGCTTCGACAGAAAGGCAATTATATATCTCCCAACAGTCTGTTTGGAGGGAACCTACAGAAACATGCAGCTTGTTGCCAAGCATTCTTCTAAAGTACTAAAAAAAGAGTCAGAGAATAAAGAAAACAATCCATTTCTTTATTCTCTGACTCTTCAACTTTCCATAAACTATTTTTTCATGAAAATATTTCAGGATTAGTGATTTTTCTTAATTGCTTTAAGTAATATTTGTACTTGGGATCGTTCGTATCCGTCCCGATCATATCCCTTTCGCATTCCTCACAAATAAAAGTCGTATATAGATGTATTCCCAGCCCTTTTATTTGTTCACAAACCACGCACGATTCCCCTGCCGTTGTTTTGATTGTTGTTGTTCCCAACATCTCCACCTCCATACCTGCATTCTCCCCAAAAACCATTGTTCGCATACATTAATTTAAATAGTTTAAGAGAACCCGGGATGCTTTTAACAATGTATGATGAAGATTTTCATTACGTGTATGTCTTTATAAAAGTTTCCATAATTGATAAACCCTTCATATCCAATGGTTTTTCTTTTCATTAAGCAAAAAAAGACCAGCCAGATGGCTGATCTTAGAAATGGCTTGGCGGCGTCCTACTCTCACAGGGGGAAACCCCCAACTACCATCGGCGCTGAAGAGCTTAACTGCCGTGTTCGGAATGGGAACGGGTGTGACCTCTTCGCTATCGCCACCAAACAATAAAGGAACGTTGTTCCTTCAAAACTAGATAATAAGAAGGTATTTCATTTTTTAAAAAGCGTTGGTTAAGTCCTCGATCTATTAGTATCAGTCAGCTCCACATGTCGCCACGCTTCCACCTCTGACCTATCAACCTGATCATCTTTCAGGGATCTTACTAGCTTGCGCCATGGGAAATCTCATCTTGAGGGGGGCTTCATGCTTAGATGCTTTCAGCACTTATCCCGTCCGCACGTAGCTACCCAGCTATGCCTTTGGCAAGACAACTGGTACACCAGCGGTGCGTCCATCCCGGTCCTCTCGTACTAAGGACAGCTCCTCTCAAATTTCCTGCGCCCGCGACGGATAGGGACCGAACTGTCTCACGACGTTCTGAACCCAGCTCGCGTACCGCTTTAATGGGCGAACAGCCCAACCCTTGGGACCGACTACAGCCCCAGGATGCGATGAGCCGACATCGAGGTGCCAAACCTCCCCGTCGATGTGGACTCTTGGGGGAGATAAGCCTGTTATCCCCGGGGTAGCTTTTATCCGTTGAGCGATGGCCCTTCCATGCGGAACCACCGGATCACTAAGCCCGACTTTCGTCCCTGCTCGACTTGTAGGTCTCGCAGTCAAGCTCCCTTGTGCCTTTACACTCTACGAATGATTTCCAACCATTCTGAGGGAACCTTTGGGCGCCTCCGTTACTCTTTAGGAGGCGACCGCCCCAGTCAAACTGCCCACCTGACACTGTCTCCCACCCCGATAAGGGGCGCGGGTTAGAATTTCAATACAGCCAGGGTAGTATCCCACCAACGCCTCCACCGAAGCTAGCGCTCCGGCTTCTCAGGCTCCTACCTATCCTGTACAAGCTGTACCAAAATTCAATATCAGGCTGCAGTAAAGCTCCACGGGGTCTTTCCGTCCTGTCGCGGGTAACCTGCATCTTCACAGGTACTATAATTTCACCGAGTCTCTCGTTGAGACAGTGCCCAGATCGTTACACCTTTCGTGCGGGTCGGAACTTACCCGACAAGGAATTTCGCTACCTTAGGACCGTTATAGTTACGGCCGCCGTTTACTGGGGCTTCGGTTCAAAGCTTCGCTTGCGCTAACCTCTCCCCTTAACCTTCCAGCACCGGGCAGGTGTCAGCCCCTATACTTCGCCTTGCGGCTTCGCAGAGACCTGTGTTTTTGCTAAACAGTCGCCTGGGCCTATTCACTGCGGCTTTTCCGGGCTATTCACCCTAAAAAGCACCCCTTCTCCCGAAGTTACGGGGTCATTTTGCCGAGTTCCTTAACGAGAGTTCTCTCGCACACCTTAGGATTCTCTCCTCGCCTACCTGTGTCGGTTTGCGGTACGGGCACCTTACATCTCACTAGAGGCTTTTCTTGGCAGCGTGGAATCAGGAACTTCGGTACTATATTTCCCTCGCCATCACAGCTCCGCCTTAATGGAAACGGGATTTGCCTCGTTTCCGGCCTAACTGCTTGGACGCGCATATCCAACAGCGCGCTTACCCTATCCTTCTGCGTCCCCCCATCGTTCAAACGATGTATAGGTGGTACAGGAATATCAACCTGTTGTCCATCGCCTACGCCTTTCGGCCTCGGCTTAGGTCCCGACTAACCCTGAGCGGACGAGCCTTCCTCAGGAAACCTTAGGCATTCGGTGGAAGGGATTCTCACCCTTCTTTCGCTACTCATACCGGCATTCTCACTTCTAAGCGCTCCACCAGTCCTTCCGGTCTGACTTCAACGCCCTTAGAACGCTCTCCTACCATCGACACCTAATGGTGTCAATCCACAGCTTCGGTGATACGTTTAGCCCCGGTACATTTTCGGCGCGGAGTCACTCGACCAGTGAGCTATTACGCACTCTTTAAATGGTGGCTGCTTCTGAGCCAACATCCTGGTTGTCTAAGCAACTCCACATCCTTTTCCACTTAACGTATACTTTGGGACCTTAGCTGGTGGTCTGGGCTGTTTCCCTTTCGACTACGGATCTTATCACTCGCAGTCTGACTCCCAAGAATAAGTATTTGGCATTCGGAGTTTGACTGAATTCGGTAACCCGTTGGGGGCCCCTAGTCCAATCAGTGCTCTACCTCCAATACTCTCATCTTGAGGCTAGCCCTAAAGCTATTTCGGAGAGAACCAGCTATCTCCAGGTTCGATTGGAATTTCTCCGCTACCCACACCTCATCCCCGCACTTTTCAACGTGCGTGGGTTCGGGCCTCCATTCAGTGTTACCTGAACTTCACCCTGGACATGGGTAGATCACCTGGTTTCGGGTCTACGACCTCATACTCATTCGCCCTATTCAGACTCGCTTTCGCTGCGGCTCCGTCTTATCAACTTAACCTCGCATGAAATCGTAACTCGCCGGTTCATTCTACAAAAGGCACGCCATTACCCATTAACGGGCTTTGACTACTTGTAGGCACACGGTTTCAGGATCTATTTCACTCCCCTTCCGGGGTGCTTTTCACCTTTCCCTCACGGTACTGGTTCACTATCGGTCACTAGGGAGTATTTAGCCTTGGGAGATGGTCCTCCCTGCTTCCGACGGGATTTCTCGTGTCCCGCCGTACTCAGGATCCACTCAGGAGGGAACGAAGTTTCAACTACAGGGTTTTTACCTTCTTTGACGGACCTTTCCAGATCACTTCATTTACCCCGTTCCTTTGTAACTCCATGTTGAGTGTCCTACAACCCCAAGAGGCAAGCCTCTTGGTTTGGGCTAATTCCGTTTCGCTCGCCGCTAC
>NZ_JAUCFQ010000001.1:62500-77500 GCF_030348345.1 Peribacillus sp. NJ4
TGAGGTTTTCATTAAAGTGACATCGACGCATATAGCCTTTAAATGATCCAATAACCAATGGCCGCCAAAGCTGCTACTCCTGGTATTCCAAGCAGGCCGGCGACTGCCGAGGTAACAGGGTTGATGGGTACATGGATGCCCGCTTGATTCCCAAGTGTATTCAGAAAGAACAAAAAGGCTGCACCGATGATGATTTTTATAATCCCCTGCCCTATAAACCGGACGGGTCTTAAAGGCGCCCCGATAATGAGAAGCATTAAAATCAGGCCACCAACTACAGCAACAAAGACAACTGGTTCCAAACTCATTCCTCCCCGCAAGCTTGTACTACACTTATATGAACGGATCTACGGATTAAGAACTGAAACAAAAAAATGGCTATGAGGAAAATGCAATCCTTCACAGCCATCTCCTTATCATCTTTTTAAGCGGACGTTCCTTCTTTTAACTTCCCTGAATAAGTAGAAATATTTCACTTCCGCCAGTCTTGCTTGGGCGATTACTTCCTCAGATGGATCAACGCTTTTTTCAAGTAATGATTTTTGATTATGCCAATTCCATTTCAAATGTTCAAGCTCCTCGATTAATGAATCATTGAATTCATTTCGAAGTTTCTTTTTTTTACGAAAGAACAAGTGAAGTCCTCCCAGCTATCTTATATTTCTCTTCTTCCTTCTATTGCTTTTGATAGCGTTACTTCATCCGCATACTCCAAATCTCCGCCAACTGGAAGTCCGTGGGCAATTCGGGTCACTTTAATCCCTGACGGTCTGAGCAACCGCGAAATATACATGGCTGTCGCTTCACCTTCAATGTTAGGATTAGTAGCCAAAATGACCTCCAACACAGTTTCATCTTGCAGGCGCTTTAATAAATCAGGAATATTTATATCTTCCGGACCGATTCCGTCCATCGGGGAAATACTGCCGTGCAGTACATGGTATAAACCACTGAACTCTCTCATCTTTTCCATGGCTATTACATCTTTTGGGTCCTGAACCACACAAATCAAACTTCTGTCCCTCTTTTGATCTTCACATATATAACAGGGATCTTGATCTGTAATATGACCACAGACTGAACAATACATTAGATTCCGTTTGGCATTCACAAGTGCTTTTGCAAAATCCAAAACAGTATCTTCCTTCATGCTTAGTACATGAAAGGCTAATCGAGCAGCAGTTTTAGGCCCAATCCCCGGCAATTTCATAAAACTGTCAATGAGCTTGGAAATTGGTTCTGGATAATGCATCGAATTCCTCCTAAAAATTTCAAAAGAAACCTCCTGAAAGGAAGTTTCTTTTGAACTTGCTTAAAACATACCCGGAAGGTTCATTCCCTTAGTGAATTGTCCCATCGTTTGGTTTGTCAGTTCTTCCGCCTTTTTCAAAGCATCGTTAGTTGCAGCCAGGACTAAATCCTGAAGCATATCTATATCATCCGGATCGACAACTTCCGGTTTGATGATTACATCAACTATTTCCTTATGGCCTGTCACGATAACCGTTACCATTCCACCGCCAGCTGTGCCTTCAATCTTTTTTTCACCTAATTCTTCTTGTGCCTCTGCCATCTTCTTTTGCATCTTTTGCATTTGTTTCATCATGTTTTGCATATTACCGCCGCGCATACCCATTTTCCTTACCTCCAATTATTCTTTAATTTCAAGTAAATCATCGCCGACTAATTTTCTAGCCTCTGCTATAAAGGGGTCTTCTTCTTTTGATTCCGTTTCTTCTGGACCGTCGAACTGCTGTGTTGAGATGAAATCCTCCCGCAACCTTTGCCACTGGCTCTCCGGAACACCAGCGATTTCCATTCTGTGTCCGGTCAATTGCTGCATGATCGAGGCAATCACTTCCACGAAACGGATATTTTCCATTGCCATTTGACAATGAATATCATATTTGAATTTTACCACAAAAGCTTCAGTTGACGCAGCAACAGGTTCTGCCTCCGTTAATAAAGCTGCCAATGACTTTTGGTTTTGCTGACCTAACTGTTCAAGGACTTCCCCCCACTTACTTTTCACAGCATTAAGACCTGGCTTAGTAGCTTGTTTCAAAACTTGATTGATCTTTCCTGCAGGAGCTTTATACGCCTTTTTAATGGACCTTTGTGCCTTTGCCTGCTCTGCAGGTTTTTCTGTCATGGCTGCTGGAACGCCATTTTTCTGCATTTCCAGTAATTTCTTCTCTAAATCCTCTATTTTCTGCTGCAGCTGTTGAAGCTGCCCATTATCCACTTGATTGGGCCTCTGCTCATTACATAACTTCACAAGTGCCACTTCAAGGAAAATCCTTGGATGATTTGTCCATTTCATATCCTGCTGTGTTTGATTGAAGCTTTCAATAATGGAGTAAATCGATTCAGATGAAATTACTTCTGCCAATTCTTTAAATTGGGGATCTATCAATACACGCTCGAAGGATTCTGCCAGTGCCGGTGCCGTTTGAAACAAAAGCATGTCACGGAAATAATAAATCATGTCTTCTATGAACCTAGCCGGGTCTTTTCCCATAGCTAGCAACTCTTCAAGGACTTCAAGTGCCACCGCTACTTCTTTATCATAAATAGCTTTTGCCAATCGGCTTAAAAATGCCTGCGAAACTGAGCCGGTGACAGTCAATGCATCTTCCATAGAAACCGTATCTTCACTGAAGGAAATCGCTTGATCAAGAAGGCTTAGGGCATCTCGCATCCCGCCTTCAGCTGCCCTTGCAATGATATGCAGGGCTTGTTCATCACATGAAACACCTGTCTCTGCGATGATCTGTGACATCCTGCCAACTATATCTTGAGGCTGAATCCTTTTAAAATCAAACCTTTGGCAACGGGAGATGATAGTTAGTGGAATCTTATGAGGTTCAGTCGTCGCCAATATGAAAATTACGTGCTTCGGGGGTTCTTCCAATGTCTTTAAAAGCGCATTGAAAGCCCCTTGTGAAAGCATATGTACCTCGTCAATGATATAAACTTTATATGTAACCGCGTTCGGTGCATATTTGACCTTATCACGAATGTCACGGATTTCCTCGACACCATTATTGGATGCTGCATCAATTTCTATAACATCTGATATGGAGCCATCAGTGATTCCGCGGCAGGTAGCACATTCGTTACAGGGCTCACTTGTCGGGGCATGCTCACAATTCACTGCTTTTGCAAGAATTTTGGCAGCACTTGTTTTCCCTGTCCCACGTGGACCGGAAAATAAATAGGCATGCGAAACCTTTTGCCCGACCAAGGCATTCTGCAACGTTTTCGTTACATGTTCCTGCCCCACTACATCAATGAATTGTTGTGGCCGCCATACCCGGTATAATGCTTGATACCCCACGGAAATCCCTCCTTTTTTTCTCCATCTTGTTTATTATACATTACTGATTTCCTTAATTTCAAAGTCTAAAAAGAAATTTCATGATTGCCTGATTTTTTTCAAAACGCCAATCAGTTTACCTTCTTGGCATAAAAAAAAACCCACCCGAAACGAATGAGTTTTTTGTTTATGTAAAATAACTGCCGTGCACCTTCTGTCGATTAGCAACCATAAGCGTTACTTAAGCAGTTAGCTCGGCCCAGGCAACCCTGCGGCACATGAGAACTTCCACTTAATGCTGCTTCCTTCCGGACCTGACATGGTTCATGGAGTCCCATTGCGCAGGACCCGGGCGTCAACACCACTTACTTAAGGCAGGCCCTACAGAATGCTAACCTCGAGAAGGGATTCAACCTCGCTAGAGCGGATTGCGAGTACAGGGCACCGCTACCTCCCCGTCTAGCACGGCAAATGTAATACCAATTTCGCAGCGTCATTACGACGCATAATTCATTATACTAAGGTAACAAAAAAAACGCAAGTGTTGTTAACGGAACAGTATGATTCCATTTTTTTCAAAAGAAGCAAGGCCGCATGTTCAATGATCATTTTTCACCTATTTATTTTCTTCGACTCTCTTTAGTGCCTGCTCTCTTTTCAAAGTTTTCTTTCTATTCCTAAGCTCTTTAAAAAAAGAAGTCAGTATCCAACCACACTCTTCGCCTAATACACCGCTAGTTACTTCACATTGATGGTTAAAGCGTTCATCTCGAAGTAAATCCATGAATGTCCCTGCACAGCCAGCCTTTGGATCGTGCGCTCCAAAAACAACCCGTCTTATCCTCGATTGCAAAATGGCACCGGCACACATGGGACAGGGTTCCAACGTTACATATAACGTCGCATCCTCAAGACGCCAACTGCCAAGTGCATTGCAAGCCTCATTGATCGCAAGTAGCTCCGCATGTGCCGTCGCATTCTGTTCCGTTTCCCTCAGGTTATGCCCCGTCGAAATAACTTGATCATCTATTACGATTAAAGCGCCAATCGGCACCTCATTCAACATCTGTGCCTTTTCTGCTTCCTTTAAGGCTAAATTCATGTAATAAAAATCATCCTTCATAAAAAAACCCCCTCATATTAAGTAGGAGTAAACAGACAAATATAAGACAAAATAAAGGTCATACTACTTATTCTAATGAATAGTAACGCAATCTGCATATGTGCCGCAAGTAAATTCTCACATTAAAGGAGCATATACCATGAATCGACCAGAATCGCCTACTTTCGCCTTGCTTATCATTGATATGATCAACGATTTTGATTTCAAATACGGGAATATGCTCCTTGAACATACGAAGGATATCGTCGATCCGATATTGAAATTAAAAAAGCAAATGAAAGAAAAAGGATTCCCAATCATATATATCAATGATCATTACGAGTTATGGCAGGCTGACTTCGATAAAATTATTGATACATGTAAAAATAATCGAAATGCCTCTTTAATAGAACGGATAAAACCTCAGCAAGACGAGTTCTTTCTCATCAAGCCGAAGCATTCTGCATTTTACGGGACAGCCCTCAACACATTACTCAAACGATTAAAGGTGGATACCCTGATCATTACCGGCATAGCTGGTAACATCTGTGTGCTATTCACGGCCAATGATGCCTATATGCGTGAATATCAATTATGGATACCCAAGGATTGCATCGCTTCAGCCTCAAAGGAAGATAATCATTATGCATTAAAGATGATGAAACATGTTCTCAAGGCATCCATAAAATATGGGGAAATTTAACAGACGAACCAGGCACTAACCTATCATATCTCCTCGTTAAACAATCTTTCATTCTCCTTCATTAGCAAGCTGACAAAAATATCACTTAAGACCCAAGTCTGTGTTACAATATCTCTTGGCTGAAATACCTAATAAACTGGGAATTTTAGTTTGATACCTCATGAAGGAGGACAGATTGGATGAAATCCACCCCATTTATCACTGTCGAAGGTCCAATTGGCGTGGGAAAAACATCACTTGCAAAAGTTATCGCAGATCATTTTCAAATTTCATTATTGAAGGAAATCGTTGATGAAAATCCATTTCTCGGGAAATTCTACAACGATATTGATGAGTGGAGCTTTCAAACAGAAATGTTTTTTCTATGTAACCGTTATAAACAATTGGAAGATATCGAAAAGAATTATCTTACCAATGACCAAGCCGTGGTCGCTGATTACCATATATTCAAGAACTTGATATTTGCTGAACGAACTTTAAAAAATGAACAGTACAATAAATACCTTGAAATATTCAATATTTTAACACGGGATATGCCCAAACCTAATATGGTCATTTATTTAAACGCAAGTCTAGATACCCTTCTCTCCCGAATCGATAAAAGAGGCCGTGAATTCGAAAAAAATATATCCTCCGTTTATTTAGAGCAGTTATCCGCGGATTATCGAACATTCATGGAAACGTTCGAGATACGGCACCCTGACATACCTGTTCTTACATTCAACGGAGATGAACTGGATTTCGTAGGCAACAAGGATGATTTGAAAACGATAATCAACCAAATAGAGAATGCCCTGCAAAAAGGAGTAAAGTCAAATGAACTTACGAAAGAAATATAATATTCCAAACAACGCCGTCATTACGATAGCAGGGACGGTTGGAGTAGGAAAATCGACCATGACCAATGCATTAGCCGATGCCCTTCAATTTAGGACATCCTTTGAAAAGGTTGATACGAACCCCTACCTGGATAAGTTTTACGATGATTTTAATCGTTGGAGTTTCCACCTGCAAATCTATTTCCTCGCTGAACGTTTTAAAGAGCAAAAAAAAATCTTTGAATATGGCGGCGGTTTTATCCAAGACCGTTCCATTTATGAAGACACTGGAATATTTGCAAAAATGCATTATGAAAAAGGTACGATGAACGATGTCGACTACGAAACATACACAAGCCTTTTCAACGCGATGGTTATGACGCCATACTTCCCGCACCCTGATTTACTTATCTATCTCGAAGGTTCACTGGACGATATCCTCGACCGGATCCAAGAGCGTGGCCGTCCAATGGAACAGCATACCCCAATTGAATATTGGCAGGAGATGCATGGCCGTTACGAAGAATGGATCGATCAATTTAACGCCTGTCCTGTCCTTCGATTAAATATAAACGAATATGACCTTATGCAGGATGAAGCAAGTATCGAACCTCTTATAAAACGGATTGCCGAATATATGGAGCAAACCAAATTGTTACGAAATATGTAAAACAGAAAAACCACCGATTATCCGGTGGTTTTTTAATATATTAGAAAACAAAAATTCCGTTACATTTCTGTAACGGAATTCATCGATATCCAATTTATGCGCTGTGGTTATTAATAAGTTATGGAGGAGGTAGAGGGATTCGAACCCCCGCGGGATTTGACTCCCCTGTCGGTTTTCAAGACCGATCCCTTCAGCCGAACTTGGGTATACCTCCGTATCAACATTTATTATAATACATTGATTTAAAATTAAAGTCAAGCAGTCTACAAAGTTTTTTTAAAATAATTTTCAAACTTAGCTAAAAAGGAGAATCAGCCTCTTATATTCAGAAGCTGATTCCTTTTAACTTACGGTTTAATGACTTCCGCACCGCGCATATATGGACGTAAAACTTCAGGAATGATGACACTGCCATCTTCCTGCTGATAATTTTCCAAAAGCGCGGCGACTGTGCGGCCGATTGCCAAACCTGATCCATTTAGAGTATGGACATGTTCCGGCTTACCTTTTGCATCACGTCGGAAGCGGATATTGGCACGTCTAGCCTGGAATGCTTCAAAATTACTGCAAGAAGAAATTTCGCGATAAGTTCCATAACTCGGGATCCAAACCTCGATATCATACTTTTTAGCAGCAGTGAAACCAAGATCTCCCGTACACATGCTTAGTACTCGATATGGAAGACCTAGCAATTGAAGGACCTTTTCGGCATGACCTGTAAGATTTTCTAATTCCGCATAAGAATCTTCCGGCTTCACGAACTTCACTAACTCAACTTTATTGAACTGGTGCTGACGAATTAAGCCGCGGGTATCACGACCAGCAGATCCTGCCTCTGAACGGAATGAAGCACTGTATGCCGCATAGCTTATTGGCAGATCGTCCATGCTCATGATTTCATCACGATGGAAATTTGTCACCGGGACTTCAGCTGTAGGAATCAAGAAGTAATCTTCACTTTCAATACGGAAGGCATCTTCCTCGAATTTTGGCAATTGACCTGTGCCAGTCATACTTGCACGGTTCACCATATATGGAGGCAGCATTTCTTCATATCCATGATCTTCAACATGAAGGTCTAACATAAAGCTAATTAAAGCACGCTCTAATCGAGCACCAAGACCCCTATAAAATACAAATCGGCTTCCGGTCACTTTTGCTGCCCGTTCAAAATCCAGGATACCTAGATCTCCAGCAACATCCCAGTGTGGTTTCGGTTCAAACTTGAATTCCGGCAATTCTCCCCATTTACGGATTTCAACATTATCGTCTTCCGTTTCACCCACTGGCACACTTTCATGCGGAATATTAGGAATGGAAAGAAGTAATGTTCCTAACTGGGCTTCCACTTCACGAAGCTCATCATCGAATCCTTTGATTCGATCGCCAACTTCACGCATTTCAGCAATCAACTGATCAGCATCTTTTTTCTCCCGTTTCAATATGGCCACTTGATTTGAAACTTCATTTCTTTTGCTTTTCAATTTTTCCGTATCAGCAATCAAAGCCCGACGCTTTACATCCAATTCCTCAAATTTACCTAAATCGGTTAAATCTTCACCTCTAAATTGCAGTACACGTTTCACTTCTTCAAAATTATTTCTTACATATTTCAAATCCAACATACTCAGTTCCTCCTTAATATTTTGATGATCTATCAAAGAACGCAAAAAACTCCCGTCCCCTGAAGAAGGGACGAGAGTTAACCCGCGTTGCCACCCTAGTTGAAGGCATATGAAAAATGCCTACCACTTATCACGATAACGGCTTTTAACCGAAAGCATTTACTGACCCAAAAGGCTTTCCATACTCTGCTCCAGGAGGGATTCACAAAACTCTCACACCGATTTTCACCAGCCATCGGCTCTCTATAGAAAGAAATACTTGTTACTATATCCTGTCATTGCTTTCTTATATATCAGATTGTTTTCCATAATGTACTATAATTTTGTACATTACGCAACCGTTTTATACACGAAACTTAAAACCAGCCTTTAACAGTAGAAGCTACACTGCTCCATACATCACCAAAGAATCCGCCAACCGCTCGCATTGATAACACGAACCAGTTTGCCTTTTCAACAGATTCAGCAGCTACGACGTTAACCTTCACTGGATCACCGTTAATGTACCCGTAATCTTCGCCGTTTTTAGGAGTGACTGTGATGTAACCAAGCTTTTCACCTTTTTTGATTGGTGCAGACAACTTACCATCATCATTCAATTTGTTTTTATCGATCACTAAGTCTGTTTTATAGTTATCTTTCTCGCCATTTTCAACAAGCAGCTCGATCGCTTTTTCAGATTGAATCTTAACGTTTTTTTCCTTACCTTTTACTACCGAAAGAGTTTCTTTCCCTTTCACCTGGTAATTGGCTGGAAGGATTTTTTCTTTTTTAAAGGTTGCATAAGCATAGTCCATCAGCTTAGTGCTATCTGCAAAACGTTCATTTTTATTAGTGGACTTCATAACCACTGTAATATAGCGCTGACCATTCTGGATAACCGTCCCTGTATGACCATAACCGGCAAAGTCGGTAGATCCAGTTTTCAGTCCATCTACGCCTTTATATTCAAATATCAGACCAGGCAACATCCAGTTGAAGTTAGGATATTCTTTTCCATCACGGAACTTCAATTTAGAAATACTTGCGATTTTTAACACTTCCGGATAATCGTTTATTAGACGATAAGCAAGAAGAGCAGTATCTTTTGCTGTCATGATATTTTCTTCATCTTCTTTACCGGCAGGATACTGCCCTAATAGATCGGTGTTATTCAAACCGCTGGCATTAACGAATTTATGGTTTTTCAAGCCTAATTGTTTTGCTTTTTCGTTCATTAATTTAACGAAATTCTTTTCACTTCCGGAAACCAACTGTGCTAAAGCAACTGTTGCCGCATTTCCAGAATAGACGGCCATAGCTTGATATAGTTCCTTAACTGTATAATCTTCACCTTCTGTTAACCCAACATTCGACAAATTCGGTGCTTTTGAAAGATCATGTACGTATTTATTTATTTTAACTTTTTGATCCCAACTGATTTTCCCATTTTCAATTGACTCCATTATGATGTACTCAGTCATCATTTTTGACATGGATGCAATCCCTAATACTTTATCGGCATTTTTTTCATAAACGATTTGTCCTGTTTCGCCATCAATGATGATGGCTGCTTCTGCTTTTAAATCTAAATTATCAGATTCAGCAACAGCTTCCCCCGGTTGATAGGCAAATTGCGACATAACAAGAACAAAAACAAAAGTGAAAATGAGGGTCATCTTGCTGATTTTTTTCAATTTCCAATACCTCCAACTTTTAAGCTAATCTCTATAACAAAGAAGAAACTTTATGTAATTCCCTTGACACCTTGTCTAGTTTATCACAGAAAAAATAAAAAAAATAGACAGAGTAATCGTAGACTCTGTCTATTTTAACAATAAATTTTAATGACGATTATATGTTAAATTCATTACATTGAGTAGTTAGGTGCTTCTTTAGTAATTTGGACATCATGAGGGTGGCTCTCCCTTAATCCGGCACCAGTCATTTTGACAAATTGAGAGTTTTCTCTTAACTCTTCCAATGTGGCTGTACCGCAATATCCCATACCTGAACGAATGCCGCCAATCAGTTGGAAAATGGTATCTGAAAGAGGTCCTTTGTATGGAAGGCGCCCTTCGATGCCTTCCGGTACGAATTTCTTGTTATCTTCTTGGAAGTAACGATCCTTAGATCCCTTTTCCATTGCAGCAACAGAACCCATACCCCGATAAACTTTAAAACGGCGACCTTGGAAAATTTCCGTTTCACCTGGGCTTTCAGTTACACCCGCAAGCATACTGCCTAGCATTACTGCATGTCCGCCTGCAGCGAGGGCTTTAACGATGTCACCAGAGTATTTGATTCCGCCATCAGCGATAATCGTTTTACCATATTTTCTTGCTTCTGTCGCACAATCGAAGACTGCCGTGATTTGGGGAACACCTACACCAGCTACAACCCTTGTCGTACAGATCGATCCTGGTCCGATTCCCACTTTCACTACATCAGCTCCCGCTTCAATCAATGCTTTCGTTCCTTCAGCTGTTGCCACATTACCAGCAATAATCGTCAATTCAGGATATGCCTTGCGGATTTCCTTCACCATTTCAAGGACGCCTTCTGAATGACCGTGAGCAGTATCAAGTACAATTGCATCGACTTGAGACTTAACAAGCATTTCTACACGTTTCATTGTATCTTTTGTCACACCGACAGCAGCACCTGCAAGTAATCTTCCTTGCTTATCTTTCGCCGAGTTCGGGAACTCAATGACTTTTTCAATATCCTTGATCGTAATGAGTCCTTTAAGAACACCATTATCGTCTACAAGGGGAAGCTTTTCAATTTTGTATTTTTGAAGAATCTTTTCTGCTTGTTCCAAGTTAGTTCCCACTGGCGCTGTAACTAGATTCTCAACAGTCATGACACTGGAAATCTTCAAGGAAAAATCGGAAATAAATCGCAAATCACGGTTTGTAATGATACCCACAAGTTTTTGATCCTCTATATTGTTGACTACAGGCACACCCGAAATGCGATATTTGCCCATTAAATGCTCTGCATCAAATACTTGATGATCTGGCGTTAAGAAAAACGGATCGGTAATAACACCGCTTTCTGAACGTTTTACTTTATCCACCAGTTCAGCTTGTGCTTCAATAGACATATTTTTATGAATGATACCTAATCCACCTTGACGAGCCATGGCAATTGCCATTTCAGCTTCTGTCACGGTATCCATTCCTGCGCTGATGATAGGAAGGTTGAGCTTTAAATTTTCAGATAAGCTGACTTGAAGGTTAACATCTTTCGGCAAAACCTCTGATTTCGCTGGAATTAATAGGACATCATCAAAGGTTAAACCTTCTTTTGCAAATTTATTTTCCCACATTATTTTCCCCTCCTGCTTAAAAATATTATTTGTAGGTTATCAATAGGACATACTACTGTCAAGAAGAGAAATAAATGTTTGATTATTCTATTAATTCGGAGGAGAGGCTGCAATGCCTGAAAACAATGATAATTTCGATAAATATACACCTTTTTTTTCCGCATCTGCCTCACAACTTTTTTTACAAAAATGTTACACGCATGAAAAAATTGCAGAAGCGGAAATAAAAAGTTACGAAAATTGTTATCCATTTATATACCATCTTGAACATGCTAAAACTTATTATAATCAGGCTGCGATCGCTCCACTTTCCATACAACCAATCCTAACATTTTATGGATTCGCCCAATTGTTGAAGGCCTGTCTGCTCACGATTGATCCCAACTATCCCGAATCAACTTCGTTACTTGCCCATGGGGTAACTACGAGAAAAAGGAAAAAACAACAATACGAATTTATAAAGGACGAAGTGAAAACGCAAAAGAATGGACTTTTCACCTGCATTGCCGAGAAGTTATTCCATATCAAGCATCTGGAGGGCGAAAAATTTTCCATGGGTACGTTATTGAAGGAAATCCCAGATATGCAAAACTTTACATGGTCTATTTCCAAGAAAAATTTCGTCGCCCTGTTACCCTCTTCAAACGGCTTTCAATTACCTTCATCCGTATTGGATAGCTATCAAATGTCCAGCAATCGATTGGAAGAATTTTTAAAATCCAAAACGAACCAAGTTTACAGTATTTCAGAATCTCCTGGGACACTGCATTTAATAACAGATAACGTTCCTATTTATAATGCTACCTCTCCAATACGCTATAATTTGGCAGAAGGAGAGTTCATGCTATCACTCAATAAAGATTCGTCGGCTTTTTCATTACCTGAACTTTTAATACATTATTTGATTTCTTATAACCTTAGTATAATAGCCCGTTATGAAACAGAATGGTGGGCAGAGCTGATGAAAACTATGCCTAATGATGATTACCCTTGCATTGTGCAATTCCTTAAAATAAGCCAAGCTAAGGTGCCATTCTTAATATTTGAATGGATTAAGACAGAAAGGTTAAACTTTTCATCCTTTTAACTATCAATGTTGAAATGATCTATCCCAAAACGACGAAAAAAGACCAGCCAAAATGGCTGATCTTAGAAATGGCTTGGCGGCGTCCTACTCTCACAGGGGGAAACCCCCAACTACCATCGGCGCTGAAGAGCTTAACTGCCGTGTTCGGAATGGGAACGGGTGTGACCTCTTCGCTATCGCCACCAAACAATAAAGGAACGTTGTTCCTTCAAAACTAGATAATAAGAAGGTATTTCATTTTTTAAAAAGCGTTGGTTAAGTCCTCGATCTATTAGTATCAGTCAGCTCCACATGTCGCCACGCTTCCACCTCTGACCTATCAACCTGATCATCTTTCAGGGATCTTACTAGCTTGCGCCATGGGAAATCTCATCTTGAGGGGGGCTTCATGCTTAGATGCTTTCAGCACTTATCCCGTCCGCACGTAGCTACCCAGCTATGCCTTTGGCAAGACAACTGGTACACCAGCGGTGCGTCCATCCCGGTCCTCTCGTACTAAGGACAGCTCCTCTCAAATTTCCTGCGCCCGCGACGGATAGGGACCGAACTGTCTCACGACGTTCTGAACCCAGCTCGCGTACCGCTTTAATGGGCGAACAGCCCAACCCTTGGGACCGACTACAGCCCCAGGATGCGATGAGCCGACATCGAGGTGCCAAACCTCCCCGTCGATGTGGACTCTTGGGGGAGATAAGCCTGTTATCCCCGGGGTAGCTTTTATCCGTTGAGCGATGGCCCTTCCATGCGGAACCACCGGATCACTAAGCCCGACTTTCGTCCCTGCTCGACTTGTAGGTCTCGCAGTCAAGCTCCCTTGTGCCTTTACACTCTACGAATGATTTCCAACCATTCTGAGGGAACCTTTGGGCGCCTCCGTTACTCTTTAGGAGGCGACCGCCCCAGTCAAACTGCCCACCTGACACTGTCTCCCACCCCGATAAGGGGCGCGGGTTAGAATTTCAATACAGCCAGGGTAGTATCCCACCAACGCCTCCACCGAAGCTAGCGCTCCGGCTTCTCAGGCTCCTACCTATCCTGTACAAGCTGTACCAAAATTCAATATCAGGCTGCAGTAAAGCTCCACGGGGTCTTTCCGTCCTGTCGCGGGTAACCTGCATCTTCACAGGTACTATAATTTCACCGAGTCTCTCGTTGAGACAGTGCCCAGATCGTTACACCTTTCGTGCGGGTCGGAACTTACCCGACAAGGAATTTCGCTACCTTAGGACCGTTATAGTTACGGCCGCCGTTTACTGGGGCTTCGGTTCAAAGCTTCGCTTGCGCTAACCTCTCCCCTTAACCTTCCAGCACCGGGCAGGTGTCAGCCCCTATACTTCGCCTTGCGGCTTCGCAGAGACCTGTGTTTTTGCTAAACAGTCGCCTGGGCCTATTCACTGCGGCTTTTCCGGGCTATTCACCCTAAAAAGCACCCCTTCTCCCGAAGTTACGGGGTCATTTTGCCGAGTTCCTTAACGAGAGTTCTCTCGCACACCTTAGGATTCTCTCCTCGCCTACCTGTGTCGGTTTGCGGTACGGGCACCTTACATCTCACTAGAGGCTTTTCTTGGCAGCGTGGAATCAGGAACTTCGGTACTATATTTCCCTCGCCATCACAGCTCCGCCTTAATGGAAACGGGATTTGCCTCGTTTCCGGCCTAACTGCTTGGACGCGCATATCCAACAGCGCGCTTACCCTATCCTTCTGCGTCCCCCCATCGTTCAAACGATGTATAGGTGGTACAGGAATATCAACCTGTTGTCCATCGCCTACGCCTTTCGGCCTCGGCTTAGGTCCCGACTAACCCTGAGCGGACGAGCCTTCCTCAGGAAACCTTAGGCATTCGGTGGAAGGGATTCTCACCCTTCTTTCGCTACTCATACCGGCATTCTCACTTCTAAGCGCTCCACCAGTCCTTCCGGTCTGACTTCAACGCCCTTAGAACGCTCTCCTACCATCGACACCTAATGGTGTCAATCCACAGCTTCGGTGATACGTTTAGCCCCGGTACATTTTCGGCGCGGAGTCACTCGACCAGTGAGCTATTACGCACTCTTTAAATGGTGGCTGCTTCTGAGCCAACATCCTGGTTGTCTAAGCAACTCCACATCCTTTTCCACTTAACGTATACTTTGGGACCTTAGCTGGTGGTCTGGGCTGTTTCCCTTTCGACTACGGATCTTATCACTCGCAGTCTGACTCCCAAGAATAAGTATTTGGCATTCGGAGTTTGACTGAATTCGGTAACCCGTTGGGGGCCCCTAGTCCAATCAGTGCTCTACCTCCAATACTCTCATCTTGAGGCTAGCCCTAAAGCTATTTCGGAGAGAACCAGCTATCTCCAGGTTCGATTGGAATTTCTCCG
>NZ_JAUCFQ010000006.1:0-313564 GCF_030348345.1 Peribacillus sp. NJ4
ATCTAAGATCAGCCATTCTGGCTGGTCTTTTTTGATGTTCTAATTAACGAATAGGTTTTTTATCTCCAGGGTTAGCATAGGGCTGGATCTATTTGTTGGTTAAAATACCATTAGAGGGAACGGGAACTGGAGAAAGAGGTTGAATTTAGGTGAAGGAGCTTTGAGGAGAAGAAAAAATTGCAGGTTTTGCATTTATCTTTTCAGGGTATTTATGTAAGATATTTCAACTTTAATGTTCAATGGGGTATGTAACTACATATAATTTGGAGAAAATGGATAATACAGAAAGAAAGTGCGTTTAAGTTGCAAAATGCATTTTTCCTTGTATAATAATAGTCAAATATAGTCAAAGTCAGAATGGAGGAGGCTGAGTGAGAAACATATCTGATGTTATCGAAACTTATTTGAAGCAAGTGCTGGAAATAAGTCAAAAAGATATCTTAGAGATTAAAAGAAGTGAAATAGCAGATAAATTTCAGTGTGTTCCTTCTCAAATCAATTACGTAATCAATACCCGGTTTACAATCGAGAGAGGTTATGTTGTAGAGAGTAAGCGTGGAGGCGGCGGTTATATACGCATCATGAAAGTGGAATCGCAGGATTCCGTGCAACTTATTAACCAATTATTATCGCTTATTGGTTCTAGGGTAACTCAATCGATGGCTGAAGGAGTAATTTCCCGGCTGATGAATGAGGAAGTCATTAATGAAAGAGAAGCAAAGATTATGATGAGCGTCATAGATAGATCGGTGATTTATATCGACCTACCTGACCGCGATGAGCTTAGGGCAAGAATTTTAACTGCGATGCTTACGACTTTAAAATATAAATGAAACTGGCAGAGGTGATGAACGTTGATTTGCCAAGAATGTCATCAAAGGCCTGCTACCCTACACTTCACCAAAATCATCAATGGAAAAAAGACTGAAGTCATGATTTGTGAGAAATGTGCTCAGGAAAAAGGTGAGGTGTTCATGGATGCAGGTGGACCTGGTTTTTCAATAAATAATTTATTAGCAGGATTGTTGAATATGGAGTCGAATATTCAACAGACAAAGGCAAATGCATTTCCCAAATCGGAAGAGAGGCGTTGCCCGAATTGTCATCGTTCCTATAAAGAATTTGTCCATATTGGTAAGTTTGGCTGTGCCGAATGTTATAAAACATTCAATGAACAGTTAAACCCTATTTTAAAAAGGGTTCATAGCGGCAATACAGCACATATAGGGAAAATTCCAAAAAGGATTGGTGGCACCATATATCTTCGAAAGCAAATTTTGGATTTGAAAGAAGTTTTAAAGACCCACATTATTCAAGAGGAGTTTGAGAAAGCGGCAGAAGTAAGAGATAAGGTTCGTTCCCTTGAAAAAAGGTATGATGCACAAGAGGGAGGCGAGGAATTATGAGCTTGGAAAAGTTTGTAGAAAACGCCTTGAGTTCCTGGATGAGTGCCGAAGGGCCGGAGATCGATATTGTATTGAGTTCCAGGATTCGATTGGCCAGGAATTTCAAAGACTTTACCTTCCCAACCTCCTTTTCTAACGAAGAAGCTAAAAAAATAATTGAATTGGTCAAAAAAAGAATTGAAGAGGAAGTTACTCCAGAGATTGGGAAACTGGAACTTCTAGAGATTGACCAATTACAGCCACTGGAAAAGCGCGTTCTTGTTGAAAAACATTTAATCAGCCCTCATTTAGTTGAGGAATCAGCGAAAAGCGCATGTCTCCTTTCGGAAAATGAAGAAATCAGTATCATGATAAACGAAGAGGATCATCTCCGTATTCAGTGTTTAATGTCGGGGTTGCAGCTAAAGGAAACCTTAAAGATTGCAAATGTTCTTGACGATTGGATTGAAGAATCCATAGACTATGCATATGATGAAGAAAGAGGATACCTAACTAGTTGTCCAACTAATGTGGGAACGGGATTAAGGGCTTCAGTCATGATGCATCTGCCAGGCCTGGTCCTTACTCAGCAAATGAATAATATTATACCGGCTATCAACCAATTGGGGTTGGTGGTACGAGGGATTTATGGAGAGGGCAGTCAAGCGTTAGGGAATATCTTTCAAATCTCTAATCAAATCACTCTCGGAAAGTCGGAAAGGGATATCGTTGAAGATCTAACAAGTGTAGTGCAACAAATCATAGCCCAGGAACGGTCAGCGCGGGATGCATTAGCGAGGACTTCCCACATACAATTAGAAGATAGAGTTTTCCGTTCATATGGGATATTGTCCAATGCTCGAATCATCGAGACCAAGGAAGCTGCTACCTGTATCTCAGATGTTAGGCTAGGTATAGATCTTGGGTATATAAAAAATATTTCTAAAAGCATTCTAAATGAGTTGATGATTTTGACACAGTCGGGATTTTTACAAAAGTATGCAGGTGGCCCTTTAAGATCCCATGAAAGGGATATCCGTAGAGCAGCACTCATCCGAGAACGCTTGAATTTCACGGAATCTTCCTCCTCATAGAGGTCATTATCCTCTTTGGAGAGTACCAATATTCATGAATAGGTATGGAGCAAGAACCTGCCATTACTTAGAGAATTGTCTACAACTTTATTCAAAACGAAAATTCTTAAGGAGGAATTCCCTATGATGTTTGGTCGTTTTACTGAAAGAGCACAGAAAGTATTAGCATTAGCCCAAGAAGAGGCAATCCGTTTAGGTCATAATAATATTGGCACGGAACATATTTTACTGGGTCTGGTCCGAGAAGGTGATGGCATTGCAGCCAAAGCGTTATATGCTCTTGGATTGGGACCGGATAAGATTCAGAAAGAAGTGGAAAATTTAATTGGCCGTGGACAGGATACGGCTCAAACGATACATTATACCCCAAGAGCTAAGAAAGTCATTGAGCTTTCCATGGATGAGGCGAGAAAATTAGGTCATTCATATGTTGGAACAGAGCATGTACTTCTTGGTCTGATACGAGAAGGGGAAGGTGTAGCCGCCCGCGTGTTGAATAATCTGGGAGTAAGTTTAAATAAAGCCCGACAACAGGTATTACAACTTTTGGGCAGCAATGAATCAGGTGGTCATCAAGGTTCAGCTGCTTCAAATGCTAGCACACCGACACTGGATGGCCTTGCCCGTGATTTAACGGCGATTGCCCGGGAAGGAAGCTTGGATCCCGTTATCGGAAGAAGTAAGGAAATACAGCGTGTCATTGAGGTATTAAGCCGTCGTACAAAAAATAACCCAGTATTAATCGGTGAACCTGGGGTAGGTAAAACAGCCATTGCTGAAGGGCTTGCCCAACAGATCATCAATAATGAGGTACCTGAAATTTTACGAGATAAACGCGTAATGACCCTAGATATGGGTACTGTTGTGGCAGGTACTAAATATCGGGGTGAATTCGAGGACCGATTGAAGAAAGTGATGGATGAAATTCGTCAGGCGGGTAATATCATCTTATTCATCGATGAATTGCACACATTGATTGGTGCAGGCGGTGCAGAAGGTGCAATTGATGCCTCCAATATCCTTAAGCCATCATTGGCCCGTGGTGAATTACAATGTATCGGTGCTACCACTTTGGATGAGTACCGTAAGTATATTGAAAAAGATGCTGCGCTTGAACGTCGTTTCCAGCCAATCCAAGTAGATGAACCGACCATGGAAGAATCCATTCAAATTCTCAAGGGTTTACGTGACCGTTATGAAGCCCATCACCGTGTCTCGATTACTGACGAAGCGATTGATGCCGCAGTCAA
This sequence comes from Peribacillus sp. NJ4, assembly GCF_030348345.1. Taxonomy (NCBI): domain Bacteria; kingdom Bacillati; phylum Bacillota; class Bacilli; order Caryophanales; family Bacillaceae; genus Peribacillus; species Peribacillus sp. NJ4. Next base: position 3,730 of record NZ_JAUCFQ010000006.1, read on the forward strand.
ATTATCCGACCGTTATATTTCCGATCGCTTTTTACCGGACAAAGCGATTGACTTGATTGATGAAGCTGGATCCAAGGTTAGGTTACGTTCATACACAACGCCACCAAACTTAAAGGAACTTGAAGTGAAGCTAGATGATGTGCGTAAGGAAAAGGATGCTTCCGTTCAGAGCCAGGAATTTGAAAAAGCTGCTTCGCTTCGCGATACAGAACAACGCTTAAGAGAACAATTGGAAGAAACGAAAAAGACTTGGAAAGAAAAACAAGGGCAAGAGAACAGTGAAGTGACTGTGGATGATATTGCGCACGTCGTATCCAGCTGGACGGGAGTTCCAGTCACTAAACTGGCGCAAACAGAGTCAGATAAACTGCTTAATATGGAATCAATCCTCCACGATCGCGTAATTGGGCAAGAAGAGGCCGTCATTGCGGTTTCTAAAGCAGTACGACGCGCAAGAGCAGGTTTGAAAGATCCTAAACGTCCAATTGGTTCATTCATCTTCTTGGGACCTACAGGGGTCGGTAAAACCGAGCTTGCCCGTGCTTTAGCTGAATCCATTTTTGGTGATGAAGATGCTATGATCCGTATAGATATGTCCGAATATATGGAGAAACATTCGACTTCACGTCTTGTTGGATCCCCTCCAGGATATGTTGGATACGAAGAAGGCGGACAGTTAACGGAAAAAGTGCGGAGGAAACCATATTCAGTCGTTCTGCTTGATGAAATAGAAAAGGCTCATCCAGATGTCTTCAATATTCTTCTTCAAGTTTTGGAAGATGGAAGACTGACAGATTCCAAGGGGCGTACTGTCGATTTCAGGAATACCATTCTGATTATGACATCGAATGTAGGGGCGTCTGCCTTAAAAATTGATAAGTATGTGGGCTTTAACATCCAGGATACCGGCCAGGATTACAAAAATATGAAAGGGAAAGTGATGGAAGAACTCAAACGAGCATTCCGTCCGGAGTTCCTGAATCGTATTGATGAAACTATCGTGTTCCACTCATTAGAGAAGGATCATTTAAAACAAATCGTCACATTAATGTCAAATCAGCTTACTACCCGTTTGAAAGAACAGGAAATATACTTGGAACTTACAGATGCGGCTAGAGAAAAAATTGCTACGGAAGGTTTCGATCCTGAATATGGGGCACGACCAATCCGCAGGGCGCTTCAGAAGCATGTTGAAGATTATCTTTCCGAGGAGTTGCTTAAGGGTAACGTGAAAAAAGGGCAAACGGTCGTGATGGATGTCGTGAATAATGAGTTTGCAATCCGACAAGGTGAACCTGTTAATGTAAGTGAATAACCTGATTCTAAACTTCGAGGTACACGGCAGATTTTTTTGCAGTGTACCTCTGTTTTTTATCCATAGGTAGAAATGAGTATAAGTTGGACAATGTAGAGTGATTATTTTTTTAAAAAAACTTAGCCTTAAGAAGGTTTAAATAAAACAGAGATATAATATCCTTAATATAGGTATTTTTTCCAAAGAAAGAGGAGTAATTTATGGCTGTAAAGAAGAAAACCAAATTTATGTGTCAGTCTTGTGGATATGAGTCCGCGAAATGGATGGGGAAATGCCCAGGTTGCGGTGAATGGAACAAAATGGTCGAGGAAACTGAAATCGTTAAACCTGCTAGAAAAGGTGCTTTTACCCATTCAGAGGTTAGAGGTTCCGGGGAACGGGAAAAGGCAGCGCCCATAACTACTATTCAATCAGAAAAAGAACCACGGATTAAGACGGATTTAATGGAATTGAATCGTGCTCTTGGGGGCGGGATCGTACAGGGGTCACTTGTATTGATCGGAGGCGATCCGGGTATAGGTAAATCCACCCTACTTTTGCAGGTATCCTCCCAATTGGCACATAAACAGAAAAAAGTGCTTTATATATCAGGTGAAGAGTCAGTCAAGCAAACCAAATTGAGAGCGGACCGGCTTGGGACCATGTCAGAAAATCTATTCGTCTATGCTGAAACCGATATGGACTATATCCAACAGGCGATTACAGAGGTAAAACCGGATTTGGTCATTATTGACTCCATTCAAACGGTGTACCATTCGGAGGTTACATCTGCCCCGGGAAGCGTTTCACAAGTTAGGGAATGCACAGCCTCACTCATGCGCATTGCTAAAACGAATGGGATTGCGATCTTTATCGTCGGACACGTTACAAAAGAAGGGGCCATTGCAGGGCCACGGCTGCTTGAGCATATGGTAGACACCGTTTTATATTTCGAAGGTGAAAGACACCATACATATCGAATCATACGTGCTGTCAAAAACCGATTTGGTTCGACGAATGAGATGGGTATATTTGAAATGAAAGAACATGGTTTGGAAGAGGTCGCGAATCCATCGGAAATTTTCCTTGAAGAAAGGTCTCAAGGAGCTTCGGGTTCCACAGTCGTCGCATCCATGGAAGGAACAAGGCCGGTGCTTGTTGAAATTCAAGCATTGATTTCACCTACTAGTTTTGGCAATCCAAGGCGAATGGCCACAGGGATAGACCATAATCGAGTTTCGCTCTTAATGGCTGTTCTGGAAAAGAGAGTGGGCTTGCTGCTCCAAAACCAAGATGCGTATTTAAAGGTTGCTGGTGGTGTCAAGCTGGATGAACCGGCAATTGATCTCGCTGTCGCAATCAGCATTGCCTCTAGTTTCCGTGATAAACCAACAAACCCTACGGATTGCATCATTGGTGAAGTGGGGCTGACTGGTGAGGTAAGAAGGGTGTCAAGAATTGAACAAAGGGTGCAAGAAGCAGCAAAACTAGGGTTTGAACGAGTTATCATACCGGCTAATAATATAGGGGGATGGACCGCACCAAAAGGTATTAAGATCGTTGGTGTTTCATCGGTTTCGGAGGCTCTTCAACAATCGTTAGGGGGGTAAGTATGACAGATAAAAAAGGGTATGAGAAAACAAAATTGGAGATTCTGCAAATTGTAGCTCCAGGTACCCCGCTTCGGGAGGGTATTGAAAATGTCCTGAGGGCAAATACGGGTGGTTTGATAGTGGTTGGATATAACGAGAAGGTTCGAACTATCGTAGATGGCGGCTTCGAAATCAACTGTAGCTGTACCCCAAGTACATTGTATGAGTTGGCGAAGATGGACGGGGCAATCATTTTAAATGAAAAAGCCGATACGATCATTTTCGCAAATGCCCAATTAGTGCCGGATAACAGTACTCCTTCCACTGAAACGGGAATGCGGCATCGGACAGCGGAACGTGTAGCAAGGGAGACCAAGTCGTTGGTCGTCGCAATATCACAACGCCGGAATGTCATCACTTTATATCAAGGCAATTTCCGGTATGCCCTCAAAGATATAGGGGTCATACTTGCTAAGGCCAATTTAGCCATTCAAACCTTGGAAAAATACAAGGTGGTCCTACAGCAGAGCATATCAGTATTAGGAGCATTAGAGTTTGAGGAAATCGTGACCTATGCCGATCTTTTGCAGGTATTGCACCGTTATGTAATGGTACTCAGAATCAAGGCGGAGCTACTTACTTACCTTAATGAGCTTGGTACGGAAGGAAGATTGATCCGTCTGCAAATGAATGAAATCCTGGCAGATATTGAAACGGAAGGAAAGTGGCTTATCAAGGATTATATTTCCAGTAATGATGAAAAACCAGAGGATATCATTTTTCGGCTTCAAGAGTTGGCCATGCAGGAAAAATTGGACGAAAGCATACTTCTAAAGGTACTGGGCTATCACGGATACATACATCTTGATGAGTCAGTACATCCCCGTGGTTACCGTATTCTTCATAAGATTCCACGCTTGCCGGGTTTGATTATCGAAAATTTAGTGAAACAGTTCGGAAGCTTTAGCGAAGTCAATAAAGCTACAGTTCAAAACCTTGACGATGTAGAGGGTATTGGCGAAGTCCGTGCCAATAAAATTAAAGAAGGACTCCGCATTTTAAAAAATCAGTTGGTCACAAATAGAAGGATGTAAGGTGCAGCTGGCCTTCAAAATTTCTCTGGATTAGCTTGAAATTGATTAGTGTTTATTTTTGACACTCAAAACTCAGGGTGCTAGGCTAATATTACGAAAAAGAGAAGGAGTCATATTAGTAAATCCACTAATTCCTTAAGTGAATTTCACGTATATAATGAAAACGAATTTTCGAAGGTTTCATTTTATTTTATTGGTCAATAATGAGTAGAGGGAGGTGAAAGGGATGTTAAAACGCATTATACAAGCATGCTTCTTAATAGTCGGCGGAACACTTGGTATGTTACTTATTCCAGAATTATTAATTGTATTACATGCAGACGATATTGCTTTAATAAACAATCCTTATGTAAGTGTACTGTTGGGTGCCATTATCTTTTATCTTATTACTTTTTGGGCAGTAGATCATGTGATCTATTTTATGAAGTGGCTGGAGGAACAGCTTGTTAAGATACCGATTACGGACATAATCTTTGGCAGCGTCGGTCTTTTAGTGGGACTGCTTGCGGCGTTCTTGGTTGGTTCCGCCTTCAGTGCCATCAAGGTGGTTCCTATCATCCTTACGCTTTTATTTGGTTATCTTGGTTTCCAGGTGGGCTTTAAAAAACGTGATGAACTATTGAGTTTATTTACGAAAAATAATAAGAAAAAGAATACTGATGGTGAAGTAAGTGAAGAGGACGAAGAGGGGTATAGCAAGCGGCTGAAGATTCTCGATACAAGCGTCATCATTGACGGTAGAATTGCGGATATCTGTCAGACAGGCTTCCTGGAGGGTACCATAGTCATCCCTCAATTCGTATTAAACGAACTACAGCACATTGCTGATTCATCTGATGCATTGAAAAGGAATCGTGGAAGACGTGGTTTGGATATCCTGAATCGGATTCAAAAAGACCTTCCGATTAAAGTGGAGATGTACGAGGGAGATTTTGAAGACATCCAGGAAGTGGATAGTAAACTTGTGAAGCTTGCCAAAATATCGGGCGGAATGGTCGTTACCAATGATTTCAATTTAAACAAAGTATGCGAGTTTCAAAATGTGGCGGTCCTTAATATCAATGACCTTGCCAATGCCGTAAAACCTGTTGTACTTCCTGGGGAAGAGATGAATGTTCAGGTCATTAAGGACGGGAAAGAGCAGAACCAGGGCATTGCTTATTTAGACGATGGTACAATGATCGTTGTAGAGGGTGGTCGTGACCATATTGGGAAACGAATCGATGTACTTGTCACAAGTGTACTGCAAACCTCTGCAGGACGTATGATATTCGCTAAACCGAAACTATTAGAAAAAGCATTATAAAGAAGAGTAGGAGAAACCGTTATGTTTTATGAAGTAGTGATACCTGCAGCTGGACAAGGAAAAAGAATGAACGCGGGCAAGAATAAACTTTTTATTGAACTATCGGGTATCCCGATTATTGTTTATACACTTCGTGTCTTTGAAGAAGATCCTGACTGTCGGGGGATTATCCTTTCGATAAACCCGGCAGAAAAGGATTATTTCAGTCAATTGATAGCAACGTATGGGCTTAAAAAGGTCAAGAAACTCGTCTTGGGTGGCAAGGAGCGCCAACAAAGCGTTTATAATGGGCTGCAACATGCTGGGGAAGAAATCATCCTGGTCCACGACGGGGCTCGCCCTTTTATCAATCCAGGGCAAATCAGAGAATTGACTACCGCAGCTTCCCTTCATGGAGGTGCTGTCATTGCAGTGCCCGTAAAGGATACGATTAAAAAAGTTACTGATAAAAAGGTATTGGAAACGGTGGAACGATCAAGCTTGTGGGCGGTACAAACTCCACAAGCTTTTCGTGTATCCATATTAAAAAGGGCGTATGAACAGGCAGAGGCTGAAGCTTTTTTAGGGACGGACGATGCAAGTTTGCTAGAACGGATCAATGAACAGGTAGTTATTATTGAGGGCAATTATGATAATATTAAAATTACGACTCAGGAAGACCTATATTTTGCAGAAGCGATTTTACATAAACAACAACATGGAAAACGATGATTGGGGAGAATGATATGTTTCGAATTGGACAAGGATATGACGTTCATCAGCTTGTAGAGGGTAGACCCTTGATTATTGGCGGAATTACGATTCCGCATGAGAAAGGTTTGTTAGGTCATTCGGATGCGGATGTACTTTTGCATACTGTTGCTGATGCCTGCTTGGGGGCAATCGGTGCAGGGGATATCGGTAAGCATTTTCCGGATACCGATCCTGAATTTAAAGATGCCGATTCGGCAAAACTGTTGCAGTATATTTGGGCGATTGTAAAAAAAGAAGGATATTCCTTAGGTAATGCGGACTGTACAATCATTGCACAAAGCCCGAAAATGGCACCGTATATTGAGGAAATGCGAGGCAGGATTGCAGAACTTTTAGATGCCTCGATAGATAGAATTAATGTAAAGGCGACCACTACAGAGAAACTTGGATTTACAGGCAGAAGCGAAGGAATCGCGGCACAGGCTGTTGTCTTATTGGTTAAATCAAACTAATTTGTTTTTAGAGTGGATGCCTTTAACCAAATGTATATAAATGATAAAATAAACAATAGAAAAGAACGACTGGGAGGTCTATATATATCATGAGCAGTGATATTCGAGTTCGCTATGCACCGAGTCCGACTGGACATTTACATATAGGTAATGCACGGACGGCTTTATTTAACTATTTATACGCACGAAACAAAGGTGGGAAATTCATCATCCGGATTGAAGATACCGACCAAAAGAGAAATATTGAAGGTGGAGAGGAAAGTCAGCTTAAATATTTGAAATGGCTTGGTATGGACTGGGATGAAGGTGTGGATGTTGGCGGTGAATACGGGCCATATCGTCAATCAGAAAGGAACGACCTTTATCAGGAATTGTATCAAGAGCTTTTAGGTAAGGGTTTGGCATATAAATGCTATTGTACGGAAGAAGAGCTTGAAGCAGAGCGTGAAGGACAGGTCGAACGGAATGAGACGCCAAAATATTCAGGGAAGTGCAGGCATTTAACTGAAGAAGAGCAAAGTGAACTATTGGCTGAAGGACGAAAACCTAGCATTCGCTTTGGCGTTCCAGCGGGGAAAGTCCTTACTTTCAAAGATATGGTCAAGGATGACGTTTCGTTTGAAACAGATGGTTTTGGTGATTTTGTTATCGTTAAAAAAGATGGCATACCGACCTATAACTTTGCAGTGGCAGTCGATGATCACTTGATGAAGATTTCCCATGTCCTTCGCGGTGATGATCATATCTCCAATACTCCGAAACAATTGATGATTTATGAAGCATTCGGATGGGAACCGCCGGTATTCGGACATATGACGCTAATTGTAAACGAAAGCAGGAAGAAACTGAGTAAACGTGATGAATCGATCATTCAATTCATTGAGCAATATGAAGAGCTTGGTTATGTACCTGAGGCTTTATTCAATTTCATTACATTATTAGGATGGTCTCCGGTCGGGGAGGAAGAGATTTTCACGAAAGAAGAGTTCATTAATCTTTTCGATGCTGATCGGTTGTCTAAATCACCTGCACTTTTCGATAAGCAAAAACTTACATGGATGAATAACCAATACGTGAAGCAATTGGACGTAAATCGTGCAGTGGAATTGTCAATGCCTCACTTAATTAAAGCTGGGAAGGTCTCAGAGACACTAACCGCTGAAGAAGAAGAGTGGGTACATGGCCTTGTTTCCCTTTTTCAAGAGCAGATGAGCTATGGAGCGGAAATAGTTAAGCTATCTGAACTGTTTTTCAAGGATGAGGTCGAGTTCGAGCCAGAAGCTAAGGAAGTATTGGCAGAAGAACAGGTACCGGAAGTCATGAAAGCTTTCCTTCAGGAAATCGAAGGGCTTGAAGAATTTAATGCGGATGAAATCAAGAAGTCGATTAAAGCGGTACAAAAAAGCACAGGGCATAAAGGAAAAAAATTATTCATGCCGATAAGGGCGGCCGTCACGGGTCAAACACATGGTCCTGACTTGCCTAAGGCCATTTCATTACTGGGCAAAGAAAAAATTAAACAGCGTATTCAGAGTATTTTATATTAACAATTTGTCGAAAATGTAATATAGTATTTAATAATCTTACAAAAGAACGCGTAGATGGGGAGAAGTAAGTAAACGAAGCTTTTTAGAGAGAACCATAACCTGCTGAAAGTGGTTCAGGCCTCTCGTTTTCTGAAATGCACCCTTGAGTCCTTTGCTGAACTAACCTATAGTAGGCACAGGCGGAATGTCCTCCGTTACAGGGATTAAAGTTGGGGATGAAAAAACAGGGGAAAGCTTTACCTGCTTCGTTATTCCAAACAGAGTGGAACCGCGCTTAAAGCGTCTCTGTCTATTTGGACAGAGACGCTTTTTTATATGCATTAAAAGCTTCAAATGGGGATGTAGGAAAAGGACGGAACATAGGGGGGAATCATTTTGTTAAAGATGTTTAAAGAGGATATCGAAGTGGTTTTTGATCAAGATCCTGCTGCGCGCAGTTATTTGGAAGTCATTTTGACGTATGCGGGTTTACATGCGATTTGGAGTCATAGGATGGCTCACGCACTATTCAAGAAGAAGTTCTTTTTCCTAGCGAGAAGTATTTCTCAAATCAGCCGGTTTTTTACCGGAATTGAAATTCATCCAGGAGCTACCATTGGCCGTCGTTTCTTCATTGACCATGGAATGGGGATCGTCATTGGCGAAACTTGTGAGATTGGTGACAATGTGTCTGTCTTTCAAGGTGTAACCCTTGGGGGGACAGGAAAGGAAAAGGGAAAACGTCATCCTACGATAAAGGATAATGTATTGATTGCCACAGGAGCAAAAGTGCTGGGTTCCATCACTGTTGGGGAAAACTCAAAAATCGGTGCAGGATCGGTCGTTTTAAAGCAAGTGCCACCTAATTCTACAGTTGTGGGCATTCCAGGTAAAGTAGTCATTCAAGATGGTATCAAAATCAACAAAGACCTAAATCATTGTGATCTTCCTGATCCAATCGCTGATCGCTTTAAGGAATTGGATAGTGAACTCAGGGCCTTAAGAGCGAAGCTGGCTGAACAGAAGCAGGAAGAAAGGAGTCTATAATATGGCGATTAAAATATATAACACAGCTACAAGAAAAAAGGAAACCTTCATCCCGATTGAAGAGGGAAAGGTGAAGATGTACGTATGCGGACCCACTGTCTATAATTACATTCATATTGGTAATGCACGACCGGCAATCGTATTCGATACCGTTCGTAGGTATTTGGACTACCGTGGATATGATGTGCAATTCGTTTCGAACTTTACGGATGTGGATGATAAGCTGATTCGTGCGGCAAAAGAATTGGGCGAAGATGTCCCGACAATATCAGAGCGTTTCATCAAGGCTTATTTTGAAGATGTGTCCGCATTGGGCTGCAAAAAAGCGGATGCTCACCCAACCGTAATGGAGAACATGGATGAAATCATTGAATTCATCTCGGCATTGATTGAAAAAGGATTTGCTTATGAATCTGAAGGGGATGTGTATTACCGTACCCGTAAGTTTGAGGGGTATGGAAAACTTTCACATCAGTCCATCGATGAGCTGCGAGTAGGGGCCCGTATTGAAATAGGTGAGAAAAAACAAGATGCCCTTGATTTTGCCCTTTGGAAAGCGGCCAAGGATGATGAAATATCTTGGGAGAGCCCGTGGGGAAAAGGGCGTCCTGGCTGGCATATAGAATGCTCCGCAATGGTCAAAAAGTATTTGGGGGATACAATCGATATTCATGCAGGGGGTCAAGATCTAGCTTTCCCGCATCATGAAAATGAAATTGCACAATCCGAAGCTTTGACAGGTAAGACCTTTGCGAATTATTGGATGCATAACGGGTATATAAATATTGAGAATGAAAAAATGTCTAAGTCATTAGGCAATTTCGTTCTTGTGCATGACATCATTCAGAAGCATGATCCACAAGTGTTACGCTTCTTTATGTTATCCGTACATTACCGTCATCCCATCAATTATAGTGAAGAAGTGCTTGAAAATGTAAAAGCGTCCCTTGATCGGTTAAGGACATCTTATCAAAACTTAAAGCATCGCCTTCAGGTAAGCGACGGATTGACTGAGAATAATGATATTTGGTTGGAGAAGCTTAATGGATTACATGAACAATTCATTAAGGAAATGGACGATGATTTCAACACAGCTAATGCAATATCCATACTCTTCGAACTTTCCAAACAGGCAAATTATTACTTGATGGAGAAAAACACAGACAAGGAAGTCATTGATGCTTTCCTTGAAAAATTCAATACTTTATTTTCTGTCCTAGGTTTGTCACTTGAAGAAGCGGGGCTTTTGGATGAAGAAATCGAAGGTTTGATCCAGCAGAGAATTCAAGCGCGGAAAGACCGCAATTTTGGGTTATCTGATGAAATTCGTGATCGTTTGAAAAACATGAATATCATATTAGAGGATACCCCTCAAGGTACAAGATGGAAAAGAGGGTAATTAATGCTTCATTACGATAATAACGTAGATGCAAAAATGCTGAACAGTCTGGCTTTAGCTTATATAGGTGATGCTGTATACGAAACGTATATCCGGCATCATCTCATTCAAAATGGTGCGGTCAAGCCCAATCTACTTCACAAAAAGGCTACATCTTTTGTAGCGGCTAAAGCTCAAAATAAGATTATCCATTTTTTCCTTGAGTCAGATTGGTTATCGGAAGAGGAATCCGCTGTGGTTCGGCGTGGCCGAAATGCAAAATCCGGTTCGGTCCCGAAGAATACGGATGTGCAAACGTATCGCTACAGTACCGCTTTCGAGGCACTTATGGGATTTTTGTACTTATCCGGTCGAATAGAAAGAATGGAAGAACTAATCAAAAAATCTATTGAATACATTGAAGAAGAAAAGGGGAGTAACCCATGAGTGAAGAATATATCATTGGCAGAAACCCCGTATTGGAAGCTCTTCGCTCCGAACGGGATATTAATAAAATTTGGATAGCCGAAGGCTCACAAAAAGGCTCGATGCAACCACTTATCGGTCTGGCGAAGGAAAAGAAGGTATTCGTGCAAATCGTGCCGAAGAAAAAAATTGACCAAATGGCAGAAGGCATCCATCAAGGTGTTGTCGCACAAGTGGCTGCATATGAATATGTGGAATTGGATGACCTATTCGCAAAAGCGGCTGAACGGGACGAAGCACCTTTTTTCATGATTCTTGATGAAGTTGAAGATCCGCATAATTTAGGTTCGATCATGAGAACGGCTGATGCAGTCGGTGCCCATGGAATCATCATTCCAAAAAGAAGAGCTGTGGGCTTGACGGCAACAGTGGCGAAAGCTTCAACTGGTGCAATCGAATATATTCCGGTTGCTCGCGTGACAAATTTGGCAAGGGCAGTGGAAGAGTTGAAAGAGCGAGGGGTATGGATAGTAGGTACCGATGCGAAAGGCAGCGATGATTACCGTAACATGGACGGAAAGATGCCTATCGGACTTGTTATCGGTAGCGAAGGAAAAGGTATGGCCCGGTTAATGAAGGATAAATGTGATTTTCTCATCCGTCTTCCCATGGCAGGGCAGGTAACTTCGTTAAATGCATCGGTAGCAGCCGGTTTATTGATGTATGAGGTTTATAGAAAAAGAAATCCTCTAGGGCAATGATGGGATGAACATTCTGTTGGTGGACGGTTATAACATTATTGGAGCCTGGCCGGAACTGAGAGAATTAAAAGAACGGGATCTTGCTGCTGCAAGAGACCGGTTGATTGAAATGATGGCGGAATATCAAGCATTTACCGGATACCGTGTAATTGTCGTATTTGACGCTCAATATGTTCAGGGGATTGCCCGTATATTCAAAAATCATAAAGTTGATGTAATTTTCACAAAAGAAAATGAAACTGCGGATGAAAGAATAGAAAAGATGGCCATTGAACTGAATAACGTCAAAACGCAAATCCAAGTGGCAACCTCTGACTTTACAGAACAGTGGGTGATCTTTGGCCAAGGGGCTCTAAGGAAATCCGCTCGTGAACTGCTTATTGAAATGGAAGAAATTCAAGGGGAAATCAAGAAAGATGTCAGAAAAACAACGACAATAAAACCCGCGGTTAAAATTCCTTTAAGTGAAGAAGTGGCAGAAATTTTCGAAAAATGGCGCCGAGGTAAAATTTGAACCATTGACGGGTAAATTTTACCTGCTGTATAATATTTCTATCTGAGTCAGGTCAGGGGGATATAATGTGGGTCTCAAATTCGGAATGAAGCTGAACGAAAAGTATCTGCAGTTTGAGGATGATGAATTGATAGGGTTGGTTCACACTGGTGATAGTGAAGCGCTGGATTATTTGATCCAAAAGTATCGTAATTTTGTTAGAGCAAAAGCAAGGACTTATTTCTTAATTGGTGCAGATAAGGAAGACATCGTGCAAGAAGGTATGATTGGTTTATATAAAGCCGTCCGTGATTTTAAAGGGGATAAGTTATCTTCCTTTAAAGCATTTGCAGAACTGTGCATTACGAGGCAGATCATAACAGCTATCAAAACAGCAACACGTCAAAAACATATTCCGCTCAATTCCTATGTTTCCCTGGACAAGCCCATTTATGATGAGGAATCGGACCGAACTCTAATGGATATTATATCGGGTACGAAAGTTTTGGACCCGGAAGAACTTATCATCAACCAAGAAGAGTTTGACGATATCGAATTAAAGATGGCCGAGCTCCTGAGTGATCTTGAGAGAAAAGTGTTAGCTCTTTACCTGGATGGACAAACCTACCAAGAAATTTCGGAAGAGTTGAACCGGCATGTTAAGTCAATCGACAACGCCCTTCAGCGGGTGAAAAGAAAGCTCGAGCGCTACCTGGAAGTAAGGGAAATCAGTTTATAATCCCTCCGCTTTTTCCGCTTAATTTCATCTGTCCCTTCTCCACATGGAAGTTTATTATTCACTGAAATTTTTAATGGTATGTTAAGAAAACAATGGTTTGATTTCCGGTATCCATAATGGGCGAAACCCGCTTTGACATTGACAATAAAAGACAGCCGTGATAAGGTTTTATGGATATAGTAGATAGGATAGGTGTATCTAATGCGAAAAAAAATAGTTCTTGCCTGCACTGATTGCGGTTCAAGAAATTATAGTTATGAGAGCAAACAATCGACAAGCGGAGAACGCCTGGAAATCAAGAAATTTTGCAGTACGTGCAATTCACACTCGATTCATAAAGAAACGAAATAACCGTTTTATAAATAGATTGACAGAAGCTTCTAATGCTTGGAGGATACATTCATGAAACGTTTTACCGAATTTTTCAGCGGAGTCGCTCGCGAAATGCAAAAAGTAAGCTGGCCTAAACGCAAGGAGCTTACCAAATATACAATCGTGGTAGTGACGACTGTATTGTTTATGGCTTTATTCTTTACAGTGGTCGATTTGGGCATTTCCGAATTAATTCGCTTAGTTATTGAATAAGAGATTCGAAAATAAGGTATAATAGTGATAGAATAATATGTGTCAGCAGAAAAGCCCGGAAACGGGTTTTTTAATTTGTCTTTTTTAAGAAGTGAAGAAGTTCAAAATCGAGCACTGCTGTAATATGAATCATCATAATTTATTCTAGTTAAGTCGGGATGACGACGGTTTGGTATTTTGGCTAAAACGTTCAAAGATAAAGATTAATAAAGAAAATGATTGATTGCAGGGAGGGAAGGACGTTAAAGTCCTAACACATGGAAAAGAATTGGTATGTAGTTCACACCTATTCAGGTTATGAGAATAAGGTTAAGGCTAACTTGGAAAAACGTGTTGAGACTATGGGGATGGAAGACAAGATCTTTCGCGTTGTAGTTCCAGAAGAAGAAGAAACAGAAATTAAAGATGGCAAAAAGAAAGTGACCAAAAAGAAAGTATTCCCAGGTTATGTACTGGTTGAGATTATCATGACGGATGATTCTTGGTATGTTGTCCGGAATACGCCTGGCGTAACAGGTTTCGTAGGTTCATCTGGAGCTGGGTCAAAACCGACTGCGTTGCTGCCGGAAGAAATTGAAGTCGTTCTTAAACGAATGGGCGTGGATGAAAGTAAATTCGAAGTTGATTTTGAAATCGGTGAAATGGTTCAAGTTAAAGAAGGACCATTTGCAACCTTTGCAGGACCTATTGAAGAACTTGATAAAGATAAAGGTAAAGTAAGGGTTCTAGTCAATATGTTCGGTCGTGATACACCGGTTGAACTTGATTTTAATCAAGTGGAAAAATTATAAACGGAAAAAAACTTGAAATTGTCTTTTGAAAGTGGTAAAATTTCAAAGGTCAGTATGTTTCAATTTTTAGGCCTCAACGATACAAGCATTCTTTATTAATATATAAAGAATTCAAGATGAGTGGGAGGGTATATCCCTATTACCACATCACGGACTTATAAGGAGGTGTGTCTCGTGGCTAAAAAAGTAATTAAAATGGTTAAATTGCAAATTCCTGCTGGTAAAGCGAATCCGGCACCGCCAGTCGGTCCTGCATTAGGTCAAGCTGGTGTAAACATCATGGGATTCTGTAAGGAGTTCAACGCTCGTACAGCAGATCAAGCTGGTCTAATTATTCCTGTTGAAATCACGGTATTTGAAGACCGTTCATTTACATTCATTACAAAAACTCCACCGGCTGCAGTATTGCTTAAGAAAGTAGCTGGTATCGAGTCTGGTTCTGGTGAACCTAACCGTAAAAAAGTTGCTACAGTCAAGCGTGATCAAGTGCGCGAGATTGCTGAAACTAAAATGCCTGACCTAAACGCTGCAAGCGTTGAAGCTGCAATGCGTATGGTTGAAGGTACTGCTCGCAGCATGGGTATTGTCATCGAAGACTAATCCATGTAATTGCTATTTGTTTCTACGGGGTTGCGATTGATACTCGCAACCTTTATTCGTGGGAGGTTATACCGTTAAAACCACAATTTAGGAGGATTTATATCATGGCGAAAAAAGGTAAAAAGTATCTTGAAGCAGCTAAGCTTGTAGAAGTTTCTAAGGCTTATGCTGTAACTGAAGCAATCGAAGTTGCTAAAAAAGCTAACTTCGCAAAATTCGATGCGACTGTTGAAGTTGCTTTCCGTTTAGGCGTAGACCCTAAGAAAGCTGACCAACAAATTCGTGGAGCGGTTGTTCTACCGAATGGTACTGGTAAAACTCAACGCGTATTAGTATTCGCTAAAGGCGAAAAAGCAAAAGAAGCGGAAGCTGCTGGTGCTGACTACGTTGGCGAATCTGACTTCATCAACAAAATCCAACAAGGATGGTTCGAATTCGACGTAATCGTTGCGACTCCAGACATGATGGGTGAAGTTGGTAAACTTGGCCGTGTATTAGGACCTAAAGGATTAATGCCTAACCCTAAAACTGGCACTGTAACATTCGACGTAACAAAAGCTGTCAATGAAATCAAAGCTGGTAAAGTTGAATACCGCGTAGATAAAGCTGGTAACATCCATGCTCCAATCGGTAAAGTATCTTTCGAAGATGCTAAACTAGTGGAAAACTTCACTACTATCTATGATACGTTAATGAAAGTTAAACCTGCGGCTGCTAAAGGAACTTACATGAAAAACGTTTCTGTAACTACTACAATGGGCCCTGGTGTGAAAGTTGATCCTTCTACTTTCAATAAATAATAATTGACATTCCAAAACTATTGTTGTTATAATAAGTTTTGTTGTGAATAAATGAATATCATTTGTACCGTAGACAGTAGGTGCTCGTTACGAGCTTAATTCCCTGCCGAGGTAATTCGATAATAATAGTCCTTGACTATGACTTTTGAAATTACTGCCTTCATGTCTGCAATAGAGATGAAGGCTTTTTCTTTGAAACGGTATAAATGTTTTCAAGCAAATCTACAGGAGGTGTAAGGATGAACGCAATTATTGAACAAAAGCAAAAAATCGTTGCTGAGATTACTGGTAAATTAACTGCAAGCCAATCAACAGTAGTTGTTGACTACCGTGGATTGACTGTTGCTGAATTAACAGAACTTCGTAAGCAACTTCGTGAAGCTGGCGTTGAGTTTAAAGTTTACAAAAACTCTTTAACTCGCCGTGCTGCTGAAAGTGCTGAACTTAGCACTTTAAACGAATCTCTAACAGGACCAAACGCAATTGCATTCTCAACTGAAGATGTTATTGCGCCAGCAAAAATCCTTAACGATTTTGCGAAAAAACATGAAGCGTTAGAAATCAAAGCTGGAGTTATCGAAGGAAATGTTGCAACTGCTGAAGAAATTAAAGCTCTTGCAGAACTACCTTCACGCGAAGGCCTACTTTCAATGCTACTCAGCGTGCTACAAGCACCTATGCGCGGACTTGCTCTTGCTACAAAAGCTGTTGCAGAGCAAAAAGAAGAACAAGGCGCGTAAGCTAACCGCTTATTCAGCCTGCTGATTCAAAAAAAAACCAACCATTTCGAGGAGGAAATAATAATGACTAAAGATCAAATCATTGAAGCAGTTAAAAATATGACTGTTTTAGAATTAAACGACCTTGTAAAAGCAATCGAAGAAGAATTTGGCGTAACTGCTGCTGCACCTGTAGCTGTAGCTGCTGCTGGTGGCGCTGCTGCTGAAGAACAAACTGAGTTTGATGTTATCCTTACATCTGCTGGAGATCAAAAAATCAAAGTTATCAAAGCTGTACGTGAAGTTACAGGTCTTGGACTTAAAGAAGCAAAAGAACTTGTTGACAACACTCCAAAAGCAATCAAAGAAGGCGCTACTAAAGAAGAAGCTGAAGAAGTTAAAGCTAAACTTGAAGAAGTTGGAGCTGGCGTTGAAGTTAAGTAATCTTGCATAAACAAAAAGCTCGCTATCACTGGCGGGCTTTTTTTCTTCATTTTAATGAAATGACGGAAATACGCCGTTAATGGTTTGATTAATTAAGAGGTTTCGTTATTCAAACATTCCGGCATGCAAGTATCCATTCTTCAAATCTCTTCTCTCATTAAATCTTCAATATTCCTTTCTGATAGGGGGAGATGACTCTGACAGAGCATTACTACTCACATAAACCGGATGTCGTAAGCAATCCGAAGTTTTGGGATTTTACATTAAAGGGACGTACCTTTCGCTTCAAAAGTGATAATGGTGTTTTTTCGAAAAAGGAAGTTGATTTCGGATCGCGTCTTTTGGTTGAGAGTTTTAACCTTAATGAAGCTGTGGAAGGAGATATTCTTGATGTTGGTTGCGGTTATGGACCAATCGGAATATCGATTGCGGCAGCTTATCCCGATAGAGCGATAGAAATGATTGATATAAATAGCCGGGCAGTTGAGTTGTCAAAAGAGAATGCAGCTACTAATGGGATCGCAAATGTGAAGATTTACGAAAGTGATCGTTTTGACAAAGTTGGCTCCAATCAATTCGCGGCAATTCTTACGAACCCTCCCATTCGCGCAGGCAAAAGTGTAGTCCACGAAATTTTAGAAGAAAGCTATCGCAGTTTGGTAGCTGGTGGAGAATTATGGGTTGTCATTCAAAAAAAACAAGGGGCTCCATCCGCAATGGATAAAATGGAGCAATTATTTGGCAATATTGAAGTGCCCGTTAAGAAAAAAGGTTACTATATACTATTATCCAAAAAGGTTTGACTCTAAATTTTCGCTATGTTAGTATTATAAAATGCATATATATAATTCCGTAACTATGCAATTTTTATACCATTGGTGTATAACCAATGGATAATATGGGAAAAATATATAAATAATAGTTCGTTTTATGAGAAATAGTGGTTTTTAAAATAAAAACCATTTTCTTTTTGTCTATGGAAATGATTCCTTTTCCGGGGCAAATGGATCCTTATAACGCTTGATTTAAGGGGTGAATCAGTTGACAGGTCAACTTGTTCAGTATGGACGACACCGCCAACGTAGAAGTTATGCAAGAATCAGTGAGGTTTTGGATCTTCCGAATCTGATTGAAATTCAAACAGCTTCTTATCAATGGTTTCTAGATGTAGGTTTAAAGGAAATGTTCCAGGATATTTCTCCTATTGAGGATTTTACAGGTAATTTATCGTTAGAATTCATCGATTACAGCTTAGCTGAGCCGAAGTATTCTGTGGAAGAAACAAAAGAACGCGATGTTACGTATTCTGCACCACTTCGTGTGAAAGTGCGCCTTGTTAACAAAGAAACAGGGGAAGTGAAAGACCAGGATGTATTTATGGGCGACTTCCCGCTGATGACTGAAACAGGTACATTTGTCATCAATGGTGCTGAACGGGTAATTGTATCCCAATTAGTGCGCTCACCGAGTGTTTACTACAACGGGAAAATGGATAAAAACGGTAAGCTTGGGTTCTCTGCGACCGTCATTCCTAACCGTGGCGCATGGCTCGAATATGAAACAGATGCCAAGGATGTTGTGTATGTTCGAATCGATCGCACCAGGAAATTACCGATAACGGTATTGATGCGTGCCCTTGGATTCGGAACTGATCAAGAAATCATTGATTTGATTGGTGACAACGAATACCTTCGCAACACTCTTGAAAAGGATAACACCGAGAGTGTAGAAAAAGCATTGCTAGAAATCTATGAGCGTCTACGCCCAGGTGAACCACCTACTGTCGATAACGCGAAAAGTCTTTTAGTATCCCGCTTTTTCGATCCGAAACGTTATGATTTAGCTAACGTAGGTCGTTATAAAATAAACAAAAAACTGCATATTAAGAACCGTTTATTCGGACAACGTATTGCAGAGACTTTGATTGATCCTGAAACAGGGGAAATCATCGTTGAAAAAGGTACAATGCTTGATCGTCGGACTCTTGATAGGATTCTGCCTCATATCGAAGCTGGAATCGGATTCAAAACTTTCCATCCATCAGGTGGCGTAGTAGAGGAAGAAACTCTTCTTCAACCTATTAAAGTCTTTGCACCAAACGATGCTGAAGGCGAAAAAGTGATCAATATCATCGGTAATGCCTATGTGACCGACCAGGTCAAAAACATTACACCGGCTGATATCATTTCTTCCATTAGTTATTTCTTTAACTTATTGCATGGTGTGGGAATCACGGATGACATTGACCATTTAGGTAACCGTCGTCTGCGTTCCGTTGGTGAATTGCTGCAAAACCAATTTAGAATTGGTTTATCCCGTATGGAGCGTGTCGTTCGTGAAAGAATGTCTATTCAAGATACGAATACAATCACTCCGCAGCAACTAATTAACATTCGCCCAGTCATTGCGTCTATTAAAGAGTTCTTTGGAAGCTCACAGCTTTCCCAATTCATGGATCAAACGAATCCGCTTGCTGAATTGACGCATAAACGTCGTCTATCTGCATTGGGACCTGGTGGTCTGACACGTGAGCGTGCTGGCTTTGAAGTGCGTGACGTTCATTATTCCCACTATGGCCGTATGTGTCCGATTGAAACGCCTGAGGGCCCGAATATTGGTTTGATTAACTCATTGTCCAGTTTTGCAAAGGTAAACCCATATGGTTTCATTGAAACACCATATCGCCGTGTGAATCCTGAAACTGGTAGAATTACAAGCCAAATCGATTACTTAACAGCTGATGAGGAAGATAACTATGTAGTTGCCCAAGCGAATGTACGTCTATCAGATGACGGCTCATTCCTTGATAATGATGTTGTTGCACGTTTCCGCGGTGAAAATACCGTTGTTCCGCGTGACCGCGTAGATTACATGGATGTATCTCCTAAACAGGTTGTATCTGCTGCGACAGCATGTATTCCTTTCTTGGAGAATGATGACTCCAACCGTGCCCTTATGGGAGCGAACATGCAACGTCAAGCAGTGCCTTTGCTACAACCGGAAGCCCCTCGAGTTGGAACGGGTATGGAATATGTTTCAGCGAAAGACTCCGGTGCTGCTGTCATCTGTAAACACCCTGGTATCGTAGAGCACGTTGAATCACGTGAAGTATGGGTTCGCAGGGTAAGTGAAGTTGACGGACAGCAAGTAAAAGGAAACCTTGATAAATACCGTCTATTAAAATTCATTCGTTCTAACCAAGGAACGTGCTATAATCAACGCCCTATCGTCAGTGTTGGCGACAACGTCGTAAAAGGTGAAATTCTTGCTGATGGTCCTTCAATGGAAAAAGGTGAGTTAGCACTTGGACGTAACGTATTGGTTGCCTTCATGACATGGGATGGGTATAACTATGAAGATGCCATCATCATGAGTGAGCGATTGGTTAAAGATGATGTGTACACTTCTATCCATATTGAAGAATATGAGTCTGAATCACGCGATACGAAATTAGGACCTGAAGAAATCACCCGTGATATCCCTAACGTAGGGGAAGATGCGCTTCGTAATCTTGATGAGCGTGGAATAATCCGTGTGGGTGCTGAAGTAAAAGACGGAGACCTTCTAGTGGGTAAAGTCACGCCTAAAGGTGTAACGGAACTGACTGCTGAAGAACGTCTATTACATGCAATCTTCGGTGAAAAAGCTCGTGAAGTAAGGGATACATCACTTCGTGTACCTCACGGCGGCGGTGGAATCGTTCTTGATGTTAAAGTATTTAACAGAGAAGACGGCGATGAACTACCTCCTGGTGTAAACCAGCTCGCACGTGTATATATCGTACAAAAACGTAAAATCCATGAAGGCGATAAAATGGCTGGACGACATGGTAACAAAGGGGTAATCTCCAGGATCCTTCCTGAAGAAGATATGCCTTATTTACCAGATGGCACTCCAGTCGACATCATGTTAAACCCATTGGGTGTACCTTCACGTATGAACATCGGTCAAGTGTTGGAGCTTCACTTAGGTATGGCTGCACGCGCACTTGGCATTCATGTAGCATCTCCTGTATTCGATGGTGCTACTGAGGAAGACGTTTGGGGTACGATTGAAGAAGCCGGGATGTCTCGTGATGCAAAAACTGTCCTTTATGATGGCCGTTCAGGTGAAGCTTTCGATAACCGTGTATCCGTTGGTGTCATGTATATGATCAAACTGGCACATATGGTCGATGATAAACTTCACGCACGTTCAACTGGACCTTACTCCCTTGTTACGCAGCAACCACTTGGTGGTAAAGCGCAATTTGGTGGACAGCGTTTCGGTGAGATGGAAGTATGGGCACTTGAAGCTTATGGTGCTGCTTATACATTACAAGAAATCCTAACCGTTAAATCAGATGATGTCGTAGGTCGTGTTAAAACGTACGAAGCGATTGTCAAAGGTGAAAATGTCCCTGAACCAGGCGTTCCTGAGTCCTTCAAAGTATTGATTAAGGAGCTTCAAAGTTTAGGATTGGATGTTAAAATTCTTAATGCCGAAGATCGTGAAATCGAAATGCGTGATTTGGAAGATGAAGAAGAGGCCAACCAAGCAGACAAATTAAGCCTTGATTCAGAAACTAAAGATATGGTTGCTTCCGAAGTAGGGGCACCTGTCAAAGAATAAATATAAACATATCTAGTTATATATCACCCGCTCTGACTGGCAGCAAGATGTTTCTTTGAAGATCATGCTGCCTTGTTAGAGCCTTATTGATTCAATCAACCATCATCCGGTGTAAGATTGCCTGATACTTGACGGCAATCGAGGGTTAAACCTGGAGATTAAAAGGGAGGTAGGCCCCTTGTTAGACGTTAATAATTTTGAGTATATGAAAATTGGTCTTGCTTCACCAGACAAGATTCGTTCTTGGTCCCATGGAGAAGTTAAAAAACCAGAAACAATCAACTATCGTACGTTAAAGCCAGAAAAAGACGGTTTATTCTGTGAGAGAATTTTTGGACCTCAAAAGGACTGGGAATGTCATTGCGGAAAATATAAACGTGTTCGTTATAAAGGCGTAGTCTGTGACCGTTGTGGCGTCGAAGTCACTCGTGCTAAGGTACGTCGTGAGCGTATGGGTCATATTGAGCTGGCAGCTCCAGTTTCACACATATGGTATTTTAAAGGAATCCCTAGCCGTATGGGACTTGTTCTTGACATGTCTCCACGTGCATTGGAAGAAGTTATTTACTTCGCATCTTACGTAGTAACTGAAACGGGCGATACAACTTTAGAAAAGAAACAACTTCTTTCTGAAAAGGAATATCGTACATACCGTGAGAAATACGGTAAGAAGTTCCAAGCTGCCATGGGTGCGGAAGCTATTAAAAAACTTTTACAAGATATTGATACGGAAAAGGAAGTAGAGTCGTTGAAAGAGGAGCTTAAAACAGCTCAAGGACAACGCAGGACCCGTGCAATCAAACGCTTGGAAGTGCTTGAAGCATTCCGTAACTCCGGAAATGAGCCTTCATGGATGATCCTGGACGTGCTTCCGGTCATTCCACCGGAACTTCGCCCGATGGTTCAACTTGATGGTGGACGTTTTGCCACATCTGATCTAAATGATTTATATCGCCGTGTTATCAACCGTAATAATCGGTTGAAAAGATTACTGGACCTTGGGGCACCAAGCATTATCGTTCAAAATGAGAAGCGTATGCTACAAGAAGCTGTCGATGCTCTTATCGATAATGGCCGTCGCGGCCGTCCGGTAACTGGACCTGGTAACCGTCCGTTAAAATCTTTATCTCACATGTTAAAAGGTAAACAAGGTCGTTTCCGTCAAAACCTTCTTGGTAAACGTGTTGATTATTCTGGCCGTTCCGTTATCGTAGTTGGACCAAACTTAAAGATGTACCAATGTGGTCTTCCGAAAGAAATGGCGATTGAATTATTCAAACCATTCGTTATGAAGGAGCTTGTTCAAAGAGGTCTAGCGCATAACATCAAATCTGCCAAGCGCAAAATTGAACGTTTATCTCCTGAAATATGGGATGTACTAGAAGAAGTCATAAGAGAACATCCAGTACTATTGAACCGTGCACCGACTCTTCACAGACTTGGTATCCAAGCGTTTGAACCAACGTTGGTTGAAGGTCGCGCAATTCGTTTGCATCCGCTCGTATGTACAGCTTACAACGCTGACTTTGACGGTGACCAAATGGCGGTCCACGTTCCTCTATCTTCTGAAGCCCAAGCCGAAGCACGCATGCTTATGCTTGCAGCACAGAACATTTTGAACCCTAAAGATGGTAAACCAGTCGTAACACCTTCTCAAGATATGGTATTAGGTAACTATTACTTAACATTGGAAAGAGAAGGCGCAATCGGTGAGGGTATGATCTTTAAAGATACAAGTGAAGCATTACTTGCATACCAAAACGGATATGTACACCTGCATTCCCGTTGTGCTGTACATGCATCGTCACTAAATAATGAAACTTTCACTGAAGCGCAAAACAGCCAACTTCTAATTACGACCGTTGGTAAATTGATCTTCAATGAAATTTTACCAAAATCATTCCCGTATATTAACGAACCAACACGATATAATTTGGAAACGAAAACTCCAGAGAAATATTTTGTGGAAAAAGGCGCTAATATCCCTGAAATGATTAAGGCCCAACCTGCTATCGATCCATTCAAGAAAAAAATTCTTGGAAATATCATTGCGGAAGTCTTTAAACGTTTTAAAATTACCGAAACATCCAAAATGCTTGACCGGATGAAAGATCTTGGTTTCAAATATTCGACAAAAGCTGGTATTACCGTTGGTGTGGCTGATATTGTCGTTTTAAAAGAAAAACAAGAAATCATCACTGAGGCTCAAACCAAAGTGGATAACGTCTTGAAACAGTTCAGACGTGGTCTGATTACAGAGGATGAGCGTTATGATCGCGTTATCTCAATTTGGAGTGCTGCCAAGGATACCATTCAGTCCAAACTTATGGACTCACTGGACCGACGCAACCCGATCTTCATGATGAGTGACTCCGGTGCCCGTGGTAATGCATCCAACTTTACGCAGCTTGCGGGTATGCGTGGTTTGATGGCCAACCCGGCTGGACGTATCATTGAATTACCAATCAAATCAAGTTTCCGTGAAGGTTTAACAGTGTTAGAGTACTTCATCTCTACACATGGTGCGCGTAAAGGTCTTGCCGATACAGCACTTAAAACAGCCGATTCCGGTTACCTTACCCGTCGACTTGTTGACGTTGCCCAAGATGTCATCATCCGTGATGACGATTGTGGAACGGACCGCGGTTTGAAAATTTCAGCCTTGAGAGAGGGCACTGAAATAATTGAGCATCTTGAAGAGCGCCTAGTAGGCCGTTATGCAAGAAAAGCGATTAAACATCCAGAAACAAATGAAGTGATCGTGGCTGAAAATGATCTTATCACTGAAGATCTTGCTGATTATATTGATTCACTTGGTATTGAAACAGCTTGGATCCGTTCTGCCTTTACATGTAACACCAGCCATGGTGTATGTAAAAAATGTTATGGACGCAACTTGGCTACCGGTCAAGAAGTTGAAGTGGGCGAAGCAGTCGGTATTATCGCCGCTCAATCAATCGGAGAACCTGGTACACAGTTAACGATGCGTACATTCCATACTGGTGGGGTTGCTGGGGACGATATCACTCAAGGTCTTCCTCGTATCCAAGAGATATTTGAAGCGAGAAACCCTAAAGGTCAAGCCGTCATTTCCGAAATCGAAGGAACGATTGTTTCGATTAATGAAATTCGGGATAAACAACAGGAAATCGTTGTTCAAGGAGCAGTTGAATCACGCACATATACTGCGCCGTACACAGCGCGCTTAAGAGTAACTGTTGATACGCCTGTCCGTCGTGGTGAAGAGTTAACAGAGGGTTCTATCGATCCGAAAGAATTGCTGAAGGTTACAGATGTACTTACTGTTCAGGAATACCTGCTTCATGAAGTTCAAAAAGTATACCGGATGCAAGGGGTTGAAATCGGTGATAAACACATCGAGGTAATGGTTAGACAAATGATGCGTAAAGTCCGTGTGCTTGACGCAGGTGAAACTGAAGTACTTCCAGGAACATTATTGGATGTTAACCAATTCACTACTGCAAACACAGATGCATTGTTGACTAACAAGTTACCTGCTACAGGACGCCCTGTATTACTGGGTATCACGAAAGCATCCCTAGAAACGGATTCCTTCTTGTCCGCCGCGTCATTCCAAGAAACGACTAGAGTCTTGACTGATGCAGCAATAAAAGGAAAACGTGATGAATTGCTTGGACTTAAAGAAAATGTCATCATCGGTAAACTTGTCCCTGCAGGAACAGGAATGCTTAGATACAGAAAAGCAAACCCTGTCGTTGTTGGTGACGAAAGTGCCGATACAGTAACAGTGGATTAAAGGAAAAAGGACCAGCTCAATTAAAACTGAAAACCACACTCCTGTATTCGAGTGGAGCTGAAGGGTCAGAATTTATTGTGCTGGTCTCTCTTATTACTCAAGGTCGCCTGAAAAGAAGTACGAGGAATGGATATATTACCTCTAGGCAAATTGATAATCTTAATAGAATTATGTAAGGAAAACCTTTTGCTTGAAATATTTTTTATGAAAGAAGTTGACAGTATCCGACTTATAATGATACTATAGCAAAGGTGCTCCTATGTTACCCTGTAACTTTGGAGGATATGGACCATGTCTTATGAAAAAGTAATACAGGCAAAGTCAGTGATTATAGGGACGAAACAAGCAGTTAGAGCTCTTAAAAACAATTTAATTCAAGAAGTTATCATCGCTGATGATGCAGATATATACTTGACTGGGCGTGTCGTTGAGACCGCTAAAGAATTGGATGTTCCTATCACATATGTTGATTCGATGAGAATGCTTGGCAAAGCATGTGGTATTGATGTCGGAGCAGCAACTGTTGCCATTAAAAAGTAAAAATGTTTTTGCAATAATATTTGCAAAGACTTTGTTTTTACCCATTTATGAACCACCTGGATGTGTGGTACTAGAAATGAAAACGTGAAGGGAGGAAAAATGTAATGCCTACTATTAATCAATTAGTGCGTAAAGGACGCGAGTCTAAAGAGGTTAAATCAAAATCTCCAGCACTTAACAAAGGCTACAACAGCTTTAAAAAAGCACAAACTAACGTATCATCTCCGCAAAAACGTGGTGTTTGCACTCGTGTGGGTACTATGACACCGAAAAAACCAAACTCCGCGTTACGTAAATATGCGCGTGTACGTTTAACAAACGGTATCGAGGTAACAGCTTATATCCCAGGTATCGGTCACAACCTACAAGAACACAGCGTGGTTCTTATCCGTGGCGGTCGTGTAAAAGATTTACCAGGAGTACGTTATCACATCGTACGTGGTGCTCTTGATACTGCTGGAGTTAACAATCGTATGCAAGGCCGTTCTAAATACGGTACTAAGCGTCCGAAAGCAGCAAAAAAATAATCTCAAACAAAAATTAAACTTTCTTGAAAGGAGGAAATATAATGCCTCGTAAAGGACCTGTAACGAAAAGAGACGTATTACCAGATCCAATTTATAATTCAAAACTTGTGACTCGCTTAATCAACAAATTAATGGTTGATGGACAAAGAGGTAAATCACAAAAAATTCTTTACTCTGCATTTGATTTAATCAAAGAACGTACTGGCAATGAGCCGATCGAAGTTTTTGATCAAGCACTTAAAAACATCATGCCTGTATTAGAAGTAAAAGCACGCCGTGTGGGTGGAGCTAACTACCAAGTACCAGTTGAGGTGCGTCCAGACCGTAAATCGACTCTAGGACTTCGTTGGTTAGTAAACTACTCTCGCCTTCGTGGAGAAAAAACGATGGAAGAGCGTTTAGCTTATGAAATCATGGATGCTGCCAACAATACTGGAGCAGCAGTTAAGAAACGTGAAGATACACACAAAATGGCTGAAGCTAACAAAGCATTCGCTCATTATCGTTGGTAAGATTAATTACTATAAAATCCTTATAGAAGGAAGGAGAAAGACAAATGGCAAGAGAGTTCTCCTTAGCAAACACTCGTAATATCGGTATCATGGCTCACATCGATGCTGGTAAAACGACAACAACAGAACGTGTTCTATATTACACTGGTAAAATCCACAAAATCGGTGAAACACACGAAGGTGCTTCACAAATGGACTGGATGGAACAGGAACAAGAACGCGGGATCACGATCACATCCGCTGCAACAACAGCACAGTGGAAAGGTCACCGTGTAAACATCATCGATACACCGGGACACGTAGACTTCACAGTTGAAGTTGAACGTTCTTTGCGCGTACTTGATGGAGCTGTAGCTGTACTTGATGCCCAATCAGGTGTTGAGCCTCAAACTGAAACAGTTTGGCGCCAAGCTACAACTTACGGTGTACCACGTGTCGTATTCGTAAATAAAATGGACAAAATCGGTGCAGACTTCCTCTACTCAGTTGGAACTATCATCGACCGTCTTCAAGCTAATGCACACCCAGTTCAGTTACCAATCGGCGCTGAAGATCAATTCTCTGCAATCATTGACCTTATTGAAATGAAAGCTCATTTCTATGGTAATGACCTAGGAACTGATATCTCTGTTGGTGAAATTCCTGAAGAACATCGCGAATTAGCTGAAGAATACCGTGAAAAGCTTGTTGAAGCAGTAGCGGAAGTTAATGAAGACTTAATGGAAAAATACCTTGGCGGCGAAGAAATCAGCGTTGCTGAATTAAAAGCTGCTATTCGTACAGCAACCGTTAACGTTGAATTCTTCCCAGTTATCTGTGGATCAGCTTTCAAAAACAAAGGTGTTCAATTAATGCTTGATAACGTTATCGACTTCCTTCCATCTCCATTGGACGTACCAGCTATTAAAGGTACTCTGCCGGATTCAGAAGAAGAAGTAGAACGTCATTCAGATGATTCTGAACCGTTCTCAGCTTTAGCGTTTAAAGTTATGACTGACCCTTACGTTGGTAAACTTACATTCTTCCGTGTGTACTCAGGTACATTAGAATCAGGATCATATGTAATCAACTCAACTAAAGGTAAACGTGAACGTATTGGACGTATCCTTCAAATGCATGCAAACAGCCGTGAAGAAATCTCAACTGTATACGCAGGGGATATCGCAGCAGCTGTTGGATTGAAAGATACTACAACTGGAGATACACTATGTGATGACAAGAACCAAGTAATTCTTGAATCAATGGTATTCCCAGAGCCGGTTATTTCACTTTCAGTAGAACCGAAATCAAAAGCAGACCAAGACAAAATGTCTCAAGCTTTACAAAAGCTACAAGATGAAGATCCAACATTCCGTGCGCATACTGACCAAGAAACTGGTCAAACGATCATCGCTGGTATGGGTGAACTTCACTTGGACATCCTTGTTGACCGTATGCGTCGCGAATTCAAAGTGGAAGCAAACGTTGGTGCTCCTCAAGTAGCATACCGTGAAACTTTCCGTGGTTCAGCTAAGGTTGAAGGTAAATTCGTTCGCCAATCAGGTGGTCGTGGACAATTTGGACACGTATGGATTGAATTTGGTCCAAACGAAGAAGGTAAAGGATTCGAATTTGAAAATGCTATCGTCGGTGGTGTAGTACCACGTGAATATATCCCTGCTGTACAAGCTGGATTAGTTGATTCACTTGACCGTGGTGTACTTGCTGGTTACCCGCTAGTCGACATCAAAGCAAAATTATTTGACGGTTCATACCATGACGTTGACTCCAACGAAATGGCATTTAAAATTGCTGCTTCAATGGCACTTAAAAATGCTGCTTCTAAGTGTAAACCGGTTATCCTTGAACCAATCATGAAAGTGGAAGTAGTTATTCCTGAAGATTATCTAGGTGACATCATGGGAGATATCACATCTCGTCGTGGTCGCGTAGAAGGTATGGAAGCTCGCGGTAACACGCAAATGGTTAAAGCAATGGTTCCACTATCTGAAATGTTCGGATATGCTACATCTCTACGTTCTAACACACAAGGACGCGGAACATTCTCTATGCACTTCGACCATTATGAAGAAGTACCTAAGAGCATTTCTGAAGAGATCATCAAAAAAAATAAAGGTGAATAATTGATTTTCACCTCTTATTAAAGTATAACTATCTTATGTAAGCTGTGATGGAAGAATTAGTCTTCTTTCACAGCCCTATATACTTAATCTTTTATTTATAATTTTAAGGAGGAATTCCTAATGGGAAAAGCTAAATTTGATCGTTCAAAACCGCACGTTAACGTTGGAACAATTGGTCACGTCGACCATGGTAAAACAACTCTAACAGCTGCAATCACAACTGTACTTGCTAAAACTGGTGGAGCAGAAGCTCGCGCTTATGACCAAATCGATGGTGCTCCAGAAGAAAGAGAACGTGGTATCACAATCTCTACTGCACACGTTGAGTACGAAACAGCTACTCGTCACTATGCACACGTTGACTGCCCAGGACATGCTGACTATGTTAAAAACATGATCACTGGTGCTGCACAAATGGACGGCGGAATCCTAGTAGTATCTGCTGCTGATGGCCCAATGCCACAAACTCGTGAGCACATCCTTCTTTCTCGTCAAGTAGGTGTACCATTCCTAGTAGTATTCATGAACAAATGCGACATGGTTGATGACGAAGAACTTCTTGAATTAGTAGAAATGGAAATTCGTGACCTTCTTTCTGAATACGAATTCCCTGGCGATGACATTCCAGTTATCAAAGGATCTGCACTAAAAGCTCTTCAAGGAGAAGCTGCTTGGGAAGAAAAAATTCATGAATTAATGACAGCTGTTGACGAGTATATCCCAGAACCAACTCGTGACACTGACAAACCATTCATGATGCCAGTTGAGGATGTATTCTCTATCACTGGTCGTGGTACAGTTGCTACTGGCCGTGTTGAGCGTGGACAAGTTAAAGTCGGTGACGTTGTTGATATCATCGGTTTCAACGAAGAGTCTAAACCAACAACTGTAACAGGTGTTGAAATGTTCCGTAAACTTCTTGACTATGCTGAAGCTGGTGACAACATCGGTGCACTTCTTCGTGGTGTATCCCGTGAAGATATCCAACGTGGACAAGTACTTGCTAAACCAGGTACAATCACTCCACACACAAAGTTCAAAGCTGAAGTTTATGTTCTATCTAAAGAAGAAGGTGGACGTCACACTCCATTCTTTACAAACTACCGTCCTCAGTTCTACTTCCGTACAACTGACGTAACTGGTATTTGTAACCTTCCAGAAGGCGTAGAAATGGTTATGCCTGGAGACAACATCGAAATGACTGTAGAACTTATCGCTCCAATCGCTATCGAAGAAGGTACTAAATTCTCTATCCGTGAGGGTGGACGTACTGTAGGCGCTGGCGTCGTTGCTACAATCACTGAGTAATTAATTCTTAAATGAATATTGGAAGGGACGCCTTCCGGGAAAAGCAGATGGGACGCCATCTGCTTTTTTTCTATTTTAGAGGACTTTTCATGTTTACTTCTATAATATCCATTGAAAAATGGAAGTATTCCAAAGAGAATGTTGTTGATTTATCAAATGAAGAAAATGGATATGAAAGACCGTGTAGAATGTACTTGTAAATACTTAAGATAGTATGTATAATAATAAAAGTGTGTTGCACAAGAAAAATCTAAGTTTAACTTGCATTCTACTTGTGCTTTATGTATAATAGACAATGTTGGTCTTTGACTGCGATGATATGGAAGGTTGCTGACACACCCGGCCGCTTTGCCATGGCGAGTGTGTGGGAAATTTCCATTGAGAAGGTCTATTTTAAAATAGGCGAAAAGGAGGGAAAATTATGGCAAAACAAAAAATTCGTATCCGTTTAAAAGCATATGATCACAGAATTCTTGATCAATCTGCTGAGAAAATTGTTGAAACTGCAAAACGTTCTGGTGCGGCTGTATCTGGTCCGATTCCATTGCCTACTGAAAGATCGGTTTACACGATCCTACGTGCGGTTCATAAATACAAAGACTCTCGTGAACAATTCGAAATGCGTACGCATAAACGTCTAATCGACATCGTTAATCCAACTCCACAAACAGTTGATTCATTGATGCGTTTAGATTTACCATCAGGCGTTGACATTGAAATCAAATTATAATTCATATAAATATGAACAATTACTCTAGGAGGTGTGACTTATGACCAAAGGAATCTTAGGAAGAAAAATCGGTATGACTCAAGTTTTTGCTGAAAACGGCGAACTTATCCCGGTAACAGTTATCGAAGCTGCTAATAACGTGGTTCTTCAAAAGAAAACTGTTGAAACTGATGGCTATGAAGCAGTTCAAGTTGGTTTTGAAAACAAACGTGAAAAGCTTTCTAACAAACCTGAAAAGGGACATGTTGAAAAAGCAAATACTACTCCTAAGCGCTTCATTCGCGAATTCCGCGGAACGGATCTTACTGAATATGAGATCGGTCAAGAAGTCAATGTTAGTATTTTCGCAGAAGGCGATTTAGTAGATGTTTCAGGAATTTCAAAAGGTAAAGGTTTCCAAGGCGCTATCAAACGTCACGGACAATCTCGCGGACCGATGACTCATGGTTCTCGTTACCACCGTCGCCCAGGTTCAATGGGTCCTGTAGCTCCAAACCGCGTATTCAAAGGTAAATTATTACCTGGACGTATGGGTGGAGAACAAATTACTGTTCAAAACTTGGCTATCGTTAAAGTTGATGTTGAACGTAACCTACTATTGATCAAAGGTAATGTACCTGGTGCTAGAAAAGCATTGATCAAAGTTAAAACTGCTGTTAAAGCAAAGTAATTTCTGAGAAAGGAGGAGCAATAGAATGCCAAAAGTTACATTGTTCAACCAAACAGGTTCACAAGTTGGCGACATCGAACTAAATGAATCCATCTTTGGTATCGAACCTAATAATCATGTATTATTTGAAGCAATCATTATGCAACGAGCTTCCTTACGTCAAGGAACTCATAAAGTTAAAAACCGTTCTGAAGTTGCAGGCGGTGGACGTAAACCTTGGAAACAAAAAGGAACTGGACGTGCGCGTCAAGGTTCTATCCGTTCTCCACAATGGCGTGGCGGTGGCGTTGTTTTTGGACCAACTCCAAGATCTTACGCTTACAAGCTACCTAAAAAGGTGCGTCGTTTAGCTATTAAATCTGCATTGTCTGCAAAGGCATTGGAAGAGAACATTTTGGTACTTGAAAGCTTGTCTTTCGAAGCTCCAAAAACAAAAGAATTTGTAGCAGTACTTAATAACCTTTCTATTGATACTAAAACGTTGATTGTTACTGACGGATTAGATGAGAAAGTTGCTCTTTCTGCACGTAACATCCCTGGTGTTACTGTAGTTGAAGCTGTTGGTCTTAATGTTCTTGATGTTGTATCACACAACAAATTGATCTTGACTAAATCAGCTGTCGAAAAAGTAGAGGAGGTGCTTGCATAATGGATGCACGCGATATCATTAAGCGCCCCGTAATCACTGAACGCTCTTCAGACATAATGGCTGAAAAAAAATATACTTTTGAAGTTGATGTTAGAGCTAACAAAACTCAAGTTAAAGATGCTGTTCAAGAAATTTTCGGCGTTAAAGTTGAGAAAGTAAACATCATGAACTACAAAGGTAAATTTAAACGTATGGGCAAACATGCAGGCTATACTAACAAGCGCCGTAAAGCAATTGTTAAATTAACTGCTGACAGCAAAGAAATCGAGCTTTTCGAGGCTTAATTCATTAGAGAAGGAGGGAAATACAAATGGCGATTAAGAAGTATAAACCTACCTCTAACGGTCGACGTAATATGACAACTTCCGATTTTGCTGAGATTACTACAGACAAACCGGAAAAATCATTACTTGCTCCTTTACACAGCAAAGGCGGCCGTAATAACCAAGGTAAGTTAACAGTTCGTCATCAAGGTGGCGGCCACAAGCGTCAATACCGTATCATCGATTTCAAACGGAATAAAGATGGTATACCAGGACGCGTTGCTACTATTGAGTACGATCCAAATCGTTCTGCAAACATTGCATTAATTAATTACGTTGATGGAGAAAAACGTTATATCCTAGCTCCGAAAAACCTAGAAGTAGGTTTGGAAATCATGTCAGGTCCAGAAGCTGACATTAAAGTGGGTAACGCACTTCCTCTTATTAACATCCCAGTTGGTACAGTAATTCATAACATCGAACTTAAACCAGGTAAAGGTGGACAATTAGTCCGTTCAGCAGGAACATCTGCTCAAGTACTTGGTAAAGAAGGTCGTTATGTACTTGTACGTTTAAACTCAGGTGAGGTTCGTATGATTCTTGCTACTTGCCGTGCTACAATCGGTCAAGTTGGTAATGAACAACATGAACTTATCAACATTGGTAAAGCTGGCCGTAACCGTTGGTTAGGTAAACGCCCAACAGTTCGTGGATCAGTAATGAACCCGAACGATCACCCGCATGGTGGTGGTGAAGGTAAAGCTCCAATCGGACGTAAATCACCAATGTCTCCATGGGGTAAACCAACTCTTGGATTCAAAACTCGTAAGAAGAAAAATAAATCCGATAAATTTATCGTACGTCGTCGTAAAAAATAACGGGATTGACCTACGGTTCATATATAGAACCGTAGAACAGTCACGAAGGGAGGTACTCGCATGGGTCGTAGCTTAAAAAAAGGGCCTTTTGTTGATGATCATTTATTGGTAAAAGTTGAAAAATTAAATGAAGCTGACAAGAAACAGGTAGTAAAAACTTGGTCTCGTCGCTCAACAATCTTCCCGCAATTCATCGGACATACAATCGCTGTTTATGACGGTCGTAAGCATGTGCCGGTTTATGTAACAGAAGATATGGTAGGTCACAAACTAGGCGAATTCGCGCCTACACGCACTTATAAAGGTCACGCAAGTGATGACAAGAAAACAAGACGTTAATGAGAGGAGGGCATCTCATGCAAGCAAAAGCTGTCGCTAGAACAGTTCGTATTGCTCCTCGTAAAGTGCGTTTAGTCGCAGATTTAATTCGAGGAAAACAAGTAGGTGAAGCAGTAGCGATTCTTCGCTTAACACCAAAATCTGCTTCTCCAGTCGTAGAAAAAATTCTGAAATCTGCTATCGCAAATGCAGAACATAACTACGAAATGGATATCAATAACCTAGTCGTTTCAGAGGCATACGTTAACGAAGGACCAACATTAAAACGTTTCCGTCCTCGCGCTCAAGGTCGTGCGAGTGCAATTAACAAACGTACTAGTCATATTACAATCGTTGTATCAGAAAAGAAGGAGGGGTAATCTGTGGGTCAAAAGGTAAATCCAGTCGGTTTGCGTATCGGGATCATCCGTGATTGGGAATCCAAATGGTACGCTGATAAAGACTACGCAGTTCTTTTGCATGAAGACCTTAAAGTTCGTGAGTATATCGCGAAACGTTTAAGTGATGCTTCTGTATCCAAAGTTGAAATCGAACGTGCAGCTAACCGTATCAATGTATCTGTTCACACTGCTAAACCAGGAATGGTTATCGGTAAGGGCGGTACTGAAGTCGAAGCACTTCGTAAAGCTTTGAACCAGTTAACTGGCAAAAGAGTTCATATCAATATCATTGAAATTAAAAGAGCAGATCTTGACGCAAAATTGGTTGCTGAAAACATCGCTCGTCAATTAGAAAACCGTGTTTCATTCCGTCGTGCTCAAAAACAAGCTATCCAACGTACTATGCGTTCTGGCGCACAAGGAATCAAAACTCAGGTTTCTGGTCGTCTTGGCGGTGCTGATATTGCTCGTGCTGAACATTACAGCGAAGGAACAGTTCCACTTCACACACTTCGTGCTGACATAGATTATGCTCATGCTGAAGCAGATACTACTTACGGTAAGCTAGGCGTGAAAGTTTGGATCTACCGTGGAGAAGTTCTTCCTACTAAGAAGAAATCTGAGGAAGGAGGAAAATAATATGTTATTGCCAAAACGCGTAAAATACCGTCGTGAACACCGCGGTAAGATGAGAGGGATGGCTAAGGGCGGCACTGAAGTTCATTTTGGAGAATTTGGACTTCAAGCTCAAGAAGCTTCCTGGATCACTAACCGCCAAATCGAAGCAGCTCGTATTGCGATGACTCGTTATATGAAACGTGGAGGAAAAGTTTGGATCAAAATTTTCCCAAGCAAACCTTACACAGCTAAGCCGCTTGAAGTACGGATGGGTTCCGGTAAAGGTGCTCCTGAAGGTTGGGTAGCAGTTGTTAAACCGGGCAAAGTATTGTTTGAAATCTCTGGTGTATCTGAAGAGGTGGCAAGAGAAGCATTGCGCCTTGCAGCACACAAACTTCCAATCAAATGCAAGTTTGTAAAAAGAGAGGAAATTGGTGGTGAAACAAATGAAAGCTAATGAAATCAAAGATCTAACCACTGCTGAAATTGAACAAAAACTAAAATCTCTTAAAGAAGAACTATTTAATCTTCGTTTCCAGTTAGCTACTGGACAACTTGAAAATACAGCTCGCATCCGTGAAGTTCGCAAATCGATTGCTCGTATGAAAACAGTTGTTCGTCAAAGAGAGATCGGTGTCACTAATCGATAATGAATGGAGGTTTGCAGAATGAGCGAACGCAACCAACGCAAAATCTACACTGGCCGCGTAGTATCCGATAAAATGGATAAAACAGTAACAGTTGTTGTAGAAACCTATAAAAAGCATTCTTTATACGGTAAACGCGTGAAATACTCTAAAAAGTTAAAAGCTCATGACGAGCTAAACGAAGCTAAAGCAGGCGACGTAGTACGTATCATGGAAACTCGTCCACTTTCAGCTACAAAGCGCTTCCGTCTTGTAGAAGTAGTAGAAAAAGCAGTAATCATTTAATATAGTTCGGATTAAGCTAATTCCGAAGGGAGGTACCGTACATGATTCAACAAGAATCTCGTTTAAAAGTCGCTGACAATTCAGGTGCTCGTGAAGTGCTAACAATTAAAGTCCTAGGTGGTTCTGGCCGTAAAACTGCAAACATCGGTGATGTCATAGTTTGTACAGTTAAACAGGCAACACCAGGAGGCGTTGTTAAAAAAGGTGAAGTCGTTAAGGCTGTTGTTGTCCGTACAAAACGTGGTATGCGTCGTCCTGACGGTTCTTACATTCGTTTTGATGAAAACGCATGTGTAATTATCCGTGACGATAAGAGCCCACGTGGAACTCGTATTTTTGGACCTGTTGCTCGTGAATTACGTGACAATAGTTTCATGAAGATCGTTTCTCTAGCTCCAGAAGTTCTATAATATGTAAAAATTGTATAAAGCCTTTCAAGGAGGTGCCAAGCTAATGCATGTTAAAAAAGGTGACAAAGTCGTAGTCATCTCTGGTAAGGACAAAGGCAAACAAGGAACAATTCTTGAAGCATATCCGAAACAAAATCGTGTGCTTGTTGAAGGAATTAACATCGTGAAAAAGCATTCCAAGCCATCTCAAATTAATCCACAAGGTGGAATTATCAGCAGAGAAGCTGCTATTCACGTATCCAATGTAATGCCACTTGATCCTAAATCAGGTAAACCGACTCGTGTTGGATATAAGATTGAAAATGGTAAAAAAGTACGCGTAGCTAAAATATCAGGTGAATCTTTAGATAAATAAGTCATAAATGAAGGGAGGTACACTAAGCAATGAGCCGCCTTAAAGAAAAATTCAGAAGTGAAATTACACCATCATTGATGGGTAAATTCAACTATCAATCAGTAATGCAAGTACCAAACATTGAGAAAATCGTTATTAACATGGGTGTGGGTGACGCAGTATCTAACTCAAAAGCTTTAGATACAGCTGTTGAAGAACTTACATTGATCACTGGTCAAAAACCAGTTATAACAAAAGCTAAAAAATCAATCGCAGGCTTCCGTTTGCGTGAAGGTATGCCTATCGGAGCGAAAGTTACATTACGTGGAGAGCGTATGTATCAATTCCTTGATAAGCTAGTATCTGTATCTTTACCACGTGTACGTGATTTCCGCGGCGTTTCAAAGAAATCCTTTGACGGACGTGGGAACTATACATTAGGTGTTAAAGAACAACTTATCTTCCCTGAGATTGATTACGATAAAGTGAGCAAAGTTCGTGGTATGGATATCGTTATCGTAACGACTGCCAACACTGACGAAGAAGCTCGTGAACTACTTACTCAAGTTGGAATGCCGTTCCAAAAGTAATCTCTAAATAAAGGGAGGCGAAATCGTGGCTAAAAAGTCTATGATCGTAAAGCAAAAACGCGAACAAAAGTTTAAAGTACAAGAATATACACGTTGCGAACGTTGCGGACGTCCACATTCTGTATTACGTAAATTTAAACTTTGTCGTATTTGTTTCCGCGAACTTGCATATAAAGGACAAATTCCTGGCGTTAAAAAAGCTAGCTGGTAAAACCCGAGTTTGGGAAGGAGGTAAAATATAATGGTCATGACAGATCCTATTGCAGATATGCTTACTCGCATCCGTAATGCGAATATGGTTCGTCACGAAAAACTAGAAGTTCCTGCTTCAAAGATCAAGAAAGAAATTGCTGAGATCTTAAAGCGTGAAGGCTTCGTACGTGACTTTGAATTAATCGAAGACAACAAACAAGGTATCATCCGTATCTTCTTAAAATACGGTGCAAACAACGAACGTGTTATCACTGGTCTAAAACGTATCAGCAAACCTGGTTTGCGTGTATATGCAAAAACTGGAGAGGTACCACGCGTTCTTAACGGTTTAGGTATCGCAGTTGTTTCTACTTCTCACGGAGTTTTAACAGACAAGGAAGCTCGCTCTAAACAAGTTGGCGGAGAAGTTTTAGCATACGTTTGGTAATACATTTTCACAAGAATGGAGGTGCACAATATGTCTCGTATAGGTAAAAAACCTATTGAAATCCCTGCAGGCGTAACAGTTACTGTTAACGGAAGTGAAGTAACTGTTAAAGGACCTAAAGGTGAATTAACTAGATCATTCAATCCTGATCTTACAATCGTTGTTGAAGAGAACGTGTTAACTGTAACACGTCCGTCTGACGAGAAGGCTCACCGTTCTTTACACGGAACTACTCGCGCACTTATCTCTAACATGGTTGAAGGTGTATCAACAGGATTTGTAAAATCACTTGAACTTATTGGGGTTGGGTACCGTGCACAAAAGCAAGGTACTAAGCTTATCCTTAACGTTGGATATTCCCACCCTGTAGAAATAGAACCAGAAGCGGGCGTTGAAGTCGAAGTTCCTTCTAATACAAAAGTAATCATCAAAGGTGCAAACAAAGAACGTGTAGGAGCTCTAGCAGCTAATATCCGTGATGTTCGCCCACCTGAACCGTATAAAGGTAAAGGTATTCGTTACGAAGGCGAATTCGTTCGTCGTAAAGAAGGTAAAACTGGTAAGTAATGCCGCATAAGTAAACGAAAGGAGTGACGTAAATGATTACGAAGCTTGATAAAAATGCTACTCGTCAGAAAAGACATGCACGTGTACGTGCTAAGCTTTCTGGAACAGAAGCTCGTCCTCGTTTAAATGTGTTTCGTTCAAACAAACACATTTACGCACAATTAATTGACGATGCACAAGGCGTAACATTAGCAAGTGCTTCAACTCTTGATAAAGAGATCAGTATCGAAGCTAGTAGCAATGCTGAAGCAGCTCAAAAAGTTGGCGAACTTATTGCGAAACGTGCTGTTGAAAAAGGTTTCAAAGCTGTGGTATTTGACCGCGGTGGTTACCTCTTCCATGGTCGTGTTAAAGCATTGGCTGACGCTGCTCGTGAAAACGGCTTAGAATTTTAATGGATAAGGAGGGACATAACAGATGCGTAGCATTGATCCTAATAAATTAGAACTTGAAGAACGCGTAGTTACAGTAAATCGTGTAGCTAAAGTTGTTAAAGGCGGACGTCGTTTCCGTTTCACTGCACTAGTTGTTGTTGGTGATAAAAATGGTCATGTTGGATTTGGTACTGGTAAAGCTCAAGAAGTTCCGGATGCTATCCGTAAAGCTATTGAGGATGCTAAGAAAAATCTAATTACAGTACCAATGGTTGGAACTACAATTCCTCACCTTGTGAACGGTCGCTATGGCGCAGGTCACATTCTATTGAAACCAGCTTCTGAAGGTACAGGAGTAATTGCTGGTGGTCCTGTTCGTGCGGTACTTGAATTAGGCGGAGTTAGCGATATCTTGTCTAAATCACTAGGTACTAATACACCTATTAATATGGTTCGCGCAACAATTGAAGGATTGAAGCAATTGAAACGTGCTGAAGACGTAGCTAAGTTACGTGGAAAATCAGTACAAGAACTGTTAGGATAAGGAGGGAAATCGAATTATGGCTAATAAATTAGAAATTACCCTCACTCGCAGCTTGATTGGTCGTCCAGAAGATCAACGTGTTACAGTTAACACTTTGGGTTTACGCAAAATGCATCAAACGGTTACTCATGAAGATAACCCTGCGATTCGCGGTATGATTACCAAAGTTGCTCATCTTGTTACTGTAAAAGAACAATAAAATAATTTTTAACTTAACAAGGAGGTGCCAACATGAAACTTCATGAGTTAAAAGCTGCAGAAGGTTCTCGTAAAGAACGTAAACGTAAAGGTCGCGGTATTGGATCTGGTAACGGTAAAACAGCAGGTAAAGGACATAAAGGACAAAACGCTCGCTCCGGCGGCGGTGTGCGTCTTGGATTTGAAGGGGGACAAACTCCTCTATTCAGACGTCTACCTAAACGTGGATTTACCAACATCAACCGTAAAGACTATGCTATCGTGAATCTCGATACGTTAAATCTTTTCGAAGACGGTACTGAAGTAACACCAGCTCTTTTACTTGAGACTGGAGTTGTAAGTAAAGAAAAAGCAGGAATCAAAATTCTTGCCAAAGGAAGCATTGAGAAAAAGCTTACTGTTAAAGCTCACAAATTCTCGTCTACTGCTAAAGAAGCTATCGAAGCTGCTGGCGGTAATACAGAGGTGATCTAATGTTTCGCACGATCTCCAATTTTATGCGCGTGGGTGAAATAAGGAATAAGATTATTTTTACCCTTCTAATGTTAATCGTCTATCGCATCGGTACATTTATACCTGTACCGCATGTGAATGCCGATTTTCTCGCTGAACAGGACCAGCTGAGCGTCATCGGTCTTTTAAATACCTTTGGCGGCGGAGCACTACAAAACTTTTCCATATTAGCGATGGGTATCATGCCATACATCACGGCATCTATCATCGTTCAACTATTACAGATGGATGTTGTACCTAAGTTCACTGAATGGTCTAAACAAGGAGAAGCAGGGCGCCGTAAATTAGCTCAATTCACTCGTTACTTCACTATTATCCTAGGATTCATCCAAGCTTTGGGTATGTCTTATGGGTTCAATAATATGTCAGGTGGCCAATTGATTGAAAATCCTGGAATTGCAACATACTTGCTTATTGCGACTGTCTTAACGGCAGGAACAGCTTTTCTTTTGTGGTTAGGGGAGCTGATCACTGCTAAGGGTGTGGGTAATGGGATTTCCATCATAATCTTTGCTGGTATCGTAGCTAGTTTGCCAACTACGGCAAATCAGATCTACGCCCAACAATTTGAAAATGCCGGGGATCAATTATTCTTACGAATCATAACGATTATCCTCATTGTTTTAGCAGTATTAGCAATCGTGGTTGCTGTCATCTTCATTCAGCAGGCATTACGAAAAATTCCTATTCAGTATGCGAAACGTGCTGCGGTAGGTCGTACACAAATGGGTGGCCAGTCTACACATTTACCATTGAAAGTAAATGCTGCGGGGGTTATTCCGGTAATCTTTGCAATGGCATTTATCATTACTCCAACTACAATCGCTTCTTTCTTCGGAAAGAACAGCGTCACTAGTTGGATATCAACAAATCTTGATTACACCAAGCCAATTGGTATGATCATTTATGTTGCTCTTATCATTGCTTTTGCGTATTTTTATGCATTCATTCAGGTTAACCCTGAACAAATGGCTGAGAATTTGAAAAAGCAAGGTGGCTATGTGCCGGGGATTCGTCCAGGTAAGAGTACACAAGAATATTTAACACGTGTTTTATACCGATTAACGTTTGTAGGCTCTATATTCTTAGCCATCATTGCCGTTTTACCGGTATTTTTCATTAAGCTTGCTGATCTACCTCAATCTGCACAGATTGGTGGCACTAGTTTGCTAATCGTAGTGGGGGTTGCCCTTGATACGATGAAGCAACTGGAATCACAACTTGTGAAGAGACACTATAAAGGCTTTATAAAGTAATGAGTTTTGGGAACGGTTTGTTCCCTTTACCCATTATAGAGTTTGAGGGGGAAGAAAATTGAATCTAGTGTTAATGGGTCTGCCGGGTGCTGGTAAGGGCACTCAAGCTGAACAAATCGTAGAAAAATATAATATCCCTCATATTTCTACTGGAGATATGTTCCGAACAGCTATCAAAGATGGAACAGAATTAGGTCTAAAGGCAAAATCATTCATGGACAAAGGCGAATTGGTACCTGATGAAGTTACCATTGGCATTGTACGTGAACGTTTAAGCAAGGAAGACTGCCTAAAGGGTTTTTTGCTTGATGGATTTCCACGTACTGTGGCACAGGCAGAGGCACTTGAAAGCATTCTTACTGATTTAGATCGAAAAATAAATTTTGTCATTAATATCGATGTGGATAAAAGCATCTTAATGGAAAGATTGACAGGACGTCGTATTTGCAAATCATGTGGTGCGACATATCATCTTGTATTCAATCCTCCTGCTAAAGATGATGTATGCGACCGCTGTGGCGGAGAATTATATCAACGTGCTGACGATAATGAAGAAACGGTTCAAAATCGCTTAGATGTGAATTTGAAACAAACCAAGCCACTTCTTGATTTCTACGGAGACAAAGGATACTTGGTCAACATTAATGGACAGCAAGATATTAATAAGGTATTTGAAAATATCGATGTGTTATTAGGTGCTTTGCAAAATTAATCATTCGTATTGATTTATGAAATTCATACCATTTTTATATCTTACTAGTTAAACTTGGTGCATTCCTTTAATACAAAGGGTATAATGGATTTCGCGAGAGCATTCGCACATTTATTAATCAGGTTCTTGTACTTGGTATTCCCTGAATTGGGCGATTACTTTTTAAGTGATCTTCATGGACATATCCGGTCGGCAAAATTGATGAAGAAATGCAGTGACTCTATTGGGATTCCTAAAGAGTCGTGATATAGAGGGTTGAAAGAAGCTATGTCAGGCGTGCGCCTTTCAAACATCTCCCATGCTATTCAAACCTATGTCGAGACTAATTGCTTCTCTATTCGAGAGTATGTCGGTCACGGAATCGGTCAAGACTTACATGAGGACCCATAAAATCCTCATTTCGGTCCAACTGATAAAGGTCCTCAGTTAAAGCCTGGTTCTACAAAATGGTGAATACTTGATGCAGAATTGTAAGACTTATGAGGATAATTGGACTGTAGTAATGTTGACGGAAAGATGTGTACCTTTAATAGGTTCACGCATAGAGAAGGGAGAATCACTTTAATGGCGAAAGATGATGTAATTGAAGTAGAAGGCACAGTACAAGAGACTTTGCCAAATGCAATGTTTAAGGTAGAATTAGAAAATGGTCATACTGTTTTAGCTCATGTATCCGGTAAAATTCGTATGCACTTTATTCGCATTTTGCCTGGAGATAAAGTTACGGTTGAGCTTTCCCCGTATGATCTAACTCGCGGCAGAATCACATACCGGTTCAAATAATCCGGTTACGCTCCGATCTGTATAAGGAGGTTAGATAGCAATGAAAGTCAGACCATCAGTCAAACCAATCTGCGAAAAGTGTAAAGTTATCCGCAGAAAAGGTAAAGTTATGGTTATTTGCGAAAACCCTAAACATAAACAAAAACAAGGCTAAATAGAAGGAGGTGCACTCAAGCATGGCACGTATTGCTGGAGTAGATATTCCCCGTGACAAACGTATTGTTATCTCATTAACATATATATATGGTATTGGAAAACAAACAGCGATGAAAGTTCTTGCAGAAGCAGGCGTTTCTGAAGAAACTCGCGTTCGTGACTTAACGGAAGACGAATTGAATAAAATTCGTGATATCATTGACAAGCTTAAAGTAGAAGGCGACCTTCGTCGTGAAATCTCCCTAAACATCAAACGTTTAATGGAAATCGGTTCTTACCGTGGTTTACGTCACCGTCGTGGTCTTCCTGTCCGCGGTCAAAATACAAAAAACAATGCTCGTACGCGTAAAGGACCTCGTCGTACTGTAGCTAACAAGAAAAAATAATTAGTAAAGGAGGTTACTTTTCATGGCACGTAAAACTAATACACGTAAACGTCGTGTGAAAAAGAATATAGAAACTGGTATTGCACATATTCGTTCAACTTTCAATAACACTATCGTTACGATCACTGACTCTCATGGTAATGCTATTTCTTGGTCAAGTGCTGGAGCTCTAGGATTCCGTGGATCTCGTAAATCCACTCCATTTGCTGCACAAATGGCTGCTGAAACAGCTGCTAAAACATCAATTGAACATGGTATGAAAACTCTTGAAGTTACAGTTAAAGGACCTGGTGCTGGACGTGAAGCTGCTATTCGTGCACTTCAAGCTGCTGGCCTAGAAGTAACTGCAATTAAAGATGTAACTCCAGTTCCACATAACGGATGCCGTCCACCAAAACGTCGCCGTGTTTAATTTTTCTGTATAGATTTTGTATTCCTGTCAATAATGGGATATAATACTGAGTTTGCGTTCTTACAGAGGATTAATTTTCAGTTGTTGCGCACAGCGGGAACGTATACATGGGGAATTTCGGTTTAAGTGACTTAGTTTACTTGCCGGGGTTTTGACGTTTTGAAGGAGGGTTTATTGATGATCGAAATAGAAAAACCAAAAATCGAAACGGTTGAAATCAACGACGATACCAAATTCGGTAAATTCGTCGTAGAGCCACTAGAGCGTGGGTATGGTACTACATTGGGTAACTCCTTACGTCGTATCCTTTTATCCTCACTCCCAGGTGCTGCTGTCACAGCTATACAAATTGATGGAGTGCTACATGAGTTCTCAACAATTGAAGGCGTCGTGGAAGATGTAACATCTATCATTCTTAATGTGAAAAAACTAGCTCTTAAGATTTACTCTGATGAAGAGAAGACGCTGGAAATTGACGTTCAAGGTGACGGAGTCATCACGGCTGCTGATATCACTCA
This sequence comes from Peribacillus sp. NJ4, assembly GCF_030348345.1. Classification (NCBI taxonomy): domain Bacteria; kingdom Bacillati; phylum Bacillota; class Bacilli; order Caryophanales; family Bacillaceae; genus Peribacillus; species Peribacillus sp. NJ4. The sequence continues at coordinate 47,781 of NZ_JAUCFQ010000006.1, forward strand.
TGATAGTGATGTAGAAATTCTTAATCCGGATTTATATATTGCTACAATTGGTAAAAACGGTCATATGCGTATGCGTTTATCTGCACGTCGCGGCCGCGGCTACACTCCTGCTGTTCAAAACAAGAGAGAAGATCAACCAATTGGTGTAATTCCAATCGATGCTCTTTACACTCCAGTTTCACGCGTATCTTTCCAAGTTGAAAATACACGTGTTGGACAGTTGTCTAACTTTGACAAGTTAACGTTCGATGTTTGGACTGATGGCAGTACGGGTCCGCAAGAAGCGGTAGCACTTGGAGCTAAGATTTTAACAGAGCATTTAAATATCTTTGTTGGGTTAACCGATGAAGCTCAAAATGCTGAAATCATGGTTGAAAAAGAAGAAGATCAAAAAGAAAAAGTTCTTGAGATGACGATCGAAGAATTAGACCTTTCTGTTCGTTCTTACAACTGCTTGAAACGTGCTGGAATCAATACCGTTCAAGAGCTAGCTCATAAAACGGAAGAAGATATGATGAAAGTACGTAATCTAGGCCGTAAATCACTTGAAGAAGTGAAAGCGAAACTAGAAGAATTAGGCTTAGGTCTTCGTAAAGACGACTGATAACATGGCGGAATCAATCCATTATGTTGTGAGCCTTGTTTAGACACACAATATAGAACTTCAACAAAGGAGGGAATCTCTAATGGGTTACAGAAAGTTAGGACGCACTAGCGCACAACGTAAAGCATTACTTCGTGATTTAGCTACGGATCTTATTATCCATGAGCGCATTGAAACTACTGAAGCACGTGCAAAGGAATTACGTTCTGTAGTAGATAAAATGATCACTCTTGGTAAACGTGGTGACTTGCATGCACGCCGTCAAGCTGCATCATTCATCCGTAACGAAATCGCTGACGCTGAGAATGGCACAGATGCCCTTCAAAAACTATTCAGTGACGTGGCTCCACGTTATGAAGAACGTCAAGGTGGATACACTCGTATCATGAAAGTTGGTCCACGCCGCGGTGACGGTGCACCAGTCGTGGTTATTGAATTAGTTTAATAACAACGATGAAAAAGGGCGGGACAATTGAATAAACTCACTTGTTCTATGCCCTTTTTCTTTTTTTAAATAGAAATTCTGTTATTTAGAAATTCGCATTGAGTGTTACGATGGCTGGCGGAACCTGTTTATACAGGGAGCCTTCACGTCTAGCTCAAGCATCCCTTCCCGCTTTTGATAAGCGATTATAAGATAACCTGTTTTTCGTAACAGGCCCGCTGTAAGCTGCTCTTAATTTACCGAAAATTCTTTCGGTGGAAGGGGTGCAGCGTTTTTTTATATTTTCAGAAGAAATACCACTATGTTTATGTTGATTGAGCAGAGTTTAGATTAGACGAGTGCAGTCGAGGATGAGGAGGGCCACATGGGGAAGAAGCTGGTTTCTTTAAATAATATTATTTTTAAATATGAGGGTCAGTCTCGAAACGCCTTGGATGATGTTTCATTTGATATTCATCAGGGGGAGTGGCTTGCGATTGTCGGGCATAATGGTTCTGGCAAGTCGACATTAGCGAAGTTACTGAATGGACTTCAGTTCGCTAACTCAGGTACCATTACGATTAATGATCAACTATTGACGGAAGAAACTGTTTGGGATGCGCGCCAAAAAATTGGCATGGTTTTTCAAAACCCAGATAATCAATTTGTAGGCACTACAGTTCAGGATGATGTGGCTTTTGGTTTAGAAAACGCCGGTGTTTCTCAGCAGGTTATGGTGGAGCGTGTTCATGGTGCGTTAAATAAGGTTAAAATGAATGCCTTTCTTAATCAAGAGCCGCACCATCTATCCGGCGGTCAAAAGCAAAGAGTGGCCATAGCAGGTGTAATAGCCTTGCAGCCAGACATAATCATCTTAGATGAAGCAACCTCCATGCTTGACCCAAGAGGCCGTGAAGAAGTGCTTGAAACAGTTAGGGAGTTAAAACAGGAAAACGAGATTACCGTCATATCAATCACCCATGATCTTGAGGAAGCTGCGAAAGCTGATCGAATGATAGTCATGAACCAAGGTCGGTTATATCGTGAAGGACCGCCTCAGGATATTTTTGAATTAGAGGAAGAATTAATTGCTCTTGGTCTGGATATTCCCTTTTCAGTGAAACTTACCAAAGAGTTACAAAAAAATGGTGTTCGTGTGGTTGATGGGCATTTGACAGAGGAAGAGTTGGTGAAGGATTTATGCGAATTACACTCGATGATGTAGAATACCGCTATCAGGTGAATACTCCTTTTGAACATCTCGCCCTTCATGATGTCAATATTTCAATGGAGCCGGGAACCTATACCGCAATCATCGGGCATACAGGGTCCGGGAAATCGACGCTACTGCAGCATTTGAATGCTCTTTTAAAACCGACGAAGGGTCGGGTCTTCATTGGGGACCGGACGATCGAGGCTGGAAGAAAAGAAAAGGCATTGCGGCCAATTAGACAAAAGGTCGGAATTGTTTTTCAGTTTCCGGAACATCAGCTATTTGATGAAACGGTTGAAAAGGATATATGTTTCGGACCTATGAATTTTGGGGTTTCTGAAACCGATGCTAAGAAACTGGCCAGGAAAGCCATCGCTCAAGTTGGATTGAGTGAGGAAATTCTTGAAAAATCTCCATTCGATCTATCCGGCGGACAAATGCGGCGGGTGGCCATTGCCGGGGTACTTGCCATGGAGCCGGAAGTATTGGTACTGGATGAGCCTACAGCGGGACTGGATCCACGGGGACGCAAAGAAATAATGAACATGTTTTATGATTTGCATAAAGTAAGGGGCATTTCTACAATTCTAGTGACACATAGTATGGAGGATGCAGCAAAGTACGCGGATGACATCATTATCATGCACCAGGGTACGGTGTTCAAAAAAGGGACTCCGCAGGAAATCTTCTCCGAGCCAGAACAATTACTTGAGCTTGGCCTGGATGTACCTGATACGGTACGTTTTCAGCTCAAGCTCCAGAAGGAACTTGGGGTTAGATTTGATCAACCGTGTCTTAATATCGGTGATTTAGCGATAGAAATAGATAAAGCCATGAAACGGGGGAACCGCTGATGCTGGATAAAATGATTATCGGGCGCTATGTACCTGCTGACTCCCTGATACACAGGATGGATCCAAGGGCTAAATTACTCCTTGTGTTTCTGTTTGTTTGTGTCATCTTTTTGGCGAATAATGTCGTTTCTTATGGTTTACTCGCGGTATTCACCATCCTTTTGATTAGCCTTTCGAAGATACCCCTTCGCTATCTTTATAATGGGTTAAAACCTATCTTTTTCTTAATCGTGTTTACTTTCCTTCTCCATATATTATTTACGAAAGAAGGGGAATTGCTTTTTGAATACGGTTGGTTCGAGATCTATGAAGGCGGTTTGATTCAAGGTTTGTTCATATCCGTAAGATTTACTTTACTAATCCTTGTTACGTCACTATTAACATTGACGACAACTCCGATATCCATTACAGATGGAATGGAAGAGCTGTTGGGTCCCTTGAAAAAGTGGAAAATGCCTGTACACGAACTAGCATTGATGATGTCCATTGCCCTTCGGTTCATTCCAACGCTAATGGAGGAAACGGAAAAAATCATGAAGGCTCAAACTGCAAGGGGAGTTGACTTTTCATCTGGTCCAGTAAAGGACAGGGTTAAATCGATTGTACCGCTGCTTGTTCCTTTATTTGTGAGTTCATTCAAACGGGCAGAAGAATTGGCAACTGCCATGGAATCAAGAGGATATCGTGGTGGGGAAGGCCGCACGAAATACCGCCAATTGGACTGGAAGACGAGTGATAGCCTTTTAATGGTCTCAATAGGTCTTCTTACGGTCATGTTATTTTTATTACGTTCATATTAAGGAAGAGTACTATGCCAAAATATAAATGTGTGATCGCGTATGACGGCACGGGTTTCGCTGGGTATCAGGTGCAGCCTGAGAAACGAACCATACAAAGTGAATTCGAGGCAGTCTTAGCACAAATGCACAAAGGCTCAATTATAAAGGTGACTGCTTCAGGCAGGACAGATTCAGGGGTCCATGCAAAGGGGCAGGTCATTCACTTTGAATCGCCCCTTACATTTCCTACTGAAAATTGGGTAAAGGCGTTCAGCGCCCTTCTTCCGACCGATATTGTCGTTTTGGAAGTCGATATCGTGCCTGACGATTTTCACGCGAGGTTCCATACGACTGGGAAAGAGTACCGTTATATCGTAGCCCGATCCAATCTACGGGATCCGTTCCAACGTAATTACGCCTACCATTATCCCTACCCATTAGATGGGAAGGCGATGAGGGAAGCCATTTCCTATTTGATAGGGACACATGACTTTACAAGTTTTTGTTCGGCAAAAACGGAAGTGGTCGATAAAGTTCGAACCATTCAAGAAATCGATTTTGAAGAGAGCGATGGCGTCATGGTTTTTCGCTTCGTTGGGGAAGGTTTTCTGTATAATATGGTACGTATCTTGGTTGGGACACTCCTGGAAGTCGGCAGCGGGAAGATGGCACCCCGGGATATGATCGGGATATTGGATAAAAAAGACCGCAGTTTTGCAGGGAAAACAGCACCAGCCCAAGGCTTGTATTTATGGAAAGTATTTTACAAATAAAAATATTTCTCGTGTGATACCAGTTTTTTTACAACTGATAAACGGGAAGAAATCAGTAATGGAGCGGTTTGGCGCTATACTGACCTTTTCATGGAGTTGCAGAGAGTATTTTATAGACAACTTATCCTAGTGTAACATTCCCTTGACAATGAATCTGGGAGAAGTTAATATAATATGGTATGTATTTTAATCCCACGATAAGCCCCGGAAGTTTATTGTGATTGAAAATAAATATAAAAAATTAAAAAGTTTTTTAGGAGGTTAACCATGCGTACGACATTTATGGCGAAAGCTAATGAAGTAGAACGTAAATGGTATGTGATTGACGCTGAAGGCAAAACTTTGGGTCGCCTTTCTACTGAAGTAGCATCCATCTTACGTGGTAAACATAAACCAACTTTTACACCTAACATTGACACTGGTGATCATGTAATTCTAATCAATGTTGAAAAAATCCACTTGACTGGTAAAAAATTGACTGACAAAATTTATTACCGTCACACTATGCATCCAGGCGGTCTTAAAACTAGAACTGCTCTTGAAATGCGTACAAACTACCCTGAGAGAATGCTTGAACTTGCTATCAAAGGTATGCTTCCAAAGAATTCTCTTGGTCGTCAAATCTACAAAAAATTACACGTATACGCTGGAGCTGAGCACCCTCACGCTGCTCAACAACCAGAAGTATACGAATTACGCGGATAATTACTAAGGAGGTTACTATCTTGGCACAAGTTCAATATTATGGTACTGGTCGCCGTAAGAGCTCAGTAGCTCGTGTACGTTTAGTACCAGGCGAAGGTCGCATCGTTATTAACGGTCGTGACATTAATGAATATATTCCTTTCGCAGCATTACGTGAAGTTGTTAACCAACCACTAGTTGCAACGGAAACTACTGGAAATTACGACGTTCTAGTAAACGTTAGCGGTGGTGGATACACTGGTCAAGCTGGAGCAATCCGTCACGGTATCGCTCGTGCATTGCTTCAAGTTGATCCAGAATACCGTCCATCTCTTAAAACTGCTGGTTTACTAACTCGTGACCCACGTATGAAAGAACGTAAAAAATACGGTCTTAAAGGCGCACGTCGTGCACCTCAGTTCTCAAAACGTTAATTCTATTACCGTTTCAAAGGCTCTCAACCATTTTGGTTGGGGGTCTTTTTTTATCAGGAAAAAGATTTTGATCATATCATGCTCCATGAACCTTATTGTGTGGGACTGAAATATATTAAAAATAATAAAGCATATCTGGGATATCCCAGATATGCTTTATTTTAAAGACTCCATTGTTAATAATTTTAGTTATGGGATTCACTTTCACTTTTTTTGATTGTGGCTTTTTTAGGCATAAAACATGTAAAAATTAACGCCACAATAGATAAGATTAACATAAAAACATAGGCGTCACTTGAGCCAAAGATAGAAGCTAATGACTCTAGTCGTATAGCTGTAATGTTTTCATTTTGCACTGATAGCTCAGAGGCATGTAAAGTTGCTTGCATTGTATACACTGTGATGACAACTGCTGTGCCGATAGCACCTGACAATTGGCGAATGGTATTATTTACAGCTGAACCATGGGAACCCAATTCTCGTGGTAAAGCATTTAACCCTGCTGTATTTAAAGGCATGGTAATAAAGCTTAATCCAATTCGTAAAATAATGGTACGAACCATTAAATACATATAGGTTGTTGATTCGTTTACATCAATGACTCCCCACATCGAAACAATGATAAATAGTAAACCTGTAATAAAGAGTGGTTTAGCACCGTATTTGTCATACATTTTACCTGTGATAGGGGATAAGAAGGCATTAATGACAGCTCCAGGTAATAACAGCAAACCTGCTTCAAATGCTGTAAAACCTCGTCCATTCTGCAAGTAAATTGGTAAAAGTATTAAATCCGCATACATAATCATTGTAATTAGTACATTGATGAATGATGTGAGAGTGAAAATTTTATACTTAAATACGGATAAATTTAATAATGGATCATTGGATTTCATTTGACGTATACAGAATAGAGTCGTCACGATTATTCCGACGATAATTGTAGTTATGACAACGAGATTATCCCACCCCTTGCTTCCTGCGCTACTAAATCCAAATAAAATACAGCCAAAACCAATCGTTGATAAAATGACACTTGTGATATCTAATTTTGCTTTTGTTGTCTCCGCAACATTCATTAAATATTTGAACGCTAGAACAATGACAATTAATATAAATGGGATTAACCCAATAAATAGCCATCTCCATGAAACATACTCAATGATAAAACCAGATAATGTAGGAGCGATGGCTGGAGCAAAAATCATCGCAAAGCCAATTGTCCCCATAATACTTCCACGCTTTTCGCTAGGATATAAATATAAAATAACTGTCATCATTAGAGGCATAATAATCCCGGCACCAATTGCTTGAATCATTCTTCCTGTTAAAAGCATGCCAAAATTCATCGCACATGCACAAATTACCGATCCGATGAGCAAAAAAAACATTGAGCTAATAAATAGCTGCCTTGTTGTAAACCGTTTCATTAAAAAAGCAGTAATTGGTACTAAAACACCGTTTACTAGCATAAAGCCTGTTGATAACCATTGTACAGTTGCAGCCGTTACATGAAATACGTCCATTAAGCCACTCAATGCAACATTTAATAAAGTCTGATTTAATGTTGATAAAAAACAGCCAGCAATCAATACAATTAATAATACTTTTTTATTTCCTTCTGTTATGTCCATTTCTTTCGACAACCCCTTTATTTTTGTCTTGCATTCTCAACATCGTGTCGATAAAATCGATGGTAACAAAAATACATGTTCCTTACCATGAACAGTTTTCATGAAAATGTTCACTAATCGACATAGAAATATATGCTGTTGAGAAAGTAAAAGAAAAAACTATAAAGGAGTTAAAAATGTCTATACCTAAAAAAGAAGATCCTCGTACAATTCGTTCTAGAGAAATGTTTAAAAATGCGGTCATTGCTCTCTTATGCGAGGATCCCGCAATTTCAAATTTAACGGTTCAGAAAATCGCAGCCAATGCAGGATTAAATCGGACAACATTTTACTTGCATTACCAGGATATTCAAGATTTACTAACGCAAATCACCGATGAGATTTTAAATGAGCTTTCTGATAAAATTGTTGCTTTAATACATGCAAAAGATTTATCAGAAAAACAACAGCTAACACAATTGCTTGATTACTTATATATCCATCGAAATTATTTACTTATTTTATTTAATACGAATCAGTTTGAGGAACAATTGTTTTCATTATTAAAGCAATTAGTAGAAATAAGGAGGAAGAATTCCAAGAAGGATTTACCTGCTGATTATGTTGCCATTGATATTAAAACAGCCTCCTTGGTAGGCATTATAATATGGTGGTTAAGACAGGGGCTTCATTTTAGTTCAGATTATATTGCCAATCAAATTTATTTAATGTACAGAGTGCACTGATTCTACTTTCGTTTGAATCAACTTTGAATTTCATTAATGTCGGGGTTTTGTTCTGATGTTTTAGATTTTCACAGTTTTTAATAGTCGTCCTTGATGGTTCGGTGTCTTTTTTAGGCCCGGTAAAAGATTAGACCACATCATGAATTCTGAATGCGTCTTTCCAGCATCAAATGCAAATGAAACGCCGCGGTAAAGGCGTTTCAGCGTTGGAGACAGTTGCGTTCCATTCGTTGGAAGATGAGTTTATTTATGTAATACAGGTTTATTTGTAAAATCCATATTTATTAAGTTTCTGATTAGGAGTATGATAATACTAAAAAAAAGAAAGAGGACTTCATATGAATTCAACATTCTCAGCGACAGAAACAACTAAAACAAAGGCCTTAGTCATCAATGCCCTTTTCATCGCATTAACCATTGTAGCGACATTCATCAACATCAAGCTCCCGATAATGGGTAACGGAGGCCTAATCCATCTGGGTAACGTTCCTCTTTTTATAGCAGCCTTGGTTTACGGCAAAAAAACAGGGGCCATAGCTGGAGCATTCGGAATGGCCCTATTCGATCTTTTATCTGGTTGGGCAGCATGGGCACCGTTTACATTCATCATAGTAGGTGCAATGGGCTTTTTAGTAGGACTCATATCCGAAAAGGTACCCGGCAAAAGAGAATATGTATACACGTTGGCCATTGCCGTTGCGTTGATCATAAAAATCGTGGGCTATTATTTTGCTGAAGTTATCCTTTACGGTAACTGGATACAGCCATTCGGCTCCGTCCCTGGTAACGTAATGCAGGTCATAATAGCCGGTATAATTGTAGTGCCGCTTGTAGGCCGCTTAAAGAAAAGAGCCGGACAGATATAGGGATTGATGTTACGACCAAAAAAAGTATCCGTTTGATGACAAACTGCGCCGGGAATTCCGGACAATTAAAAATAAGATACCTGCTAATTAAGCAGCTATTAAATGACTTCGCTATTATAAAAAGTTATATCATGGACATCCGTTTATCAGGGATGTCCTTTTTATTTAATCTTAATGCCAAGATTAAAACTTTTTCACGCTTATATATTTGATCATTTTTCTACTTTCTCCATGACATCCGTCTGTTTTGTTAAAGGTGATTCATTTGTCATCCTAATCGACTCTTTACTAAGGGGGAAAGAAGAGGAAACAAAACATGGATAAGCATGATGAATAATTAGGATTGATCAATGTCCAGAGAGACATACGAAGTGAGCTACCCAAGTCGGCAAAGGCAGCCTCGGGTAGCAGCCTGAGTTGCAAGTTATCGGGGGAGAAAGTTTCTTCGGTCCAAATGATCTAAGTGTAAAAGCGAGAAAACTCCGGAATATTCAATCGTATGCCTTGTTACCCAGGAGGTGCGTTTTTAGGTACGCGCGAATCGCTTCATATTTCAAAGGTAATACTGGTTCCTTCTTAACGGCTTACATCTCTGTTCTATAATCCGTACAGGCAGTCTTCTTTTTAACAGTGTTCTTATAAAACTAGATCATCGTCCTGCGCCTGCTGAACTTATCCTCATTATTTTTTGCCAATAGAATAAATGAATGGTTCAAAATAGAACGCAAAAACTAAATTATGTCTTGGGAAATAATTTGGGAAATGGGGAAATGCCCCGGAGGTGAAATATGGCTGTGATATTAGGTTTACAGGAGATGCAAAGGGAAAGGCAACTGAAGTTCGAACGTAGATTGCTCAAGGATCTTTCTATCGAGGATATGAAGGGAAGAATCCAGCGTTACTTTGGACAGGATTTGATGGATGTCTTGGAAGAAGGCTACTTTGATGTTGCAATCGAGGCTTATTTATTAGGGGCGAACTATAGTAAGTTTGGCTATTACGGTGAGTCAGAAGACGATGTAAGGGCCAGGTCCTGGAAGGAAGAAAAGTTTTTGATCGATACTCTTTTTAACTTTATTTTGTATTGGCGGGAAGTTACAGCAAATAACGCTTTCGATGAAGGTTTGTTTTATTGCTGTGAGGGGTTTGTGGGAGAGTGGTGGCTGGACGGCTTTAAGACTGGTGAAAAACGATATAAAATGAAACTGCATTAAGAAGGCAAAAATCACTCGTTCCTTGTTCTAATTCCATGGTTTGTCCCATACTTTTTAATAGAGGGATCATGGAAGGGGAACGGTCATGCGCAAAAAGCTGAAATATACAGGAATCGCTATGGGATTGTTTGTCCTTTTTTTAATTGTGACTTTTAAATTTGTTGAAGATGATTCTTGGGACTCTTGGAACCTTCCGTTGGCAGGTAAGGTAATCATACTGGATGCTGGTCATGGAGGGATGGACGGAGGGGCAAATGTACAAAAGGTAATGGAAAAGGAAATTGCCCTTTCCGTTTCATTGAAGGTCAGGGACTATTTACAGGAACAGGGTGCCCTTGTCATCATGACCCGTGAGAAGGATGAGGATTTGGCACAGGGTAATACAAAGGGGATCCGCCAGCGCAAACAGGAAGACTTACGGAATCGGGTTGAAATGATCAATGATTCGGAAGCGGACTTATTCTTAAGCATTCATTTGAACTCTTTTCCATCAGCGTCATCGAAAGGAGCCCAAACCTTTTATACAAACAGGTTTGAGGAAAATGAACAGGTAGCAAAATTCATTCAGACTGAAATCATTAGAAACCTGGAAAATACAAAGCGTGATGCAAAAACGATCAATAATGTGTATTTGATGAATTATGCTAAAAAACCGGGAGCGCTTGTGGAAATTGGCTTTCTTTCCAATACTGAGGAAAGGGAACGCCTTATCAGTGATGGGTATCAAGAAAAGGTTGCCAGTTCGATTTATATGGGCATTTTACGTTACTTTACAGAGGAAAAACTATCGGATGAAGAGTGACGTCTGGGTCTTGTAAAGTACAAGGCCTTTTTACTATGGGAAATAATCGGTTACGAATACAGGACAGATAATAAGCTTTATTTCGGTAATATGTTATACTGAAAAATGGGAAAAAAAAACGAATTCAAAGGGGTGCTCGACTTGTTAACAGAAGAGAAAGTACTGAATTTATTGAAGGATCTTAAAGACCCTTTTTTACATAAAAACCTTGAAGAGACAAATGGAATTATAGAAATAAAAATAAAGCCTGAAAAGAATCATGTAAGCGTTAAACTTGCGATTGCGAAAACTGGGACTGCCGAGCAAATGCAAATGCAATCAGAAGTGGTGGACTTGCTGAAAACGAACGGAGCGGAATCTGTAGGCATCCGTTTCACGGAACTTTCTGAAGGTGAGTTGGCTAAGCACCGTGAAAGCATTCCGCAGGGTGAAGCGGACCAAGGTTTGCTTGGACCTAATAACAAGACACAATTCATCGCGATCGCCAGTGGTAAAGGCGGAGTGGGAAAATCTACGATTTCAGTGAATTTCGCTACTTCACTTGCCCGTTTAGGTAAAAAGGTCGGACTGGTTGATGCCGATATTTATGGATTCAGTGTACCTGATATGATGGGGATAACAAAAAGACCGGTTGTTCGTGGGGAAAAGATCATTCCTGTAGAACGGTTTGGCGTTCAAGTTATTTCAATGGGCTTTTTTGTAGAAGATAACGCGCCTATCATCTGGAGAGGACCGATGCTGGGTAAGATGCTTAACAGTTTCTTTAATGAAGTGGAATGGGGAGAATTGGACTATTTAGTCCTTGACTTACCACCAGGTACAGGCGATGTTGCATTGGACGTGCATACGATGCTCCCTTCATGTAAAGAAATCATTGTTACGACACCGCATCCGACTGCAGCCTTCGTTGCTGCAAGAGCTGGTGCAATGGCCATCAAGACAGAACATGAAGTCATAGGTGTCATTGAGAATATGTCATTCTTCGAAAGTAAAACGACCGGTGAAAAAGAATATGTATTCGGAAAAGGCGGCGGCGCGAAGCTGGCAGAAGAACTTCGTACAGAAGTTTTAGGTCAACTGCCCCTGCAACAGCCAGATTGGAATGAAGAGGACTTTGCTCCCTCCATTTACGCAGCAGACCATAGGCTTGGAAGGATATACGAGGATATTGCTAAAAAGGTCATTGAAAAGCTACAATAAAATGAAGGCTGATTCCAATTGGAATCAGCCTTATTTCATTACTTTTCCTTTTTATCCTTGTTTTCCTTCTCTACCGCTTTAGTAGCTGCTTTATCCAATCTCTCTTGCATTTTCGCTTGAACGAGAGGACTCTCCATGGTTTCTATGATCAGCTCTTTATAGACGGAGCGCATTTCCTTGGTTTTCAATAATTTATTCATTTCTTTTTCCATGTCCGGTTCTTTCATTACTTCCATGATCATTCCACGATACTGAGGATCAGCAGTTAAGTCCTTCAATACCTTTTTATGTTCATCTTCTAAAGCTTTAGCGTAAGCGGAGGCAAATTCAGGATCATTAAATGTCTTTTTCCAAAATTCCTTCCCTTTATCTGAAGTGATCATATCTTCAATGGATTTCTTAATGACATCCGAGTCCATAATAAGTTCAGCTTTCGTTTTATCATCGGAAATGATATCCTGGATGGCTTTTTTTCCATCATCTGTTTTCAAGATATCGACGACCATTTTCTTTGTCTCTTCATACTCCATTTTATCTGCGCCTGCTCCATTTTGAGCACAACCGGAACAAACGAGTAAGAATGACGTGAAAAGCAAAGCAACTCCCACTCTCATACGCAGGGCCCCTTTCATCCTTCTTATTGTTAATATGGTTCCAATCGGCGATATTATTCCTTGGTGGAATAAGTGGATTTTTCCAAATTTGGTTGGTACAATTAAGGAAATGAAATAGAAATTTTATGGAGGAAAACAATGAACAGCCGTAATTTAGTTAAATTGTTTTTAACAACATTGCTTATCGGTGGTGTAACGGGCGGAGTTGTAGGGTTCTTAGCTCGATGGAGTGAGTTTAAGCCTTATTTTTCTTCTTTTGAAGTCAGTGCCATCCTATCAACGTTTATTTGGTTATTCGGTGTTGGATTAATTTTCAGTGTCATAAGCCAAGCCGGCTTTTTTGCCTATTTAACGATACATCGTTTCGGTCTGGGAATATTTAAAAGCGCTTCCTTATGGAATGCCGTTCAAATTGTACTCATTCTTTTTGTTGTATTTGATTTGGTGTATCTGCGATATCTTAATTTTGGTTCAGGTGAGGGGATTAGTTCATACATCGTCCTGGCGTTGGTTGTATTGGCTGCAGGACTTATTACAGCTTATTTCAAAATGAAACAAACGAATAAACAATCGTTTATACCGGCCTTGTTTTTCATGGTCGTAGTCACGGTTTTGGAGTGGATACCTGTCCTAAGTTCCGATGATGAAAGCTGGCTTTACTTCATGCTGTTTCCGTTACTGGTCTGCAATGCATATCAATTATTGGTCCTAAGCAAATTGATCGAACGTTCACAAAAGGAGTTGGCCAGTAAAAGAGGACGGATGCAAACTCCAGCAAAGGGGAAGAAAATGAAGGCCGGCGAATTAGGTAAAGGCAGCAGCTAACCTATATGTAAGACGTGGGCCATACATAAGGAAGCCAACATAAAAACTGCGTACTAAAGTTCATGGAGAACATAGTACGCAGTTTTTTCAGTCAGCGGATTTCCTCACTGCTGGCTGATGAATTGGAGATCATTTCTGAAACATTAACGAAATTTAAATTTTTTGCTCGAAGTTCACCTATTAATTCAGGCAAAGCCTTATTTGTTTGTTTTGCTGAGTCTGAAGCATGTAATAAGATGATATCACCCTTTTGGGCCTTGGTGATGTTCTGAACGATTCGATCCACACCTGGATTGGTCCAATCCTTTGAATCGATACTCCAATGAACAACTGTATATCCGAAATTTTCGCTAATCTTTAAGAGGCGTTTATCAAAGTGACCGGTGGGCGCTCGTAAAAGTTCTATATTCTTTACATTCAGTTTTTTGAATGCTTCCTGAGCTTTAGAAATATCCCGGATGATTTCTTGATCTTCCATTTCGGAATAATCCTTATAATCGTAACCAAGCATACCGATTTCATATCCTTCTTTCCCAATTTCCTCTACTATGTCCGGATGACGCTCAGCCCAAGAGCCGGAAAGGAAAAAAGTGGCAGACTCAACCTTTTCCCTTTTCAATGTCTCTATTATCGGAGCGGCTTTCTCATCACCCCAGCCAATATTGAACGTGATCGCGACATTCTTTTCCCCTTTATAAACCGCTTTTGGTCCATCTTCTGTAGAAAAAACAGGGGCATGAAGAATGTTTTGTACAAAAAGGAACCAAGCGGTAAAAAGTGCCGTAAGTAAAATTAACGAATAAAATTTGATGTTCTTTGCATGAAGCACCATGAAAAATTTCATTAATCCATCCCCTTGTCCAAAAGACTCTTGTCTTCAAATTTATGCGCAAGGATTATTGTTATGCAAAAAAAATCAGTTGGAAATTCATAAAATTGAAGGGAATGGGGAAAGATATCTGGTGGAGGTGTGAATCATGCTCGGTTTATTGATTAATGACAAGGAGAAGATGGAATTGGAGTATCTGTTAAAAAGAGAGATGGATGAAATACTATTCGATTTACAGGATGACAGAATTGATCACTTAGTCAAAAGGGCAATAAACGAGAAATATAACATCCTTTTCAGACTGTTTAAAAGGGTGAGCACCGAGGAGGAATGCCTTATATATATGAGGGTGAAAACGAACTTATCCAAGGGGAATCAGTCATGATAATTAAAAGTGAAATATATTCAAAAAATCTATTGACTATTGATTTATACGCTGGTATATTATAAAAGTTGCTGCAACGTAGTAATAGCTTTTGAAAAAAGCGAAAAAAACTTTTTAAAAAAGTTATTGACGAAGTGGTAATAAGATGTTAAGATATTAAAGTCGCTAAGAGAGATGGCGAAAAAAATTGCTCTTTGAAAACTGAACAAAACAAAGCGCCAACGTTAAATTTTAAGTGAGCACACACTATCAAAAAAGCAAAATGAGCAAGTCAAACATTTCTTCGGAGAGTTTGATCCTGGCTCAGGACGAACGCTGGCGGCGTGCCTAATACATGCAAGTCGAGCGAATCGATGGGAGCTTGCTCCCTGAGATTAGCGGCGGACGGGTGAGTAACACGTGGGCAACCTGCCTATAAGACTGGGATAACTTCGGGAAACCGGAGCTAATACCGGATACGTTCTTTTCTCGCATGAGAGAAGATGGAAAGACGGTTTCGGCTGTCACTTATAGATGGGCCCGCGGCGCATTAGCTAGTTGGTGAGGTAATGGCTCACCAAGGCGACGATGCGTAGCCGACCTGAGAGGGTGATCGGCCACACTGGGACTGAGACACGGCCCAGACTCCTACGGGAGGCAGCAGTAGGGAATCTTCCGCAATGGACGAAAGTCTGACGGAGCAACGCCGCGTGAACGAAGAAGGCCTTCGGGTCGTAAAGTTCTGTTGTTAGGGAAGAACAAGTACCAGAGTAACTGCTGGTACCTTGACGGTACCTAACCAGAAAGCCACGGCTAACTACGTGCCAGCAGCCGCGGTAATACGTAGGTGGCAAGCGTTGTCCGGAATTATTGGGCGTAAAGCGCGCGCAGGTGGTTCCTTAAGTCTGATGTGAAAGCCCACGGCTCAACCGTGGAGGGTCATTGGAAACTGGGGAACTTGAGTGCAGAAGAGGAAAGTGGAATTCCAAGTGTAGCGGTGAAATGCGTAGAGATTTGGAGGAACACCAGTGGCGAAGGCGACTTTCTGGTCTGTAACTGACACTGAGGCGCGAAAGCGTGGGGAGCAAACAGGATTAGATACCCTGGTAGTCCACGCCGTAAACGATGAGTGCTAAGTGTTAGAGGGTTTCCGCCCTTTAGTGCTGCAGCTAACGCATTAAGCACTCCGCCTGGGGAGTACGGCCGCAAGGCTGAAACTCAAAGGAATTGACGGGGGCCCGCACAAGCGGTGGAGCATGTGGTTTAATTCGAAGCAACGCGAAGAACCTTACCAGGTCTTGACATCCTCTGACAACCCTAGAGATAGGGCTTTCCCCTTCGGGGGACAGAGTGACAGGTGGTGCATGGTTGTCGTCAGCTCGTGTCGTGAGATGTTGGGTTAAGTCCCGCAACGAGCGCAACCCTTGATCTTAGTTGCCAGCATTCAGTTGGGCACTCTAAGGTGACTGCCGGTGACAAACCGGAGGAAGGTGGGGATGACGTCAAATCATCATGCCCCTTATGACCTGGGCTACACACGTGCTACAATGGATGGTACAAAGGGCTGCAAACCTGCGAAGGTAAGCGAATCCCATAAAGCCATTCTCAGTTCGGATTGTAGGCTGCAACTCGCCTACATGAAGCCGGAATCGCTAGTAATCGCGGATCAGCATGCCGCGGTGAATACGTTCCCGGGCCTTGTACACACCGCCCGTCACACCACGAGAGTTTGTAACACCCGAAGTCGGTGAGGTAACCTTTATGGAGCCAGCCGCCTAAGGTGGGACAGATGATTGGGGTGAAGTCGTAACAAGGTAGCCGTATCGGAAGGTGCGGCTGGATCACCTCCTTTCTAAGGATAATTACGAGAGCGCTTTTGTTTTGTTCAGTTTTGAATGAGTAATTCATTCAGATAGGGAAGAAAAACATCACGATGTGATGGATTCTTTCTGCTTTGTTCCTTGAAAACTAGATAATAGATAGAAGGCAATTAATTTTTTTCAAAGCATCTGTAAGATCTTTTTAACGGTTAAGTTAGAAAGGGCGCACGGTGGATGCCTTGGCACTAGGAGCCGATGAAGGACGGGACTAACACCGATATGCTTCGGGGAGCTGTAAGTAAGCTTTGATCCGGAGATTTCCGAATGGGGAAACCCACTGTTCGTAATGGAACAGTATCTTTACCTGAATACATAGGGTACTGAAGGCAGACCCGGGGAACTGAAACATCTAAGTACCCGGAGGAAGAGAAAGCAAATGCGATTTCCTGAGTAGCGGCGAGCGAAACGGAATTAGCCCAAACCAAGAGGCTTGCCTCTTGGGGTTGTAGGACACTCAACATGGAGTTACAAAGGAACGGGGTAAATGAAGTGATCTGGAAAGGTCCGTCAAAGAAGGTAAAAACCCTGTAGTTGAAACTTCGTTCCCTCCTGAGTGGATCCTGAGTACGGCGGGACACGAGAAATCCCGTCGGAAGCAGGGAGGACCATCTCCCAAGGCTAAATACTCCCTAGTGACCGATAGTGAACCAGTACCGTGAGGGAAAGGTGAAAAGCACCCCGGAAGGGGAGTGAAATAGATCCTGAAACCGTGTGCCTACAAGTAGTCAAAGCCCGTTAATGGGTAATGGCGTGCCTTTTGTAGAATGAACCGGCGAGTTACGATTTCATGCGAGGTTAAGTTGATAAGACGGAGCCGCAGCGAAAGCGAGTCTGAATAGGGCGAATGAGTATGAGGTCGTAGACCCGAAACCAGGTGATCTACCCATGTCCAGGGTGAAGTTCAGGTAACACTGAATGGAGGCCCGAACCCACGCACGTTGAAAAGTGCGGGGATGAGGTGTGGGTAGCGGAGAAATTCCAATCGAACCTGGAGATAGCTGGTTCTCTCCGAAATAGCTTTAGGGCTAGCCTCAAGATGAGAGTATTGGAGGTAGAGCACTGATTGGACTAGGGGCCCCCAACGGGTTACCGAATTCAGTCAAACTCCGAATGCCAAATACTTATTCTTGGGAGTCAGACTGCGAGTGATAAGATCCGTAGTCGAAAGGGAAACAGCCCAGACCACCAGCTAAGGTCCCAAAGTATACGTTAAGTGGAAAAGGATGTGGAGTTGCTTAGACAACCAGGATGTTGGCTCAGAAGCAGCCACCATTTAAAGAGTGCGTAATAGCTCACTGGTCGAGTGACTCCGCGCCGAAAATGTACCGGGGCTAAACGTATCACCGAAGCTGTGGATTGACACCATTAGGTGTCGATGGTAGGAGAGCGTTCTAAGGGCGTTGAAGTCAGACCGGAAGGACTGGTGGAGCGCTTAGAAGTGAGAATGCCGGTATGAGTAGCGAAAGAAGGGTGAGAATCCCTTCCACCGAATGCCTAAGGTTTCCTGAGGAAGGCTCGTCCGCTCAGGGTTAGTCGGGACCTAAGCCGAGGCCGAAAGGCGTAGGCGATGGACAACAGGTTGATATTCCTGTACCACCTATACATCGTTTGAACGATGGGGGGACGCAGAAGGATAGGGTAAGCGCGCTGTTGGATATGCGCGTCCAAGCAGTTAGGCCGGAAACGAGGCAAATCCCGTTTCCATTAAGGCGGAGCTGTGATGGCGAGGGAAATATAGTACCGAAGTTCCTGATTCCACGCTGCCAAGAAAAGCCTCTAGTGAGATGTAAGGTGCCCGTACCGCAAACCGACACAGGTAGGCGAGGAGAGAATCCTAAGGTGTGCGAGAGAACTCTCGTTAAGGAACTCGGCAAAATGACCCCGTAACTTCGGGAGAAGGGGTGCTTTTTAGGGTGAATAGCCCGGAAAAGCCGCAGTGAATAGGCCCAGGCGACTGTTTAGCAAAAACACAGGTCTCTGCGAAGCCGCAAGGCGAAGTATAGGGGCTGACACCTGCCCGGTGCTGGAAGGTTAAGGGGAGAGGTTAGCGCAAGCGAAGCTTTGAACCGAAGCCCCAGTAAACGGCGGCCGTAACTATAACGGTCCTAAGGTAGCGAAATTCCTTGTCGGGTAAGTTCCGACCCGCACGAAAGGTGTAACGATCTGGGCACTGTCTCAACGAGAGACTCGGTGAAATTATAGTACCTGTGAAGATGCAGGTTACCCGCGACAGGACGGAAAGACCCCGTGGAGCTTTACTGCAGCCTGATATTGAATTTTGGTACAGCTTGTACAGGATAGGTAGGAGCCTGAGAAGCCGGAGCGCTAGCTTCGGTGGAGGCGTTGGTGGGATACTACCCTGGCTGTATTGAAATTCTAACCCGCGCCCCTTATCGGGGTGGGAGACAGTGTCAGGTGGGCAGTTTGACTGGGGCGGTCGCCTCCTAAAGAGTAACGGAGGCGCCCAAAGGTTCCCTCAGAATGGTTGGAAATCATTCGTAGAGTGTAAAGGCACAAGGGAGCTTGACTGCGAGACCTACAAGTCGAGCAGGGACGAAAGTCGGGCTTAGTGATCCGGTGGTTCCGCATGGAAGGGCCATCGCTCAACGGATAAAAGCTACCCCGGGGATAACAGGCTTATCTCCCCCAAGAGTCCACATCGACGGGGAGGTTTGGCACCTCGATGTCGGCTCATCGCATCCTGGGGCTGTAGTCGGTCCCAAGGGTTGGGCTGTTCGCCCATTAAAGCGGTACGCGAGCTGGGTTCAGAACGTCGTGAGACAGTTCGGTCCCTATCCGTCGCGGGCGCAGGAAATTTGAGAGGAGCTGTCCTTAGTACGAGAGGACCGGGATGGACGCACCGCTGGTGTACCAGTTGTCTTGCCAAAGGCATAGCTGGGTAGCTACGTGCGGACGGGATAAGTGCTGAAAGCATCTAAGCATGAAGCCCCCCTCAAGATGAGATTTCCCATGGCGCAAGCTAGTAAGATCCCTGAAAGATGATCAGGTTGATAGGTCAGAGGTGGAAGCGTGGCGACATGTGGAGCTGACTGATACTAATAGATCGAGGACTTAACCAACGCTTTTTAAAAAATGAAATACCTTCTTATTATCTAGTTTTGAAGGAACAACGTTCCTTTATTGTTTGGTGGCGATAGCGAAGAGGTCACACCCGTTCCCATTCCGAACACGGCAGTTAAGCTCTTCAGCGCCGATGGTAGTTGGGGGTTTCCCCCTGTGAGAGTAGGACGCCGCCAAGCAATTCATTTAAATCTTTAAATGGGTTTTAGGAAACATTATATTATTCCGCAGTAGCTCAGTGGTAGAGCATTCGGCTGTTAACCGAACGGTCGTAGGTTCGAGTCCTACCTGCGGAGCCATATGCTTCCATAGCTCAGTAGGTAGAGCACTTCCATGGTAAGGAAGAGGTCAGCGGTTCGAATCCGCTTGGGAGCTTCCCAATCTATCTATGTACACAAAATAGTCCGGCCCGTTGGTCAAGCGGTTAAGACACCGCCCTTTCACGGCGGTAACACGGGTTCGAATCCCGTACGGGTCACCATTCTTAATTCATTAATCCGGAGGATTAGCTCAGCTGGGAGAGCATCTGCCTTACAAGCAGAGGGTCGGCGGTTCGATCCCGTCATCCTCCACCATTTATTCTTTACTTGCCGGTGTAGCTCAACTGGTAGAGCAACTGACTTGTAATCAGTAGGTTGGGGGTTCAAGTCCTCTTGCCGGCACCATTTACAACCATATATTGCGGAGGGGTAGCGAAGTGGCTAAACGCGGCGGACTGTAAATCCGCTCCTTCGGGTTCGGCAGTTCGAATCTGCCCCCCTCCACCATTTTAATAAAATCCTGTGGATCAGTTATATATTCTCATTAATGGGGAAATATATGATTACCACCTTTTTATTTTGTTGAACATTAATTGTTACATATTATATATTGGGCTATAGCCAAGCGGTAAGGCAACGGATTTTGATTCCGTCATGCGAAGGTTCGATCCCTTCTAGCCCAGCCATTTGCGGAAGTAGTTCAGTGGTAGAATACAACCTTGCCAAGGTTGGGGTCGCGGGTTCGAATCCCGTCTTCCGCTTAATATATTTTAAATTCCTTAGGGGCCTTAGCTCAGCTGGGAGAGCGCCTGCCTTGCACGCAGGAGGTCAGCGGTTCGATCCCGCTAGGCTCCACCATCAACTACATACACCAAAACTTACGTCTTAAGCCAAAATGGTTTAAGACTTTTTTTTGTATAAAAGCATTTTTGGGTTAACCTATGTCTAGAAAGGTTTTTTTTCATAGGTCTTATAAAAAAAGCGTATTAGGTATGAAAAGGTTGCATCATTATACATGGAAATGTCGAGTTGAACCACTTGGCATATACGATATAAAATGGGTGAAAGGGGGAATTATATGTCTATTCAGAAAATTTCCGTCATTGGATTGCCTATGGACCTTGGTCAAGCAAGGCGGGGCGTGGATATGGGACCTAGTGCCATTCGCTGCGCAGATATTTTCGAGCGTCTTGAACAGTTAAATATAGAAGTAGAGGATTTAGGAGATATAATTGTAGGACGGCCTGAAAATGCAAATAAGCCTGGGACCAACCTGAAAAACTTATCGCTTGTTGCAAAGGGTAACGCCCTGTTAGCTGCAAGGGTTGATGAAATAATAGAAGGTGGTTCCTTCCCGCTTGTATTGGGAGGAGACCATTCAATAGCTATAGGAACACTGGCGGGAGTCGCAAAGCACTATGAAAATGTAGGTGTGATTTGGTATGACGCACATGGGGATTTAAATACGGAAGAAACCTCGCCATCGGGGAATATACATGGAATGCCCTTAGCTGTCAGTATTGGAATTGGACATCCGGACCTAATCAATATCCATGGTTCCGGTCCAAAAGTGAAACCGGAAAACATCGTAATAATTGGGGCAAGGTCTTTGGATGAAGGGGAAAAAGAACTTATCCGTGATAAAGGGATTAAAGTATTTACGATGCATGAGATCGATCGTATGGGAATGACAAAGGTCATGGAAGAATGCATAGATTATTTAAGGGAAAGAACGGATGGTGTCCATCTTTCATTGGATTTGGATGGAGTTGACCCAGCAGATGCTCCCGGAGTGGGGACACCGGTGATTGGTGGCATAAGTTACCGGGAAAGTCATTTGGCCATGGAAATGCTCGCTGAAGCCAACTTGATTACATCAGCTGAATTCGTTGAAGTGAACCCCATTTTAGATGAGCGGAATAAAACGGCAATCGTTGCGGTGGCTCTAATGGGTTCGCTATTTGGAGAAAAGTTATTATAACTGAAAAAATAAAAGAAACAGTAACCGGCTTGTAATGGGTTACTGTTTTTTATATGCTAGAAGACGTAGGTTTATTTTCCAGGGTGTATGTAACATGAACATATCTATAAATAGATGGTTGCAATCCCATATCCATATTCACTTAAGAGCACGTCGGTGTGTGAGATCTCCATTTTTAGTTAAATGGAGGTATTCGTTGATTAAAGTATCCAGTTTGCTGCTAACTTCAATAACTTCATTATCAACCATCGAAGAACGGGAAGCCAAAATCATCATCTTCTGTCTGTATTGTTCAATATGGTCTAAAATTTGTTCAGCAGTCATATAGAGATTCACTCCCTCGAATTTTACAATTTCTTACTATATAGCCCTGTTCTTTTTTTCTTAAACATTAAATGTAAAACTTTGTTAAAATTAATGTATTAAATTTTTGAAACCTTTTAGCTTACGATTCGTAGTAATCGTATAGCCGCATGAGCGGGGGTAATACCGGAAAATGGATGCACTCATTAAAGAGAGAATTAATCAAGTATTAAAGGGAGACCATAATGCATTTGGGGAAATTGTCGAAATTTACAAGGACAAAGTTTTCCAGATATGTTTCAGGATGCTCGGAAACAGGCAAGAAGCAGAGGATTTGGCACAAGAGGCCTTTGTAAGGGCCTTCGTGAATATTCGTAGTTTCAATATACAAATGAAATTTTCTACATGGTTATATCGGATTGCGACCAATCTTTGTATTGACCGCCTTCGCAAGAAAAAGCCGGATTACTATCTAGATGCAGAGGTGGCAGGGACAGAGGGATTGAATATGTATTCCCAAATAGCATCAGATATGGCGAAACCCGAGGAAGAAGTTGAATCTTTAGAACTACAGGAAACCATTCAAGTGGAAATAATGAAATTGCCCGAGAAATACCGATCGGTTATCGTATTGAAGTATATTGAAGAGTTATCTTTAAAGGAAATCAGTGAAATATTAGATTTGCCAGTCGGTACGGTTAAGACGAGAATACATCGTGGTCGGGAAGCCTTGCGTAAACAACTACGCCATTTATAAAAAGAAGGTGAGAAAAATGAACTGCCATGAGGAAATCATTGAATATATGCATGATTATTTAGATGAGGACATCAAACCGGAGCATAAAGAAGTTTTACGGGAGCACTTGCACAACTGTGCTGAATGCCGGAATTACTTTCATGAAATGAAAAAGGCGGTCGCTCTTGTACAAAGCACTTCCCATATTAAGGCACCGGATGACTTTACAGCAAAGGTTATGGCTCAATTGCCAAAGGAAACGAAAACAACGGGCGCCAAACGTTGGTTCAAAAGCCATCCCTTCATGACAGCGGCAGCGATGTTCATCATATTGATGACAGGATCTGTTTTTTCCACTTATAATCAGGACGAACATTTTTCAGTATCAAAGCAGCCTAACTTAGTGGTCGCAGGTGAAACGGTGATTGTGCCTGCGGGTGAGACAATCAAGGGTGATGTGGTAGTTCAAAATGGCAACATTCAAATAGATGGTGAAGTAGAGGGAGATGTGACAGTCATAAATGGGCATAAATATATGTCTAAGGCAGGGAATGTGACTGGGAGCATCCATGTTATTGACCAAGCTTTTGAGTGGATGTGGTATAAAGTAAAGGATACTGCAACCTCGTTGGTTCCTGCTAAAGAGGAAAAAAATGAATAAGGAATAGAGCTGGGAGGAGAGCATCGTTTTCATATACGGTGACTTCGCTCAGCTTTATTTTTTTAAGGGAAGGGAACCATTTTGCATGGTTCGTTCTTGCCATGTAAATTTACCACACTAGTTTTTAGATGTATCATTTAAAAAATGGTATACTATTAAGGTTATCGTATAAAGATTGTAATTGGTATTTGGAGTAATACTGACTGGAGGAAACAACATGTCTTTAACCAATTTGACTGTTTGGGACTATGTAGTAAATTTCATTGATATTCTCCTTGTATGGTTTGTGATATATAAATTGTTAACTATTATTCGAGGCACGAAGGCTATTCAGCTGCTAAAAGGAATTTTTGTAATTGTCATTGTAAAAAGCTTAAGCAACCTGTTTGGTTTCAATACACTCGGATGGTTAATGGCACAAGTCATGAATTGGGGAGTATTGGCGATTCTCGTCATTTTTCAACCTGAACTGAGAAGGGCACTAGAACAATTAGGACGCGGGAAGCTCTTTGCAAGGGGCACCGTTCCAGAAGAGAATCAGCAAGAGCGTTTAGTCGAAGAAATCCTAAAGGCGTCCACTTATATGGCAAAAAGGCGGATTGGGGCCTTGATTACGATAGAGAAGGGTACAGAGCTGGGGGATTATGTTGAAACGGGAATACCCCTAAAATCCTATATTTCTTCAGAACTGCTCATTAATATTTTCATCCCTAATACGCCGCTCCATGATGGCGCAGTTATTTTACAAAATAACCAGGTGGCGGCTGCAGCTTGCTACTTGCCATTATCAGAGAGTCCATTCATATCAAAGGAGCTTGGCACACGGCATAGGGCAGCCATAGGCATGAGTGAAGTTACGGATAGTCTTACGATTGTCGTTTCAGAAGAAACGGGAGGGATATCCGTCACTAAAAACGGGGAACTTTACCGGGATTTGAATCAAGAATCATTTAGGGCCATGCTTACAAGTGAACTGGTAGTGGAAAACATCAAATCAACTTCCTCAAGCATCTTTAACTGGAGGGGGAAAAAGAATGGATAAATACACCAATAGCGCTTGGTTTATGAGAATCGTAGCTTTTGCCTTGGCAGCACTTTTGTTCATTTCCATTAACTTTGAGATGGAGTCGGATAAAAAATCCCTTGGTTTATCGACGGCCCCTGAAATCAGTACGGAGACCATCGAAAATGTACCGGTTGAAGTGTACTATGACCGTGAGAATCTAGTGGTCAGCGGAGTGCCGGAAACGGTTGATGTTACTCTAAAGGGAGCAAAAAGCCTATTGATAAATGCGAAAAACCAAAGGGACTTTAAAGTGTATGTAGACCTTTCTGATCCTGCAATCTCAATGGGGGACAGAACCGTCACATTTAAAATAAGTGAGTTGAATGAAAAGTTAGTGGCGACGATCGATCCGGAATATGCGGAAGTCAACGTTCAGGAACGGGTGACGAAGGAATTCTCCGTTGAAGCCGAGTATAATAGCTCTTTACTTGAAGAGGGATATACTGCCGGTCAACCAACAGTTAGCCCAAAAACTGTCAAAATTACGGGTGCTAAAGATGCGATTGAACAAATTTCCTATGTAAAGGCAAACCTTGAAATAAGTAAGGGACTTAACGAAACGGTGAACGGCAAGGCAACCGTTAAAGCCCTGGACAGGGACTTGAATAAGTTGGACGTGACGATCGAGCCCGCTTCAGTTGCCGTTTCCTTAAAAGTGAGCATTCCTTCCAAAACGGTGTCTATAACACCAAAGCAAACTGGGAAGGCAAAGGATGGCATCAGGATCAAGAGTATAAGTGTCGATCCAAAAGAGGTCACCTTATTTGGGTCAGAAACGAGCCTTGGGGATATAAGTGAAATAAATCTTCCTGTAAATATCTCGAAAATTGATGGTGATACAGAATTGGAACTCGATCTTACTAAACCGGAAAATGTACAAAAAATGTCCTTGGGTAAGGCAAAGGTCAAGATTCGTACAGAGAAAGTGGATGTAGATGAAGATGAAGTGACTGCAGAGCCAGTTGAAGAAGAGGAAGAACCAGAAACTGAACCAAAACAAGAAGAAAAAGAGCAAGTAGTCGAAGAAGATGAACCGGCTGCCATTGAGTCTAAAACATTCAGCAATATAAAAATAGTTCCTGTGGGCATACAGGATGACAAAGATGCCGAATTGGAATCCGATGTAACAAGCATCACCTTGCTTGGTGAGGCGGATGACTTGAAGAAAATAACTAAAGACGACATTAATCTTACAGTAGATGTGAGTAATTTAGATGAAGGTACGCATGATGTAGAACTGGTGGTAAACGTGCCTGAGGGAGTGGACTGGGAGCTGGATTCTGAAACGGTTTCGGTCACCATTACTCCAAAAGCCGAAGAGACATAACCTTCCTTTAACATCATTTAATTCAGTAACGATTCGAAGAAGGAGCGATAAAGATGGGTAAATATTTTGGAACAGACGGAGTAAGGGGTATAGCGAATAGTGAATTAACACCGGAGTTGGCATTTAAACTGGGCCGATTTGGTGGCTACGTTCTTACTAGAAATACAGAAAAACCCAAAGTGCTCATAGGGCGCGATACACGAATTTCAGGTGAAATGCTGGAAGGTGCACTTGTTGCCGGTCTATTATCCATTGGGGCTGAAGTGATGCGCCTGGGTGTAATTTCGACACCGGGAGTTGCCTATTTAACAAAGGCCTTAAGTGCCGAAGCAGGTGTCATGATTTCCGCTTCGCATAATCCGGTAGAGGATAATGGCATTAAATTCTTTGGACCGGATGGTTTTAAGCTATCCGATGATCAAGAAGAGGAAATTGAAACATTGTTAGATTTGGAAAAGGATGAACTTCCACGCCCGGTTGGCGGAGATTTAGGCCATTTGAACGATTATTTCGAAGGTGGGCAAAAGTATCTCCAGTACTTGAAACAATCAGTGGATGAAGACTTTACAGGCATTCATGTTGCGCTCGATTGTGCACATGGGGCGACATCAGCCTTGGCCATGCATTTGTTTGCGGATCTTGATGCAGACATCTCTACAATGGGGGCATCGCCCAATGGCTTGAACATCAATGACAAGGTAGGTTCCACCCACCCTGAAGCACTTGCTGAATTCTTAAAAGAAAAAGGTGCGGATGTTGGACTTGCTTTCGATGGTGACGGAGACCGCGTCATTGCCATAGATGAAAAAGGAAATATAGTGGACGGCGACCAAATCATGTATATATGTGCGAAATACTTGAAAGAAAATAATCGTTTGAAACAGGGAACAGTGGTTTCTACGATCATGAGCAACCTTGGTTTTTATAAAGGTCTTGAAGAGCACGGTATACAAAGCGCCCAAACGGCAGTGGGGGATCGCTATGTGGTGGAAGAGATGCGAAAAGGCGGCTATAACCTTGGCGGCGAACAATCCGGACATATCATCTTCCTGGACTATAACACCACAGGAGATGGCTTATTGACGGGCTTACAGCTTGTGAACATCATGAGTGACACCCAAAAAACCTTATCAGAGCTCGCTGGCGAGATGAAGAAATATCCACAGACACTCATCAACGTCAGAGTTACCGATAAGCATGCTGTAACTGATAATGAAAAGGTACAGGAAGTCATTAAGGCAGTCGAAGGGGAAATGAACGGAAACGGTCGCATTTTGGTGAGACCATCCGGTACGGAACCGCTAGTCCGTGTTATGGCTGAAGCACCGACTGCTGAAGAATGCACTAATTATGTAGATCGCATCGTCTCGGTGGTAAGAGCGGAAATGGGAATAAACGAATAACCAATCCAATGCATAAAAGGAACGAAATTTCCTTTTATGCATATTTTTATAAAGAAGTTCTTTTTCGTAGGTCTTGGTAATAAAGAATTGACCCATGTCCCTTGTTTAAGGTATGATTATCCTGATTTACAACTCATTTTCTCTAAAATGGTTGTTTTTAAAAAGGAGGGTAGGCAAGGAGAAACAGATTTACAAAAGCGCCTGAACTAAGTCTGGTCGAGAAAGGCTTAGTTGACGAGGAGGAGGTTTATCGAATGATCGGCGGATACCTCCCGGCTGAAGTGCACAGCCGCAGTAATTCCAATCTTAAAACAGTAGGGCAACTTACTGCACAAAGGATCGGAAATGTACAATGGGAAAAAGTGCTTTAGGGCATTTCCTTTATAAAAATATATTAGAGATGAGGGGGCAGGGATGCCCCCGTGCATTCCTGTTCCCTCGAATCGGTTGGAGGAACAGAAATTATGTGTGGAATTGTTGGATATATTGGACTTAATGATGCAAAGGAAATTTTATTAAAGGGTCTTGAAAAACTTGAATACCGCGGATATGACTCTTCAGGGATTGCTGTGAAAAATGATGCAGGCGTGACAATCTTCAAGGAAAAGGGACGAATCGCGGACTTACGCGGAGCCGTGGATGATAACACTATTGCATATACTGGAATAGGACATACACGCTGGGCCACCCATGGTGTGCCAAGCCGTGAGAATGCTCATCCTCACCAAAGTAATTCAGGTCGCTTGACTCTAGTTCATAATGGGGTCATTGAAAACTATGCGATTCTAAAACGTGAATATTTGAAGGATGTTGCCTTTAAAAGCGAAACGGATACGGAAGTCATCGTTCAACTCATTGAGAAGTTCGTAAACGATGGTATGGAAGTGGAAGAGGCGTTCCGTCAAACACTCACTCTATTAGAAGGCTCATATGCCATTGCCCTTTTGGATGCTGAAAATGATGAAACCATTTTTGTCGCAAAAAATAAAAGCCCGCTGCTGATCGGTGTGGGAAATGATTTTAACGTTATCGCTTCAGATGCAATGGCCATGTTGCAAGTCACAGATCAATTCCTTGAACTGATGGATAAAGAAATGGTTATCGTGACAAGTGAAAAGGTAACGATTAAGAACCTTTCCAACGAAGAAGTTATGCGAGCTCCATATACTGCTGAACTGGATGCAAGTGATATTGAAAAAGGTACGTATCCTCACTATATGCTTAAAGAAGTCGACGAGCAGCCAGCTGTCATTCGTAAAATCATTCAAGCATACCAAAATGAAGAAGGTAAACTGGCAATCGATTATAGCATTACTGAAGCGGTAAGTGAGGCTGACCGAATTTATATCATCGCTTGCGGAACCAGCTATCATGCAGGATTGATTGGTAAGCAGTTCATCGAAAAAATGACTGAAATTCCGGTTGAGGTCCATGTGGCATCGGAATTCACTTACAATATGCCGTTATTATCGAAAAAACCGTTATTCATCTTCATTTCACAAAGTGGTGAAACTGCAGATAGCCGTGCCGTATTAGTGTCCATCAAAGCGCTTGGTCATAAAGCCCTGACCATCACCAACGTACCGGGCTCTACATTGTCACGTGAAGCGGATTATACGCTCTTGCTGCATGCTGGACCTGAAATAGCCGTGGCCTCTACAAAGGCTTACACAGCTCAAGTGGCAGTCCTGTCCATATTAGCAAATGTAACTGGCCAATTCCGTAAAATGGAGTATGATTTCGACCTTGTAAAAGAGCTTGGAATCGTTGCGACAGCAATGGAAGCCCTCTGTGATTCGAAAGAAGAGATGGAAGCCATTGCCCGTGAATATTTGTCCGTTACAAGAAACTGCTTCTTCATTGGCCGTTCCCTTGACTACTATGTTGTTCTTGAAGGGGCCCTTAAGCTGAAGGAGATATCATACATCCAGGCAGAAGGCTTTGCTGGAGGAGAGCTTAAACACGGAACGATCGCCTTGATTGAAGAAGGTACACCTGTCATAGCCCTTGCCACTCAAGCAGGCGTCAACCTAAGCATCCGTGGAAATGTCAAAGAAGTGGTTGCCCGCGGCGCCAACCCTTGCATCATTTCCATGAAGGGTCTGGAAGAAGAGGATGACCGTTTCGTCATCCCGGAAGTGAATGAACTATTAACACCCCTTATCTCTGTTATCCCGCTGCAGCTCATTGCTTACTACGCTGCCTTGCACCGCGAATGTGACGTGGATAAACCACGTAACCTTGCGAAAAGTGTAACGGTTGAGTAAGTTGGAATGAATGCAATGTATGTTTTGTAGATTTGAAAATTGCGAAGCTACACCCCTTTGGTTATGATCCAAAGGGGTGTTTTTTTATGTCCAAAAGAAAAAGAACATCTAAAATTGAGAAGTGGATTAAAGAAGGCCGAGGATTTTGTGTGCAGTGACAATAAAGTTGTTTGATTTACAATAAAGTCGTTTAATACCACATATCAAATCTATCTTTAGGTAATTGAAGCATTTTCAAGAGCAAAATTGAACAACTTTATTATCTATATACACAATGAGGTTCGATTACAAACCGATTGTACATATAGAAAAAGTTAAACCTAAAAAAGTGTCTGTGGACTTTGCCGAAATTGAAGAAGAAGTAAAAAAAACTATGGCTGAACAAAAGGCGATTTTTGAGGTGTCTAAGTATCCTGGATGCCATTCGAGGTAACCGAGTGACACCGGAAAATATTCAGACGGTTAAAGATTTGGATAAGGCGCTGGCTTATAAACGATTGATTTCCAATGGTGAATTGTTGCCATAAGGCATTAAAATTAGAAGATGTGGAAGATGGCGATTTAATTCATATTGATGATACGGATGAGGTTGCGAATGGTGTTTAAAACAAAGTTCGATTATTTAAAATAAAGACTGATAATTTATAATAAAGTTTGATAAATAACCTCTTCGGTATGATGTCTACAAGAGGTTATTTTAAATTTTCTGAAAAATGAGCGGTAGTATGAAGAAAGAAGGAAAAGTCATTTTGGTAAATGGAAGATATCTGGTAGTAACATTGAACTGAACTGGTTCCTTAAAATAGAACCTCGTCAATTTGAGTTTCTTCAGATTTGGAACGAAACTACTTTTGTTTGTTGGAATATCCCTAAATGCAAAGGGAGGGCTTACTTCACATTAAATTCAGTGCGGAATATGCTTATGGGGATGTTAAGGAAATAATTGACGGTGAAGAGTATAAAACGATCGTTGCCGGTTCCAAGGCATTCAAAGCACGTTCAAAATCATTATTTCATGGTGCCGAATACAAGAAAATCGGCGTTCCTGGCCAAAAAGAATTGGACGGAAATGTTGTATTGTATTGTATTGTGATGGTGTATTTTAATAAAAATTGTTAGACGATTCTTAACTAATATACTATTTAAGTAAGACATTTACACATTCAAATCACTAATAATTGAATAGAAAGGGTATAGGACTTGAGTCTCTAACATTTTTATTAATGGTAAAACATGTAATATATATATGTATATAATTACAATAGTCATCTAATTGATTTTATATTTAATACATTAAAAGGAAGGACAATAAAATTCATTAACCTCTTATAGTAGGAAAATCATATTCTGTAAATGGTTACTCTAGTACATTGACATAAGGTTTTGATACTTGTATTATTAGTAAAAGTTTCCTAATAATCCTATCTCATCTTTTAAAAGATTAGCTGAATTTCTATGGGAATAGAAATCTGGTAATGAGGATATTGATAAACAATGGAGTGGAATCATCTGACAAAAGAGAAGGGAGTTAAGTAAATGGAGCCAACTTGCTTAAAATGTGGTATTACAATGACTGAGGGAGAGCTAGATCATGCAGGTCCTTTCCGGGTTTATAAAAAGGAGAATAAAAAAAGTCTGCTCGGGCCAAATTCAAATGCTATTACTGATATTAAGCCATACATATGCCCTAAATGCGGATTAGTACAATTTTATGTGGAAAATCCTCAAAAGTTTCAGTAGAGGGCGAATAGTAGGCTTATGAATACGAGTGAAATGAAGGAATATATAAACAGCAAGAGGTGATTAGTAGTGGAAAATAACAAAAAGGGACTAGTGAAATCTCTTTTTAAAAACGGTTTTTTTACAGCGATAGCAATCTGCTTAATTGGAGTCCTCGCACTTTTGTACGCCATAGTTGGATGATCCGTGTAAACCCT
Organism: Peribacillus sp. NJ4; assembly: GCF_030348345.1. Taxonomy (NCBI): domain Bacteria; kingdom Bacillati; phylum Bacillota; class Bacilli; order Caryophanales; family Bacillaceae; genus Peribacillus; species Peribacillus sp. NJ4. The sequence goes on from NZ_JAUCFQ010000006.1 coordinate 79,521, forward strand.
TTTCACATAAAAAAATATTTGCCACAAAACATATCCCATGGAAGATTGATAATCTCTCATGGGATTTTTTTGAATAAATCCCAATGCCTCTTAACAAAGGTTCTATAATATTAGGGTAAAAAGGTATTCGGGCATAAAAACTTCATCTAATTTTATATTGCTTGAATTGTAGAGGAACAACAAAAGGATGCTGCATTTACACGTTTGGTTGAAAAGGGGTTATCCATTATTGCCAAGAAAGTGGAAGAACGAATTCGGATTTTTGGGTAGGGAAGCCTAAGGTAAACCGTTGCGTTAATGGCCCTAAAAAACACCGAAATCCACGTCTATGAAACGAAGAGTGTCATTAAAGTCTTTATAAACGGGCAGATAGAGATATCTAATAGTTTTGAGCATTCCTACTCTAATGTTTAGAGAGGATATATGATTCAACAGTATAAAAGGAAAAGCTTTAATTGATTTTAGGAGGTGCAGAAACCAAAAATTTGGATTCACAAAGGATAAGTTCAGGATTGCAAATTCATATGAAAGAGGACAAAAAACGACAACATCTGTAGATATTCTTAGTTATATTAAGTGCAGAATAAAAAATGAAAGATTCAAAAAAGGATTAGAGTCACATGCATACATACACATTTTCTTTTTGGAGTAGGGTTAAATGCCTGGTTCATGAATAGGTATTTTTATCTATATCCTACATTTTTAATAAAAATATTCCTATAATGGATAATATTGTGATATATTCTTATAGGGATTTACAAATTATCTGATTTTTATAAGTAATTTGTAACTTCCATTTATGTAAAATGTATTTATAAGGAAGGAGGTATTAGGAAAGATGAATCATATCATGAAGCTCACTGGTTTAAGTTTTGCAGCGGCAAGTGCCGTTTTTGCAGTGCTTGATTATGCAAGTTACATTAGTATTTTGATGGCACTAACCGGAATCGGCATAGGAGCAGCCGCAGCAATCATTACTTATCGTTACACGATTCAAAAGCTGGCAATGTCAGTCGGCAAATATGCTGCTATCCAACTATAGTTCAAAAGAAAACTAGCAAGATAGTATTTATTAATCAATGCGCTATTAATACATACTGTATGAACTAGTAAAAAAACGATGGAATTTGAGAGGGGAAATATCATGAATCGTATTATGAATTTAACTGGATTAAGCTTTGGTGCTGCAAGTGTAGTTTTTAAAGTGTTGGATTATGCAAGCTACATCAGCCTTTTAATGGCTTTAACAGGAATTGGAATTACTGCAGCTGCTGCAATCATTGCTTATCGATATACAATTCAAAAACTGGCTATGACTGCTGGTAAATACGCCGCAATTCAATTATAAGGCTCGGAAAGTGCAGGAAATAGGATTTAATTTATTTCCTGCACTCTTACTATAAGAGGGTGAACAAGAGAAATGAAAAAAGTATCATACTTTAAGTATATTCGATTGAATAATAACAGGAGAAGCAAGGATAGTCTTTATTTAATGTATAAGGGCTTCCTCGATATTTTTTTAGAAGAAGATAAAAATAAAATCATGGACTTTTTATTAAAGTCCGCCAAATGCTTAATAGTTGTTCCAGTCTTCTTTATGCTAGCTTTATATACAATTTTGGGATCATTGTATTCCGCCCACATCATAGAAGGTTTATTATTTAGCGGGTTAATAAGTATCCTCCACTCCATATTCCTGATTCACTCCAAATATGGAGAGGTCAATATTTCAGCCATAAAGAAAGATTTCGAATTTGTCTTGAGGCTTATTCCAAAAAGAAAAGTCAATGCTTTTATTATACATAAAATTAGTCTGGAATATTTCCATAGTTCGTTTATTTATACAGGAATTACATATTTAATAGCTGTATTCATTTTATACATATTTGTTAACCAGTCATTATGGGTATTAAGTGGCGGTATCCTGCTGGTTCTTTTAAATTTTTTGATGGGCTTTACGTTCTTATTTATTAACATCACCCGGCTACATGAACGAGTGGTAAAAGGACTAATAACACTTTTCGTTGCAGCCTTTTCTATTATTCTGCTAAATTCCTTTAACTTAAAAAGGATATACCCATTTGATCTAGATCAGTTAATAATTCCTTATTTCCGTGATAGCGGGGATATTTTTATTGATACCAAGGTGATCTTTCTTTTTTCAATGATAATGGGGGGAATTTTTCTTAGCCTCAGCTTTGTCTTTTATTGTCTCCAAACAAAATCAGTCGTACCAGCCATCCTTGTTATAAACGAAGAAAGTTTTTATAAGCTTTTTAGCAAGAAGCACATCTTCCAGCGTCTGTTGCTAAGGGGGTTTGATTCTAAAAGAAAACTTTTGTACATAAGAGGTGGTAGCCTTTTACTAACAAGCATCATTATCCTGCTTTATCCTTTTTTAAACCAGAATGATAAAATACCGCTCGCTTTAACCATTCTATTATTGTGTTACAGTCCCGCAATATTCAATTTATTGATTACTCATTATTTATATAATGAACTTTTACAAAAACCGTTTACGAGAACAACCTATTACTTTATTAAGAAATACTCATGTAAAAAGTATTTGTATAAATATACAATCCAAACAACATTCTCTCAACTTTTTATCTTATTGCTTCCATTCCTTACATTGACTCTGCTGTATAGACCGCTAAATGTTTATTGGACGGTTTCCAGTTATGTTCTGGTCTTTATCATTATAGTCACAATCCTGGTAGCAAGGATCTTTAATACTGGAAAGTTCAGCTATGAGGAAATCAAAATCATGGAAGCACCAGTGCTCACCTCTAAATCAACAGAAAATTTTATTGTATTTGGAATACCGATTTTCTATGCGATACCTGTATTATCTCTAACTCTCGCCCAATCACAGCTTCTATATATCTATATCAGTACACTAATCTATACATTTGTACTGCTGCTGTTTTGTGTCATCAAGTTATATCTGTCTTTAGCTAAGGAGGGTAAAAATGCTGCATCTTTGTGAAATATCGAAGGAATACTCTAGTAGGAAGGTATTTGATCACATCAGTTTGAAGGTACCTTCATCCTCTATCGTAACTGTTACCGGGAAAAATGGGATTGGTAAAACCACTTTATTAAACATTATTGGCGGGATATCTAAATTTCAAGGGGACGTCTTACTAGAAGAGATTAGTTTAAAGAATAACTATAAAGAGTTTATTAAGTTGACTACACTGATTCCCAATGATCCATTTTTGTATGACTATCTTACTGTAATAGAAATGATCGACTTAGTAATATCCCTATGTGATGCAGATGAAAAAAAGGCAAAAGAATTTGCCAATAATATGCTATTGGAATTAGAGCTTTTAGATTTCAAGCCCGTTCTGATTAAAAATTTGTCTCTAGGGACAAAACAGAAAGTAGCATTTATTACAGCTTTTATCAATACCCCGAAATTAGTATTGATTGATGAACCCTTTGTGAACTTTGATCGTTCATCCATGGGGAAGGTCCTGAAGTTTATTAAGGAATTTGTGACTGAAACTGGAGCAGTCGTCATTTTCTCCACACATTCTGAGGAGAAAAGTGTCAATGATATTGTGACTCATAATATCCAAATCAATGCAAGCCAGGATATATTTTTATCAAAAGTTAGCGGGATTTAAAATGACTTTCAAAAAAGTTGTCTCGTTGGTCACTCTTATTGCTCTCCTATTATATATATTAGGCTTATTTTTCCCCATGGACCTGGAGAAAGAGCCAATAGATGAAAGCTTTGGTTTCACAGCATTGTTTTTTCATAATTTGCAGGCACAGTTTACGGCAATCCTTTTGGGTTGTATTACCTTGGGTGTCTATTCTATTATCTATTTGTTTATTAATTTCTTTTCTATGGGTTTCATCACAGCTACATTGCTTACTGAGGATTCAGTGGGTGATGTAGTCAGCATGTTTATGGTTCATGGTATATTCGAAATCCCAGCCATGATTTTATCGATTTCATTAGGGATTTATATTCCTTGGAAATTAATAGGGATGATTAGGAATAAAGCATTTAATCAATTTGCCATTAGAAATACAGCAAGAATATTTATTATCATCTTGCTTCTGACGGTATTTGCGGCAGCCGTTGAAGCATTTATTACTCCTAAATTAATATGAGGTGATCCTACATGGTTTTAGAGAAATTTAAGGGTATGCCTTTAATTGGCAGCCTGCTGATTGCACTTTTGGTATCTTGTTACATTCAAATATCCTATATTCCCGATATTATCCCAGAGTACGACCGATTTTTAACAACATTCGGAAAAGATATTAAAAATCTAGACGTATTAATGTTGATTATTTCTTTTTTCTCTCAGCTTTTTATTCTGGTGGCAACATTGGGAATGGAAATGCTCTTAATCTACATGGGTGTATATTTCCTTTACAAACGGAAGCTCAGGATAAAACAGTTTACCCAACCCATCATGCTTGCATCATTATGTGTCATGGTAATTAATATCATCATGTCCACAATCCTGCTGCCAACAACACAAGATATAGAAATGTTGAAGAACATCACTCTATTTTCACCAGTAAACTTTTTGGTGAAGCCTGTTATTATATGCTACTTTTTATATGAAAAGGGTATTCTACCAGGCAAACTGCTGGAATGGATTAAATTAAGCCTTATCTACGTATTGGTTACTTGTGTTCCAGGCTTCATATTCATCTATTTCATTTAATAGACTATCACAGGAGCATCCTTCCTAATTCACGCATATACAAAATTTTTTTTAGAAATCAAGAAGGGAAAATGAAATGAACATGCAGCCAGAATCCATAAAAAGTTCAAAAAAGAAATGGATTTTCATTGGAGTAATCGTTTTTATAATAGCAGCTCTTGGAGCCAATATAGCCATCGTAAAAAATAAAGCAATAAAAACAGCAGAAAACATAAAGTTTGCAAGTGTAACTGAAAAAGAGATCACAAATACTAAGCTCATCTCTGGAATGATAGCCCCTGGAAAAAGGGAGATGATTTATGCGGATACCGCAAAGGGAAAAATAAACGAAGTATATGTGAAAGAAGGGCAAAAAGTAAAAGCCGATCAAAAACTCTTTTCATACCAAAATCCTGAAATAACGACTCAAATCAAACAGAATCAAATTGATAGACGGATGGCTGACACCCGGTATGAACAGAATCAAAGCAAAATAAATTTTATAAATGAACAAATTCGAGATGAAAAAAAGAAAAGCAAGGAACAGGTTACCGATCCGCTTCAGAATGAAATTCAGGAGACACAATCACAGCAGACTATGACAGACCTGGAAGCGCAATTAAAAGACGCGGAATACCAGCAAAGAACCATTGCTCTGGAGCTCGAGAAAATTAAATTGCAGGCCGATGATTTACAAAGGAAATTCGCCGACTTAGTCGTTTACAGTTCGATGGAGGGACTGATACAAAGTGTAAACAAGGATTCATTAAATGGTTCCTCGCAAACAGCCGAAGTCAGCAACCCTATTGTCCAAATCATCGCAGAGGGTGACTACCTGATAGAAGGAACATTGACAGAATTACAAAAAATGTATATTAAGCCGAACCAGCCGATCACCATACGTTCAAAAGCGAATACGAGTGGAACATGGAAAGGAAAAATAACCGAGGTAAGTGAATTTCCAACCTCTGAAAATGGTAGTGCCGCAGAATTCTCTTCGTCAGGACAAGGTACCCAAAATATTTCCCATTATAATTTCAAAGCATCTGTTAACTCTAAGGAAGGCTTATCCACTGGTTACCATGTATCCATTCAGGTTGAACTCCCTGGTACCGTGAGTTCTGCTGTGCGTCGAACCAGTATAATTAAAGATGAGGAATCTCAATATGTTTTCGTCCTGGACGGTAAGAGACTTCGCAGGCAGCAGGTGGCAACAGGAGTCAGTAATGGGGATTGGGTTGAAGTCACAGAAGGCCTTGACTTTAAAGACAAGGTTGTTTTGAATCCGACTTCTAAGGTCCATGATGGGATGGAAGTACGATGATTTGCCTGCAAAACATCTCTAAAACTTATAATCAAGGAACGCTTGAAGTTCCCGTTCTGTATGATATCAATATGATAGTAGAGAAGGGTGAATTTGTTTCGATTATGGGTCCATCAGGATCAGGGAAATCGACCTTAATGAATATCATAGGCTGCCTTGATCGTCCAACAGCTGGTACCTATACTTTAAATGGTATGAATATACCGGAAACCGAAGAAGCGCATATCGCTCTTATACGGAACAAATACATAGGGTTTGTATTCCAGCACTTCCACCTGCTTCCTAGGCTAACAGCTGCGGAAAATGTCGAGTTGCCCCTAATCTATGGTGGCCTTCCTAAAAAGGAAAGGCGAGAGAAGGCACTGATGGTACTTGAAAAAGTAGGATTGTCGGACCGGACCAGCCATCTTCCCAATCAGCTATCTGGCGGACAGAAACAGCGTGTTGCCATTGCCCGTTCTATGGTCAATAATCCCTCATTTATCTTGGCAGATGAGCCTACCGGGGCTTTGGACTCGAAATCTGGAGAACAAGTTTTAAATCTCTTCGCTAAGCTGAATAAGGAAGGGACAACTATCTTGATGGTCACACATGAAGATACAGTTGCAGCTTTCTCCTCCCGCTGTATTTTCTTAAAAGATGGGAAAATCTTAGAGGACCGGAGGAGTAAGGCATGACTTTACTTGATAGTATGAAAATTGCCTTTTCCTCTATTATTGCTCACAAACTGCGTTCTGCCCTTACCATGCTGGGCATTATCATTGGAGTGGGTTCAATTATCATGGTAGTAGCAATCGGAAAGGGCGGAGAAGCCGCTTTAAAATCCCAGTTTGCGGGAGATGGAAACAATACGATTGAAATTAACTATTTACCTAATAGTGAAGATCCAATGGGCATGGCCTTAAATCAGGCCCTTGCTTTCTCTCAAGAAAACTTAATACAGCTTAAGAATATTCCTGAAGTAGCAGAAGTCATCACCACAAATAACGCAATGGAGACCCTTTCGATAAACGAAAAGAAGATTGACAGTCAAATCTACGGGGTAACTGATACCTATTTCTCTGTGAATGCGCTAAATATTATTTCAGGGAGACAGCTGCACGAAGGTGACATTGCTCAATCAAACCAATTCATTATGATTAATGAGGTGGCGGCAAGTAAGTTTTTTAATCAACACAAAGCTGTCGGTCAGATTATAGAAATCAAAGGGCAGCCTTTCCAAGTAGCTGGAGTGTATAAGGTAAATGATGACTTAATGGGGATGGGCATGCCAGAAATTCTAATGCCTCTGTCATTATGGCCTGTTTTGTACGGAACAGAAGATATTCAATCTGTAACTATCCAAGCAAAGGATGCAAGTAAAATTGAATTGGCTGGGGAAAAAGCTACAAATCTATTAAATGATACAAAGTCAGATGATTTGGATGGAACCTATAAAGTGTTTAATATTGAAGAAATCCAGAAAGGCATTTCAACAGTCACTAATATTATGACTATGATAATTGGAGGAATTGCAAGTATTTCTCTCGTAGTTGGTGGTATAGGTGTAATGAATATTATGCTTGTTTCGGTGACGGAACGAACACGTGAAATCGGAATACGGAAAGCCTTGGGGGCTACAAGAGGGAAAATTCTATTACAATTTCTAATTGAATCGGTGATGATTACCCTGATTGGTGGGGTTATTGGGATTGCTTTAGGAGTAGGTGGAGCTTACATAATCTCTTCCTTTGCGAAATGGCCACCACTTATATCTGGACCAATCGTAATTTTAGGAGTTGTCTTTTCGATATTTCTTGGTATTGTTTTTGGGCTTTTGCCCGCAAACAGAGCAGCAAAGCTCGAGCCAATCGATGCTTTGCGTTATGAATAATCTCGTACGGTAAAAATAGGAGCTCCCTATTGAAGATGGCATTTTCCACGATGAAGAGTTAAATTTTTTCGATGGTAATTGGCAAAGAGATGAGGAAGGCATCTTAGATAGACTTATAGAAAAACTTAATTTTATTTCGTTTGTTCATTCAGTAGAACCAGATGATCCTTCTCGACCGATAAAAGCAAAAGAACTCCTAAAGGAATTAAAACCTCTTCGTGAGGAGGTAGAAATTAAACACAAATAATAGTATTTTCTGCCTCTAAGTAATTGTTTTCTAGAGAATTGTACTTCAACTAACGGGTGCGTTCGTATTATAAGGTTAACCAGTTATTACTGGTTGACCCTTTTTAATAGAATCTATTATATCAGTAGCTAGGGTAGGAAGTCCGGGTGCGTGGAACATTGATCCCGTCAACTAAACTGTCCACCCCTAATTGTAGAAACATGTTTTAGGCTGGGTGGGACGTAGATCTCGTATAACAGCGGCTGCGGCACTACATGTAGGACTAAGAGGTGCAATTGGTGGATGAGAGGACGATGAATCCAATAAGTTGGTCTAGATGTGGCAAAGGGAGAAAGCCAATTTCAGGCGTTTTTAGATAAATCAAAACCGTATGGAAAAAGTTTTTCAAGAAAGATAAAAGAGAGGAATTGGATCATTTTATAGGCTTTTGTGACAGGGTAAATGCCTATGGTCATTTTTGAATCTACAGGGCATTATCATTCAGCTGTCATTCAATACTTGGAGGAACGTGGAATAACTATATATTTTGCTCCCCCCCCCTCCTGTTTCATTACCAAGGATACCTTTTAGATTTGGAAGATCGTATAGTGACCTTGGCAAATGAATTGAAGAATATAAGATGCCACATAAAACGGCTAGGTACAAGGAGTGGCGCAGTCTACTGGATCCTCTTTTGGTGATTCGATTTATCTTAGTTCTACAGATATCAGATAAGCCGTACCGCTACAGGAGGCTTTTCACAATAGTGATCTGGACGATCTTCCAATAAAGGGCATCTAGATGTATACTCATCCAGGGATTATATTCAGCATGACCAATAGGAAAATGGAGCTCAGAGCAAAAAATCTGGGCTTTTTCTATGTCCTCAAATGATTTTTAAGTTGGAGTCGATAGGTAAAAAGGTATATTGAAATTTTATTTTTCATTGTGAAGTTAATAATAAATTACCTTTAAAAGCTAAATACTTACCGCTTTTAACCGATTAAATATGGAGATACAAAAAACAGAATAAGTTAGGTGGAAAAAATGATTATTTTGAATGAGTCCATTGTGTCACCAATTCTTCTAAAGGTGTTGGAGGAACAACAAATTCCAGTGCTGGAACAAGGGCAATGGGGAGAAACATTAACATCAGAAAAGCTAAACATTCAAAAAGATACTGAATTTTTCAAGTCTATGGAAATGGGCCAAAGAATTCTTACAAACTCTGAAAATGGCATTACATTATTAGGTCATTTTCAACCAAATAGCAATGAGTACATATGGTCAAAGTTATTGAAGGATAAGAGTCAGGTGCGGAATTTAACGAAATCTTTATATCCTGATTTCTATTTCCAAGATATTGATTTATCCATGATAAGTGATCTGGATAAAAATCAAATACCGTTTCCGGTAGTTATCAAACCCAATATTGGCTATTCAAGTGTAGGGGTGCATAAAGTCAAGAATGAACAGGACTGGGATATAGCCGTGAACCAGCTTAAAGCGGATTTACTTCATTCGGATGGATTATATGATTCAGAAGTGGTCGGTTCCCAGACCGTTTTAATAGAGGAGTGGATTCAGGGTGAAGAGTATGCCATTGATGGTTATTACAATCAAGATGGCGAACCGGTCATTTTGAATGTCTTCAAACGATTATTCAAGGACGATTACGATACTTCCGATCGAATTTATTATACTTCGAAGTTGACCATTAATGAAATCTATAATGATGCACTAAAGTTCATGAAGAATATCCTAACGGTCCTTCCACTTAGGAATTACCCTGTACACTTAGAAATTCGCAAAAAAGGAAACCGGGTGATACCTATCGAAATCAATCCTCTGCGTTTTGCTGGAGCGGGTACAACGGATCTAGGGTACCATGCGTATGGGATGAATATGTATGAACATTATTTTTCAGGTACCAAACCCGATTGGAATCGGATATTGGAAGAGATGGACGATAATATATATAGCTTTTTCTTTGCAGAGGCACCACTGGAAATAAATCTGGAAGATGTTGCACGAATTGATCATGATGCACTTTGTCGTGAATTTGAACATGTTTTGGAATATAGGCAGCTTCCTTTTCAAAATGACCGGAGCATGGCAATCATATTTTATAGAAGTGAGGATTTGAACGAAAATCTCCAGTTGCTTCATTTGGATTTAATACCATATTTGACTATAAAACATCTGGCTTTTATCTAAGGGGGGATGGGAATGAGATTTTCAAAGCTGAATCCTAAAAAATCTTTACTGGCAAAACTATTCTTGTTTTATATCATTCCATTCATACTTTTCGCAGGGGCGATGGGCCTTTGCTTTTCCTATATTACTAATAAAATGATCAATGAGCATGTCCTTCCGCAATTCGATGAGCGTCTTTCTGAAAATGCCCACAGTTTAGCAGCAAGCCTCAACCCTACTTTGATAAAGAATGCTTCGGAACGGGGAGAAGTGATTGTGAGGCAGCTAGATGCTTTTGTTGAAAATAAAAAGGGAATTGAGTACGTTTATGTTTTGAAGCGGGTGAATGATGCCGACGTGATTGTAGCCTTGAACGGCAGCATGGATTTCATGGTGGAATCCCCTTTCACGCCGGAACAGGCAATATCGATAAATGGAAAAGAAGACGTATTGAGTGAAATATATAAAGATAAGTGGGGCACACACAAGTCGTACTTTACGCCAATCGAAGGAACCGACGCCATTGTGGGAATCGATATGGATGCAAAATTCATTGATGAATTGAAGAGCACAATGTTATTCTATAATATCTTATTTCTTGCAAGTGCCATTATATTAGGTGTGCTATGCGCCGTTGTCATCGGGAAAAAGATCTCGGGACCCGTTAATGAACTTGTAGGTTACACGAATGAAATGGCAGAAGGGAACTTAAGTAAATCGATACGCATTGGTAGACAGGATGAGATTGGCGATCTGTCAAATGGATTCGAAGATATGAGATTAAGTTTGTCCCATATAATTCAGAATGTCCGTGAACACGCTCAAACGATGAATCAAACGACAGTGTCCACTCAACAATCCTTTGAGGAGATGGTGGAATCCTATGGGCAGATAGTGACTGGGACAATGGAAGAAGCAAAAGCCTCAGAAGAACGTGCCCATCATATTGACCGAATTTCCAATATGATCAGTGACTTAACGGATACAATCCGTTTAATGAGCGAACAAACGAATGAAATGAATGAATTTACGATGCATACGAATACACTTGCTGAACAAGGAAGTAAACAAGTGCAGGATGTAACGAGCCAGATGGATAAAATCATGGAAAACGGCCAATCGAATAAAGTGAATTTGGTGAGCCTGGAAGCTGATGTAGTGAAGATAAACGAAGTGATTGGTTTAATAAGGGGCATTGCTTCCCAAACCAACCTGCTATCATTGAATGCTTCCATTGAAGCGGCACAGGCGGGGGATGCCGGCAGAGGTTTTGCTGTAGTCGCTCAAGAGGTGCAAAAATTGGCTGTGCAAACAGATGAATCCATCGATATCATTTCGGAGTCGATTACGCGGATCAATGAACAAACAGCCAAAGTCATCCAAAATAATGATGAAAGTTTTCAGGATATAATAAATGGTGTTTCCTTAGTGGAAAACAATGGAGAGATTTTCAATAAGATATTCGAATCCGTAGAGAAATTGTTGAAAGGCACAGAACAATTAGCAAACCATTCGAAAAAAATCAGTGAATCTTCGGATGAAAGCCTAGCATCCATTCAGGAAATTGCAGCGATTTCAGAAGAAGGAGTCGCAACAACGGAGCAAATATCGGCAGCGGCAATTCAACAAAGTACCATAATGACTGGATTGAAGGAGCAAAACGAAGAGTTAGCAAATGAATCGGCCATATTAGAGGGGATGGTAGAAAAGTTCACTACGGAAAAATGATATATTTGATGTGAAAAAACCCTCTTGTTAACGTTGTTTAGAAGAGGTTTTTTTTGTGGAAATGGCATGTGGGTCATTTGCTGTAATAGATAGAGTCACATTAGACCAAGATTATTTCTATGTGAATTTATAGAGTATTAAAAATTGCTTGAAAAAAGTTTATCCAAACCATTTGCAATCGCTGCCATTTAATGTTATGCTTAGTCTTAATTATTTTTGTTCGGTACTAAGGATACTAAAAGTACTACTTTTCGTTTTCGATGATGACTTAGAGCAAGGATAGTAATACAATGTGCTTAAATGCACTAGGAGGCAACAACAATGGAACAAGGTAAAGTAAAATGGTTTAACGCAGAAAAAGGTTTTGGATTCATCGAACGCGAAAACGGAGACGACGTATTCGTACATTTCTCAGCTATCCAAAGCGAAGGTTTCAAATCTTTAGACGAAGGCCAAGAAGTTACTTTTGAAGTAGAACAAGGTCAACGTGGACCTCAAGCTTCTAACGTTCAAAAAGCATAATTTCAAAAACAAAAAAAGACAGATCCTAGTAATGGGATTTGTCTTTTTTTGTTTTGAAAAAAAACATTACAAAAAACCCTGCTCAACGAAAAGCAGGGTAAACGGTACAAGTAAAGTAAAACGCTTAAAAAGGTTTGACTAAGTATATCATAGTTTTTCTAGAAAATACTAAATTAAATATATAATACTTATCAAGGTACTGTTAGGGAATTACTGAAATCATTGGATTGAAGGGGCATGAAGGAATTTCTGTCCCTTCTTTTTTTTGTCACCGGAAGATAAAAGTTTCGTTACGAAGATTCGGGAAGGTTGGATGGGTTCCTGGAAAGAGGACAGCCTGCCCTTTAAGGGCGGATCAAAATCGTGGGAAGTGAAACAAAAAACGATGGCCCACATATAAAGGCATATAGGGCACTTTCGTTAAGGTATCTAAAAAGGAGAAGGAAGAATAGTAAACATTCAAATATGGATTTGAATATTCAGGAAATTATGTTATATTATAATCAAACGAAGATTTGAATGAGAGGTGTGAGAAGATGGCAGAACTGAAAGATATATGTGATGTCCACCTGCATGATGAAGTGAAGGTTAATCGCATTCAAGAAGAAATGAGCCAGGTGAATATATCCAGCATGTCGAAGCTGTTTAAAGTGATAGGCGACGAAAATAGGGCAAAGATAGCTTATGCGCTCTGTACGGACGAGGAATTATGTGTGTGCGATCTGGCCAATATCATTGGTGCTTCGATGGCGACAACGTCACATCATCTTCGTACCCTTTATAAACATGCAATCGTAAAATACCGAAAAGAAGGAAAGTTAGCTTTTTATTCTTTGGACGATCACCATATTAAACAATTGATTCTCATTGCATTAGAACATCAGCAGGAGGTAAGGGTCGATGGCTGAGTCCCCATTAAAAACATATCGTATTCAAGGTCTATCTTGCACGAACTGTGCGGCTAAATTTGAGAACAATGTCCGTGATCTGGAGGGTGTGGAGGATGCCAAAATCAACTTTGGGGCTTCAAAGATTTCGGTACAGGGTAGCGCGACCATTGAAGAGATTGAAAAGGCGGGTGCTTTTGATAACCTGAGAATCCGTGGTGAGCAGGAACGGGTGACGCAAAAGGAACCATTTTGGAAGCAAAAAGAAAATATTAAAGTGGTGTTCTCGGTTATCCTTTTGCTAATCAGCTGGATATTGGATAATCGATATGCTGATGGAGGCATCATGCCGGTAATCGGTTATGCGGCTGCAATCATTGTTGGCGGATATTCATTATTTGTCAATGGGTTGAAAAACCTCGTCAGACTTCGCTTTGATATGCACACCCTTATGACGGTTGCCATCATCGGAGCGGCTGTGCTGGGTGAATGGGGTGAGGGGGCAACTGTTGTCATTCTATTTGCAATAAGTGAAGCACTGGAAAAGTATTCGATGGATAAAGCCCGGAAATCTATAGAATCATTAATGAATATCGCACCTAAAGAAGCCTTGATCCGTAGAGGACATCACGAAATGATGGTTGCTGTTGATGAGATTGAAGTGGGCGACATCATGATCGTTAAACCCGGTCAAAAACTTGCTATGGATGGCAGGATCATGAAAGGGGCGTCGACACTTAATCAAGCAGCCATTACAGGGGAGTCCGAGCCGGTTTTTAAAACGGTTGAGGGTGAAGTATTTGCCGGAACCTTAAATGGTGAAGGATTGCTCGAAGTGAAGGTCACGAAGCGAGTCGAGGATACGACTATTGCAAAAATCATCCACCTTGTTGAAGAAGCACAGGCTGAAAAGGCCCCTTCCCAAGCATTCGTGGATAGATTCGCAAAATTCTATACTCCGGCCATTATGCTTATAGCCTTGGCCATTGCCGTGGTACCCCCGATTGTGATGAACGGGGATTGGAGTGAATGGATTTACCGGGGATTGGCTGTACTGGTTGTCGGTTGTCCATGTGCATTGGTCATTTCTACCCCCATCGCCATTGTGACAGCTATCGGAAATGCCGCGAAACATGGTGTGTTGATTAAAGGCGGGGTCCATTTGGAGGAAACAGGAGCCTTAAAGGCGATTGCATTCGATAAAACGGGTACTTTAACAAAGGGCGTACCGGAAGTGACTGATTTCAAAGTGTTATCCGATGTGTTGAATGAACAGGAGGTGTTAGCGATCGCTGCTGCTTTAGAAAGCAGATCACAGCACCCCCTTGCCACGGCCATTCTTCAAAAGGCGGCAAATCATGATGTGGATTATCATTCTGTAGTGGTAGAGGATTTTACTGCGATCACGGGTAAAGGTATAAAAGGGAAAATCAATCAAGAAATCTATTACATTGGTAAACCCCATCTCTTGGAGGAAGTGGCAGGCCTAGTATTCTCTGATGATGTCCTTAATTTAATCAGCGGCTATCAAAATGCAGGGAAAACGGTGATGGTGCTTGGCGATCAAATGAAGCTCCTGGCACTTATTGCTGTGGCAGATGAAATAAGGGAAAGCAGTAAGGAAGCAATTCGGAAACTGCATGCATTGGGCATTGAAAAAACGATAATGCTGACCGGGGATAATATCGGAACGGCAAAAGCTATTGGAGCGGCAGCAGGCGTTCATGAGATCGAGGCGGAGCTATTGCCACAAGATAAACTGACCATCATCAAACAATGGAAACAAAAATATGATCGAGTGGCCATGATAGGCGATGGTGTCAATGATGCTCCGGCCTTGGCAGCTTCCACGGTAGGAATTGCAATGGGCGGGGCGGGTACTGATACGGCCCTGGAAACAGCCGATATTGCCTTGATGGGTGATGACTTATCGAAGCTGCCGTATACAATCAGCTTAAGTCGCAAAACATTAAAAATCATTAAGCAGAACATCACGTTTTCATTGGTGATAAAAATCCTGGCGTTATTATTGATAGCACCGGGCTGGTTAACACTTTGGATGGCAATTTTTGCCGACATGGGTGCGACGTTATTAGTTACATTGAACAGTCTTAGATTACTGAGAATAAAAGAATAGAATGATATGGGCTTCCTGGTGCTTATTAAGGTGCTGGGAAGCTTTTTTTTATGCACTTTCCAATTGTTTCATGTGAAACTTTGAAAAAATGCATCCATTTTTCCTTTGAAAACGTAAATAGATCAGAGCACTGAAAATGTTAAGGGTGTACCAAGGGAAAAATCATGATAGTCAATTTATAGTAAAAATATCAATAGGATATAAAATGACAGGTCCTAATCAGTCTGTTATTTTTTTGTTGAATTTTCTTTTAAGTAAAAGGAATTCTAATAAGAACATTTTGCTTGGGCAAGATCGTTATCCAAGAGATGGTCAGTATGCTACAATGTGGCTGACTTAGAAGCATGGTAGGTTTGTTTAAGTATAATATAGGGAGTAAGGTATGTACGGAAAGGATTTGAAATGATGGAATTACAGCAGAGGGCAATCTTGGTTGGAGTCAATCTCAACGGTCAAAAGGATTTTGAGTATTCAATGGAGGAATTGGCCAATTTAACGGAAGCGTGTGAGGTAGAGGTTGCAGGGACCATCACACAAAATTTGCATCGGGTGAACTCATCACATTTTATCGGTACCGGGAAGATTGAGGAAGTAAAAAATCTCGTTGAGTATAAAGAAGCTAATGTCGTCATTTTTAATGACCAGCTCTCCCCTTCGCAACTTCGGAATCTGGAGAGGGACATGGATTGCAAGGTGATCGATCGGACAATCTTGATTCTGGACATCTTCGCGCATCGGGCGAAAACGAAGGAATCGCAGCTTCAGGTGGAAGTGGCGAAGCTTCAGTATATGCTCCCGCGTCTCGTTGGTTTAAGGGAGTCATTAGGGCGTCAAAGTGGTGGAGTCGGTACAAACAAAGGGGCAGGTGAAAAGCAGTTAGAGCTTGACCGCAGGAGAATCGAGGAAAATATAAGTGTTTTGAATAAAGAACTGGAAGACCTTGTTGCACACCGGCAAACGCAGAGGAAACAGCGAAAAAGGAATGCCATCCCTGTCGTATCCTTAGTCGGTTATACCAATGCAGGGAAATCTTCGATCATGAATGCTCTGATTGGGATGTACCATCCAACAGCCGAGAAGCAGGTTTTGGAAAAGGATATGCTTTTCGCTACACTTGAGACATCCGTACGAAACATACCGCTGCCGGATAACAAGGAATTCTTATTGACGGATACGGTGGGCTTTGTGTCTAAATTGCCTCATCATCTTGTGAAAGCATTCCGATCCACATTAGAAGAAGTGGTGGAAGCGGATTTGTTGATCCATGTTGTCGATTTTTCCAATCCTAATCATGAACAGCAAATAGAGATAACTGATAAGACGTTAAATGAGATAGGCATTAAAGGGATTCCAACGATTTTTGCCTATAATAAAGCGGACCTTACCGATTTGGAAATCCCTCAGGTGAATCGTGGCTCTGTATATATGTCAGCGAAAAACAAAGTTGGCATCGAGGAATTGATCAATCAAATTCGCAAGCATATTTTTGTCGACTATACTCACTGTGAAATGCTGATTCCATTTGATCAAGGACAGCTGGTTTCCTATTTCAATGAAAATGGTCATATTACGGAAACTGAATATGAGGCAAACGGATATCGAATTAAGCTTGAGTGCAGGAAAACAGATTATGAGAAATATAATCGGTACGTTATTCATCAAGAATGAGACTGGTTGTTGATAAGTTGTTAACAGCTTGTTGATAAGTGGAAAAATAAATTGGTAAATGTGGATAACTTTTGTATATGTGCTTCTATTCTGCGAAAACAAAGAGAATAAAGCAATATATTTTGTGTATAAGTTGTGGATAAAAATAAAAGTCCTAGGGAATCTTGAATAAAGTTTCTGGGCTTTTTTTTATGTGGACAAAGTGTTGATAAGTAGATTTTCGGAACAAATCATCAAAGAATATCATTAGGTATGATGAATAATAAGTTTGAATGTAGAAAAATGACGATGTTTATCATTTATTGTTAGGAAATATAACATGGATATTACATATTGCATACCTTACAGCTGGCAATACTTTACACTTTGTATAATGTAACTTACTTTTCAACATTATAAAATAAAGAATACTCATTTCTAAGATAATCATCGGGATTTGAGTTTTTAAGATTAGTAGGGGGGCTTTTTATGGCCGAAGGAAGTGGGGACCGAGGCATGGCCAGTGAGAGAATGATAGAAAATAATAAACGGAACGAGAGAATTTTGGCAAGGAAATCGCCATGACTGTCTGTTGAATAAATTGGTGAAAACCATGTGGCAAATTTTTCAATCCTTTAAATGTGTGAGAATTGTCTTTTTAGAGTAATGGATGCAAATCCTCCCTTTTTATTTTTCAAAAAATAAATTTTTGGAAGGAGAAATAGTGGATGAGTATGACTAGCCCGTTAAAAGGTGGCCTAGAGATTAACTTTCAGGAAGCGGAGAGGGGTTTGTCCCCTAGGGAAGCTTTGGAAGAATCGAATCGATGTTTATACTGCTATGACGCCCCATGTATCCAAGCCTGTCCGACAGGGATAGATATTCCAAGTTTTATTAAGAAGATAGCTTCAGGTAATTTTAAAGGTTCGGCCAAGACGATCATGACGGCCAATCCTGTCGGTGCCAGCTGCGCGCGGGTATGTCCGACAGAAGAGTTATGTGAGGGGGCATGTGTCCTGAACCATTCTACAAAGCCAATAATGATTGGCGATCTCCAGCGTTATTCCACAGATTGGGCCATCCAAAATAAACAAGCCCTGTTCAAGGCCGGGAAGAAGAATGGCAAAAAAGTTGCCATTGTAGGAAGCGGTCCAGCGGGCTTATCTGCAGCAAGGGAATTAGCCTTGCTTGGCTACAGTGTAACCATTTTCGAAGCTGAAAAAAATCCAGGCGGTTTAAATACTTACGGAATTGTGTCTTTCCGTTTGCCCCAGAGCATTTCTTATTGGGAAGTCGAACAAGTGAAGAGTTTGGATGTTGAAATTAAAACGAGTACACGGGTCGGGGTTGATGTTTCCGTAAATCAGCTGACTGCCGATTATGATGCGGTCATTTTAGCGATTGGCATGTCCGATGTTCCGAAGCTTGGAATTGAAGGAGAAGATCTGGATGGAGTTTATGATGCAATCGATTTCGTCAAGGCAACGAAAACGGAGGCCATTACTGATAAATTCATTGGGAAGAAGATGGCGGTAATAGGGGCTGGAAACACGGCGATCGATGCAGCGACCTGCTCTGTCCGACTGGGTGCCGAACAAGTGAGTATTATTTATCGTCGTACCCAAAAGGAAATGACAGCTTATGATTTTGAATATGAGTTTGCCAAACAAGAGGGTGTCGGGTTTCACTGGCTGACTAACCCCTCCAGGATTCTATCGGATGAAAGCGGTCAGGTAACGGGCATCGAGTGTGTGAAAATGGTTCTTAGCGAGGCAGGGGATGATGGCCGCCGCCGTCCAGTCCCGATTTCGGGATCAGAGTTCGTCATACCGGTCGATGGAGTCATTCGTGCTATAGGCCAATCCAGGTATATAGGATTGATTGAACAGTTTGGCATACAACATGAAGATGGTGTCGTTACATTGGAGGGAGATTCCTACAGAACATCTAATGAAAAAGTTTTTGCGTGCGGGGACGTGATCTTTGGAAAAGGCCAAGGTGAAGCAATGGTTGTTTCAGCTGCCCAGCAAGGGAAGAAGACTGCCTATGAAATTGACTCGATTTTAATGAGCGAAGCGGTGGATATTGCTTAATAACTATGAAAATTAGGAGGCTTAACATGGCTGATTTATCAATTGATCTTGCAGGTATTAAATCTCCCAATCCTTTTTGGCTTGCTTCAGCACCACCTACTAATTCGGGTTATCAAGTCCAGCGGGCATTTGAAGCTGGCTGGGGAGGAGCTGTTTGGAAGACATTGGGTGACCCCATCCTGAATGTCTCATCACGTTTTGCAGCTGTCAGTTTTAATGGACAGAGAGTCGCCGGGTTCAACAATATAGAATTGATTACGGATCGTCCGCTTGAAGTGAATTTGAAAGAAATATATGAAACGAAGAAGAGATTCCCTGATCATGCAATCATTGCATCAGTGATGGTAGAGCCACAACAGGAAAAGTGGCATGAGATCATCAAGCGAATAGAAGATGTAGGGGTTGATGGTTACGAATTGAACTTTGGCTGCCCGCACGGTATGGCAGAGCGGGGGATGGGAGCTGCTTCGGGACAGGTTCCCGAACTTGTGGAAAAGCAAACATATTGGGCGAAGGAAGCTGCATCCAAACCGGTCATAGTCAAGCTTACACCGAATATAACCGACATTACGGTTACGGCTGAAGCGGCGGTGCGCGGCGGTGCGGATGCAATAAGCATGATCAATACAATTAACAGCTTGGCAGGAGTGGATATCCATTCATGGAATACGATTCCCCATGTAGGCGGAAAGGGAGCTCACGGAGGGTATTGTGGTCCTGCTGTGAAGCCAATTGCATTGAACATGGTGGCAGAGTGTGCAAGGAATCCAATGATTAATGTTCCCATTTCCGGAATAGGCGGCATTTCAAATTGGCAGGATACAGTGGAATTTTTATTGATGGGTTCAACGGGAGTGCAAATTTGTACGGCTGCCATGCATCACGGTTTTAGGATAGTGGAGGACATGATTGATGGCCTGTCCAATTATCTTGATGAAAAAGGGATCTCGTCTGTGATGGATATTGTCGGTAAGTCAGTACCGCGCTATTCCGATTGGGGGAATTTAGACCTTAATTATAAAGTCGTTGCACGCATTAATAATGATGTGTGCATTAACTGCAACAAATGCCATATTGCCTGTGAAGATACTTCTCATCAATGTATAGATATGTTAAAGGACACGTCAGGCAGCTCCTTCTTGCGAGTGCGCGAGGAAGATTGCGTAGGCTGTAATCTTTGCTCGATCGTTTGTCCGGTGGATGGGGCTATCGATATGATCGAATTGACAAATGAATTACCGCCAATGACGTGGAATGAACGCCAATCGTTCCTTGGGGGCATCGGCAGTGAAAGTGTTGATTTCGTAAAATGATGGAGGGGACGAATTTGAAGAAAATCATTAAAAATGGAACGATCGCTACGGCTGCAGATACGTATCAAGCCGATATATTAATTGAAAATGAGAAGATCGCAATGATTGGCATGGACCTGACTGCTGAGGGGGCTGAAATCATTGATGCAAAAGGTGCTTATATTTTTCCGGGAGGCATTGACCCACATACCCATCTCGATATGCCGTTTGGGGGGACAACGACAAAGGATGATTATGAAACGGGGACGATTGCTGCTGCCTATGGAGGCACGACAACGATCATTGACTTTTGTTTGACCGAAAAAGGGGTGCCGTTAAAGAAAGCGATAGAAACATGGCATGAAAAGGCCAATGAAAAAGCCGCCATAGATTATGGTTTTCATTTAATGATCAGTGAGATTAATGATGAGGTATTGTCTGAGTTGCCAAGCATCATCGATAATGAAGGGATTTCTTCCTTTAAAGTGTTCATGGCTTACAAGAATGTTTTTCAAGCCGATGATGCCACGCTATACCGCACTTTGTTGCAAGCGAAGGAACTTGGTGCACTTGTCATGGTTCACGCTGAAAATGGTGATGTCATCGATTATCTTACAAAGCAGGCGCTTGCTGAAGGTAACACAGATCCAATTTATCATGCGTTAACAAGACCGCCGGAGCTTGAAGGGGAAGCAACTGGACGGGCAGCTAAACTGACGGAAATGGCAAACGGTCAGCTCTATGTCGTTCATGTCACCTGTGCAGATGCAGTTGAAAAGATTATCGAGGCCAGAAATAAAGGGGTGGATATTTGGGGGGAGACTTGTCCGCAATATTTGGTCCTTGACCAATCTTATCTCGAAAAGCCCCATTTCGAAGGATCCAAGTATGTATGGTCCCCGCCGTTAAGGGAGAAGAAAAACCAGGAAGTGCTTTGGAATGCTTTAAAAATGGGACAGCTGCAAACGATCGGCTCAGATCAATGCTCTTTTGACTTTAAGGGACAGAAGGACCTTGGACGTGAAGATTTCACGAAAATACCGAACGGCGGTCCAACGATTGAGGACCGCATGAGTATCCTTTTTTCAGAAGGCGTCAAGAAAGAGCGTATTACCTTGAATCAATTTGTCGACCTGACTTCCACGCGTGCTGCGAAACTATTCGGGTTATTCCCTAAAAAAGGGACGATTGCAGTAGGGTCTGATGCTGATATTGTCATTTTTGACCCAGAAGTGGAAAGGACCCTTTCTGCAGATACTCATCACATGGCTGTGGATTATAATGCGTTTGAAGGTATGGAAATTACAGGTGAACCGGTTTCCGTCTTATCCAGAGGTCAATTCGTCATTAAAGACAAACAATTTGTAGGTGAGGCTGGAAAAGGGCAATTCCTGAAACGGGCAAAATATAATACGGCGCTGAAGCCGCATTCAGGGAAAAAGCTTCCAGTCTGACTTCGGTAAGGAATCATGCAAATTAATATAGGGGGATTTTATATGAGTGAGAAGAAAGATTATTTAAAGTCTCCCGATTTGCTGCCTATACCTCATAGTGAGAAAAACATAAGTGCAGCCGGATTTGGTTTTATTTGGGTGGGCATGGCTGTAGTATTGGCTGCCTTCGCGATCGGTGGGAACGGTGTTCAAAGTTTATCTTTAGGCTGGGTCGTTCTTGCAACGATCATTGCCTGTGTGGTTCTCGGCTTCCTGATGACAATGACAGGGGATATTGGTGTTGAGCACGGAATATCCTTCCCAGTTTATATGAGGGCGCCGTTCGGTACGATTGGCACCCATATCCCTTCGGTTGTACGGGGGTTTGTAGCTTCATGCTGGTTTGGCCTTAACACATACTTTGGAGCTACCGCAATGAATGCTATCTTTACAACCCTTTTTGATTTTGATAATTGGTTTATCTGCTTCCTCATTTTTGCCGTTTTACAATTGGTCAACACAGCAATGGGAATAAAGTCGATTGAACGTTTTGCCGACTTGGCAGCGCCCGTTATCATTTTAATTTCTGGCTGGATGTATTTCACTCTTTCCGATCAAGCTGTGGCCCAAGGAAGGGATGTATGGTCCTGGATTGAAAGTCCGGTCACTGGCGGGGCTGCCGTTACGGCATTCATGGTCGTCATTATGGCCAATATGGGATTTTGGGGCACATTAACTGCAGATATGCCAACACTCTCCCGCTATATAAAGGCACCAAAAAATGAAAAAAATTGGTTCAAGCGCAATAAGGGGCAGATAATTGGGAATATTATCACCTATCCCATCACTCAGACTTTCATGGTCATAATCGGAGCGGTTTCTTATATGGCTGTTTCCAATTATGATCCCGTAGTTGCTATTCAGGGATCAGCAAGTGGAATTGCTCTCGGCGTCTTATTAATCATGATCGTATTTGCTCAATGGTCGACGAATACTACGGCTAATGTCATTCCCGCAGCTACCATTTTCTCCAATATCATGGGTCCTAAAATGCCATTTTGGGCAGGCGTCGTTGTAGCAGGGGTTATTGGGATAGTAGTTCAGCCATGGAGCCTGTTCGGCATCATAATAGAAGTTTTATTAATAATAGGTGGAATCTTGGCATCCATTGTCGGCATCCTGGTAGCGGATTATTATTTTCTCCGTAAACGGCGGGTTAATGTCCAGGAGCTCTATGAGCGTGAAGGTCAGTATAAATACTTGAATGGAGTGAATTGGGCAGGAATCATTTCTTGGGTGATTGGAGGAATCGGTGCAACGATTTTTTCAAATTATTCGTTTATTATTGGCTTTGTTCTTGGCAGTGCAAGTTATTATATCTTGGCTAAGTATTGGTGGTTCAAGAAATATGAACAAGCTGAAATCACTGATCCAAGCGATGAGAAATATTTGGGTATTTCCGTCGGCAGGGATTGGAAAATCGAAACAGGTCCAGAACTTGAAGAAGAGATGGTTATTACGGCTTCAGCTGGTAAGGGGAACGTGTAAAAAAAGGGGGAATGGAAATGTCCGAATATCAAGAGTATCGCTTAGAAAGGGAACAAATCGATTTTTTACTTGAAAGAGGATATCGAATCACCCGGGTTTCAGAAAATTTAAGCGGAGCTTTTCTCGATTTTGAACTGATTGAAGGAACGAAGCAGGAATGGAAGCAATTGAACATCAAAACCCCTGAAGGAAGAAAATACTTCTCTACCCTGCTTTTCAGGAAATTGAATTGAAATAGTTATGAACCGGGCCTATTCCACATGAATGGGTCCTTTTTCTTGTACCTGTTTAGACTTTCATTAAAAGAGGGTAATGATAGATGTTGAAAGTGAATGAACAGGTAATGTGGATTTTTGTTTTCCAGGAGCCAGGGTGTGTGGAAAAGTGGCGAATTTTTTGTAGAATTTTGACGTTAGATTTTCTGACAAGTGTCTGGAGATTTAAGGATTGTCCGTTTATAATAGATTTTAAAGCAGTTTTATAAAAGGATGTGGATGGATGAATACATCGATAACAATCGAGGAAATTCTAACACGCAAGCATTTTAATCTGACGGATATAATTGCAGGTGGCAGTGGGATAAAGCGTCAAGTGAAGTGGGTCCACTGCATGGAAGTCACCCAAATCAGCCATTTGTTAAATGGAAATGAACTGATTCTGACTACCGGTTTAGGGTGGAAAGATTGCGATGACACATTCCTATCTTACTTAAAACAGTTAATTGAATGTAATGCAGCTGGACTCTGTATAGAGATTGGCGCCAACACCATGGCAGTGCCGCAATGTGCAATTGATCTTGCAAATGAACAGCAATTCCCTATCATCCTTTTTCATGAAGAAGTCCCTTTCGTGGAAATCACTCAGGATATTCATTCCCTTATCATCAATAAACAATATCAAATGATCTCCAACTTAGAAAACTACTCCCAGCAGTTAAATAAAAATCTCCTCGAAATTGACCATTATGAACCAATTCTAAAATTTCTCCACAGCTATTTAAATGTACAGGTTATTCTTATCTTCAATGAGAACGATATAGCCAGCATTCCAAAAACAAAGAAAAAAATAACCTATCAAATGGTAGCGGACATATACGAGGAAAAGCGAAAATTGGATAAAAACGTTTTTAGACAGCCAATTAAAGTACTTGGTGAAAATTATGCGGAACTGCTTATTTGCAGCAACGACAGAGAACTGACGGACTTTGATTCACTGATTTTGGATCGAACGGCTACCGCATTGGCACAACATCTATTAAGGGAATTATATATAGAAGAAAAGAAAATGTCGGAGGAGAGTAAATGGCTTACAAATTGGATTGAAGGTGAGTATAGTGACGAAGCAATCCGGGAGAGGCTTTCCTATATTGATCCGAAAATGCAGTTGGATGGAGGAATTGTTTGCATTTGCAAACAACACCCAAGGTATAATAAAAGTTCTGCAAAATTAGATGGAACCTATTTTAAGATAATGTTTAAGACAGTTTTTGAACAGTACGGCTTTCAGATATTTTCTATGGAAATACATCAGCATCTAGTTTTTATTTTAGGTGATAATCGTTCATCTGAAGATTGGAAATCAAGGGTGACAAGCGCAGTGGACCGAATCATGAAAATGGATGTAAGCGGGCGTAATCGTATGAGTCTGCTTTCCATTGGTTTTGGAAAGCATGTTCAAAGGTTAAGTGAGATTTATAAAAGTTATGAAACGGCCCGCGAGACTCTGCTGCTTCAGGATACCTTACCAGAGGATAACAGGAGCTTCTTTTATCAGGATTTACATATGCATCGTATGATTTCGCTCATAAATAAACATGGTAATCTGGAGGAAACGGTGCATGAGTATTTAGGTCCCGTCATTGAATATGACAAGCAAAACAATGGTGAGTTAATGCCTACCCTGAAGACCTATCTTGCTTGTAATGGTTCTAAACAGGAAACATCAAAACAACTATTCATTGTCCGGCAAACGCTATATCATAGGCTCGAAAAATTGGAGAAACTTTTAGGTGCGGATTTTATGCGTTCAGATAAGCGTCTTGGCCTTGAATTCATGATTTTTGCATTGGACTTCTTACAGTACAGCAGCAGGAAGGTCAGTGGAAAATATGTAGATAAATATATTGGTAAGTAAAGAATAGTTGCGACTGCAGGGTGTCCCAAGGACATCCTTTTTTGAATGTAAGGAAAGGAAACTAATACAAGGTTAATGCTGACATCAAAATGGCTTTTTAGCTTTTTGATGTCAGCATCTTTTTTTAATATTCATCTTTTTTGGAAAGGCAGTGGTCACATTCCAAGAGGTAGGACTCTGCTTGTTCAGTGATATGAGTGCCGCATTCCGTACATTGTTTAGGTGGCAGTGACCTGAAGAATTCCAATGGGTTTTTAGTTTGCATGATGGTTCCTCCTTATGATTTGGTTTAGTTAGTCTTCGCGTTTGGAAAGGCAGTGGTCACATTCCAAGAGGTAGGATTCAGCTTGTTCGATGATATGGGTGCCGCATTCCGTACATTGTTTAGGTGGCAGTGACCTGAAGAATTCCAATGGGTTTTTAGTTTGCATGATGGTTCCTCCTTATGATTTGGTTAATTAGTCTTCGCGTTTGGAAAGGCAGCGGTCACATTCCAAGAGGTAAGATTCAGCTTGTTCGATGATATGGGTGCCGCATTCCGTACATTGTTTAGGTGGCAGTGACCTGAAGAATTCCAATGGGTTTTTAGTTTGCATGATGGTTCCTCCTTTTTGAATTGGTTTAATTAGTCTTCACGTTTGGAAAGGCAGCGGTCACATTCCATTAAGTAGGATTCGGAGTGTTCAATAATATGGTCACCGCACTCAGGACAATTTTTAGCTCGGATATTGTTGAAAAATTCAATGGATTTTTTCAGTTGCATGATGATTTCCTCCTTTATAATGTTCTTTATTTTTTTCGACCGAATTATTCTTCACGTTTGGAAAGGCAGCGATCGCATTCCAACAGATAGGAATCTGAGTGGTCCACATGTGTTTCACCACATTCAGGGCAATATTTAAATGAATCGATTATGAATGAATCTGATTGATAATCTTGCATGTCTCGCACCTCCTCTTTATAGTACAGTTATTGTTGTTTGTTTGTTGTTATAATACAGTATATACCCGAATTTGGAAAATGTATAGGTATTTTACAGAAAATTTGAAATTTATTTCATAAAGAGTCTGAAAACCCTATAGATAAGGGGTTTATCATCTATTATTCTTTGTGTTTTTCTCATGGTAAGGAGGGATTTGAAGTGAAAATTCATTTTGTAGATGAAAAATAATACGAAGGAGCGAAAGGGACAGACAATTTTCAATTGATATGCAAAGGTATAAATGTAACAGATGTAGAACAGGAAGATCAGTGATCAATGAATGCCTGTTTCACAGGTCATGTAACAATAAGAGCTTGTTCTAAAATGACTGCAAACCGTCAAAACTGGAGCGATTAAATAAAAGTTACTGGAAACTCCTTTATTCAACAATCAGAAAAATTTTCCGTTTGGTTTTAGTACTTCAGTAAAGAGGTAACTTGCTAATAGAAGTACAAATAATGGGAGGTAGCATATGTCGAAAGTGATGATTATCATAAATCCATCTTCAGGTAAGGAAAAGGCAGGAAAGATTTTGCCGAAAGCGGAAAAGGCGCTTGGTGATATTTATGATGAGGTGTCCGTTCGAAAAACCGAAGGAGAGGGGGATGCTACGGGTTTTGCTATAGAAGCCTGTGAAGAAAGGTTCGATGCTGTCATTTCCATGGGTGGGGATGGAACGGTGAACGAGATAGTGAATGGCTTGGGCGAGCAGCAACATCGGCCAATTTTCGGAATCATTCCACTAGGAACCATTAATGATTTTGCTAGATCATTGGGTATACCCATGAATCCCGATGCAGCTATTGAGATACTAAAGGATATGCATATTAAGGAATCGGACATAGGGAAGATCAATGATCGTTACTTCATGAATGTGTTGGCAGTAGGGGCAATCGCCGAGGCTACCTATAATGTATCCGTTGAACAAAAAACCCGTCTGGGGTCTTTTGCATATTTCATTGAAGGAGCAAAAGCAATCATTAAAAAGAATCCGTTTCCTTTAACGGTTGAACATGATCAGGGCAGGTGGATGGGCGAGGCTCATTTACTGATTGCGACAATGACTAACTCTGTCGGCGGTTTCGAACAACTTGCACCTGAGGCGGAAGTGAATGATGGAAAGCTGCACACATTCATCATTAAGGATTTATCTCTTCCTCTTATCGTCAAGATCATTCCCAGTTTAATGAGGGGAGAGATCAAAGGACATGATGAGGTTGAATATATTCAAACATCCAAGCTCCATTTATCCACAACAGAGGAACTTGCAGTCAATATAGATGGTGATGAAGGCTTTCTTCTTCCTTTTAAGGCGAATGTACTGCACAAACATCTTCGTCTGTTTGTTCCGGGAACAAAATGAGCGTGTTAGTGCCAACTTGTTATGTGGGTCATATTTTTCACAATGACCATTGTCATTATCATGTGGGAAAAGCTGATTAGGGTAGCCAATCAGCTTTTTTCCATTCATAGACGGTCACCAAATTTCCCGATGTAAATCCGTTGAGGTATTGGGTTGATTTTGTATTCATAAGATCCTTTGCTTATATAAAAGGCATCATTATTCAGGAGGGTTCTAGGTTAGAATAGTTAATGCATGAATGGTTGGGTATAAATATGTTACGCTTATAGTTATGATAATAGATGAGAGAGGAAGTTTGATGTTTGTATGGAGTTTTTCCTTGTTATATTAGCCCTTCTTATATTGATTGGAGTGTCTAATGTAATTAACCATTTTATACCTTTTATACCTGTACCATTAATACAAATAGCACTAGGTGTCATACTGGCACTTTTACCCCTGGGTATGCATGTTGAGATGGAGACGGAATTGTTTTTGCTGTTATTCATCGCGCCCCTTTTATTCAATGATGGCAAAAATGTACCCCGCACAGCGCTATGGAAGTTGAGAGCACCCATTCTAATGCTTGCACTGGGCCTAGTATTCATAACGGTTTGGGCAGGGGGGTATTTAATTAATTGGATGATTCCATCGATTCCATTGCCGGCAGCATTCGCTTTAGCTGCCATTTTGTCACCTACAGATGTAGTGGCAGTAAGCGCTTTGGCGAGTCGGGTTAAGCTGCCTAAGAGCATTATGCACCTTCTCGAAGGAGAGGGGCTAATGAATGATGCCTCTGGTCTGGTTGCCTTCAAGTTTGCCGTAGCAGCTACAGTCACTGGTGTTTTCTCCTTAGTCGACGCAACCTTCAGTTTCATATGGATTGCAATTGGTGGGTTTGTAGGTGGAGCAATACTTGCTTTCGTCGTAATCAGGCTTCGTGTATTTCTTCGCCGCTTAGGGATGGAAGACGTCACGATGCATATGCTGATCCAAATCCTAACTCCTTTTATTATTTTCCTCGCTGTGGAACATTTCCACCTTTCTGGGATTTTAGCGGTCGTGGCTGGGGGAATTGTCCATGCCATTGAACGAGATCGGGAAATATCACCAACTGTAGAACTTCAGGTCGTTTCAAAAAGTACATGGTCCGTCATTTTATATGTATTGAATGGACTTGTATTCGTTTTGCTTGGCTTGCAAATCCCAAGCGTTGCGAAGACTATCTTTCAAGATCCAGCCTTCAATAATGGACAAGTGATCCTTTATATCGTGATCATTACACTTTTCCTCTTCGCTTTACGATTCATTTGGCTTACGGCTGCCTGGTCGATTGGTTGGATGACGAAAAAAGCAGGAGCCCAAAAACCAGACTTCAAAGCGGCCGGAATCATTACCATTTCCGGTGTTCGCGGAGCTGTAACGTTAGCGGGTTCGTTCTCGATTCCATATGTATTGGCAGATGGAAGTCCTTTTCCTGAGCGTTCGTTAATCATCTTCATTGCAGCAGGTGTCATATTGCTGACCTTGATTGTTGCGAGTGTATTTCTGCCAATCGTAGCACGATCCGAAGAGGAGGATGTAGTGGACAAGCAGGCTGACAAAACGAAAGCTGCTGCCATTCACACACATCAAGCGGCCATCCGGGTGGTTGAGTCCCAAATGACAGATGAAAACCGTGAAGCAGCTTTATCGATTATTTCGAGGTACTGTTCAAAGATCAATGAATTGTCCTATGTAGAACAGGAGAAAGAGCCAGCTGCATTAAGGGAAGAAGAGAAGGTCCTTCGCTTCAAGGCCCTTGAAGCAGAGGAAAGATTCCTTGATAAACTTATTAAGGATGAAAAAGTGGACCGGGAGACGGCGTATATATGCAAGGAATACATCCAGCGTATGGAAGGCGCGGTCACAAACCGAATGAAATTCCGTTTTTTCAGGTCAGTAACGCTTTTCAGAAGAAGTATGCTGAGGGTTTTTAAATTATTTTTCCCTAATAAAAGTGAAATAAGAAGGATCAATATAGAGAGATTGGAAAAGGTGAGAGACCTTAAAATCAGGATGTACAAAGCCGCCATCCAAGAGATGCAAGCGGGTATCACTTCTGAAAATCATGAGACATCTTCGATGATCATAGAAGAGTATAAAGTGTTGATTTTAAAATGTAAGCGGGAAAATAGAGGCCGGATCCCTAGTAAAATGGTCGATTATGAGAGGGAGCTATTTTATAAAGCGATTCAGGTGGAGCGGGACGAAGTGCAGGATATGTTTGAAAGACGACAAATTTCCCGTGATGTTGCCAATATACTCCGCCAGCAAATCAATTTACGAGAAGCACTGACAATCAATGAAAACACCCATTGATTGATTTAAGGAGCGCTGTCGAAATATTCGGCAGTGCTTCTTCCTGTTAGGGGAGGGATTTTAAGACGAGGCATCGAATCTTTAAGGTATCCAATAATTGATGAAAGTGGTATGCCCAATGGAACAGGACAAGGAAATCGAGACCATCACCTTAACGCCTTATTTACCGGAACATCTTCACGAGCTTTCCCAGTTTTATTTACCGGATACACAAACCCCTTTTTCAGCTCTGCCCGAAGAGTCACTGAAATATTGCCGGGAAGATTGTGACAGGCATCCTATCGTAATATTGGTTGAGGGTATCCCGGTTGGCTTTTTCGTTTTACATATTGGCGAGACCATCACACCTTTCACCAACGATAAAAAAGCGATATTACTCCGTGGATTTCTTGTTGATCAAAAGCATCAAGGTAAAGGGGTTGCAATGAAAGCTTTGCAAATCCTTCCGGAATTCGCAAAAGGGATTTTTCCAAACAAGGATTCGATCATTCTGGCAGTGGACGTCATGAACGTGATTGCAAAAACGCTTTATGCGAAAGCGGGGTATCAGGATACAGGGATTCAAAAAGAAGGCAGAAGCGGGTTGATGGAAATAATGGAGTATAGATTAGATACGATGAACAAGGATATGGAATAAGAAACGACAAATTGGCATGTAGACTTTTCCAAAGAGGAGAGGTCTTTTTTTGTCCAATTTGTTACAGGTTTCGTTACGAAACTAATGATTTAGAAGGGCCGTTTTTAATATTGCTGCTGCCTTATGGTACACTTTAATTAATGAAAATTTCGTTAATCGAGGTGTAGTCCTAATGAAAACAATCGTAGTCGTAGGTGGAGGCATTACCGGTTTATCAACCATGTATTATTTACAAAAAACGGCTAAAGCGAATAGTCTCTCCGTACGATTGATATTAATAGAAGGAAATGAGAAATTAGGCGGTAAAATCAGGACAGTGCATGATGGTCCTTTTAAAATCGAAGCGGGTGCCGATTCGATTGTCGCAAGGAAGCAAAATATAGTACCATTTCTTGAAGAGTTGAACCTAGAGGACCAAGTTGTCTATAATGCGACGGGAAAATCATTTATCCATACGGATGGCATGCTGAAGGGAATCCCGGAAGATGCCTTATTCGGAATTCCAATGAGCCTGGAGTCCCTGGCGAAAAGTGATCTGGTTTCCGCACAAGGGAAGGTCGACGCCTTAAAGGATTTCTATACAAAAAATGAGACGTTTACGAAAAATGACTCAATCGGTTTATTCCTTGAAAGTTTCTTAGGTAAGGAATTGGTGCAAAAACAGATATCACCTATCCTATCGGGTGTTTATTCAGGGAAATTAAATGAATTGACCATTGCCAAAACACTGCCTGAGATGCTGGATTATAAAAATGAATATGGCAGTATAATACGTGGTTTATCGGAAAATAAGCAGAAATACCAAAGCAAGGGAAATAGGAAGTTCCTTTCGTTTAAAAATGGCTTATCGGCATTGATTGAACGTATTGAAGAGAGCCTCGATATGGTGGAAATCTTAAAAGGGATCAAGGCAGAAAAAATTAGAAAGAATGATCAGGGGTATATCATTTCATTGGCAAACGGTGAAACGCTGGAAACGGACTTCATTGTTTTGAGTACACCGCATTCAGCTGCCCAGAAACTATTGGGTGATCGGGAGTTGGATCTAGACTTCGCTAGCTTGATTGATAGTTCAATGATTAGCGTTTATCTTGGATTCGATATCCCGGACAGTAAGCTTCCTAAAGACGGGACTGGTTTCATTGCAGGTGATAATAGTGATTTGATCTGTAATGCATGTACCTGGACAAGCCGGAAATGGGAGCATACTTCTGAAAACAGTCAGCTTTTAGTAAGGCTTTTTTATAAAAGCTCAAGTCCGGAATATGAACGATTACGGTCCCTTACAAACCAGGAATTAATTCAGGTGGCTTTACGCGACATTAAAAATAGTTTAAGTATTTCTGGAACTCCAATTACAAGTGAAGTGACGAAATGGCATGAAAATATGCCAAACTACCATATAAAACATCCTCAAATCGTTCAATCCCTGGAGACGAAAATCTCCGAGAATTATCCGAATGTTTTACTTGCGGGCTGTTCATACAATGGTGTTGGAATCCCGGACTGTATCGCAGATGGCGAAAAGAAAGCGCAAGAGATTTGTCGGAAGTTGTAAAAGAAGGACTGCCAGTAGGCGGTCCTTTTTTCATGCATTCCTGGAACTTTCAATTGAAGTTTCCAGTATTTCCTGTATAATAATATTCGTAAAATTAAACTGGAAGTTTACTTATATAAAACTTTATCTACTATGGGTTTACTATAAGTAAACCAATTGAGGGTAAATAGGATGCAAATTGGAAAAAAAATAAAGAATCTTCGCTTGAAAAAAGGATTGACCCAGGAAGAATTGGGGGAAAGAACGGATTTAAGCAAAGGGTATATTTCACAGTTAGAAAGGGACCTTAGTTCCCCTTCAATTGAAACTCTTTTCAACATTTTAGAAGTACTCGGCTGCAAGCCGAAGCAGTTCTTCGATGAAGAGGATCACGTCCAAAAAGTGGTGTATGAAGAAGAAGAGCAAACATTTTTCATTGATGAGGAACGAGGGTATCAAATTCAGTGGCTCGTGCCTGAATCGAATGAGAAGGAAATAGAACCGATTCGCTTGACTCTTCAGGAAAAAGGGGAGTTCAAACAATTTGAACCATCCTTGTCGGAAACATTCGGTTATGTATTAAGCGGAAGAGTCATTGTAAAGCTTGGTACTCATGCGTATTTCGTCAAGGCAGGGGAATCTATTTATTTTCATGCTTCAGATGAACATCAAATCATCAATGATTTTAAAGGTCCATCCGAGTTATTGCTAGTGGTGACGGAATCCTACTTGTAGAATTCAAGACAAATGCATTGGTTCATTTAAGGTAAAGATGGATGAAGTAAGGGAATGGAAAGAGGGAAGTAGCTATGGCAAACGGGAATATAATACGCTTCGATCAGGTTACGAAGCAATTCGATGATGATACGATAGTTCTCGATAATGTTAGTTTTGAAATCGAGAGAGGGAAGTTCTATACGCTCTTGGGTCCTTCCGGCTGTGGGAAGACCACGATCCTTCGCTTGATTGCTGGATTTACGGAGGCATCCAAAGGTGATATTTACTTTGAAGGAAAAAGGATCAATGATGTACCAGCCAATAAAAGGCAAGTAAATACGGTATTTCAAGATTACGCACTTTTTCCGCATTTAAATGTGTTTGAAAATGTAGCATTCGGCCTTCGGATCAAGAAAATGAAAAATACGGAAGTGGAAAAAAAGGTGAAGGAAGCCCTTAGCTTTGTTAATTTGGAGGGTTATGATAAACGGGAGATCAGGGAAATGTCCGGTGGTCAACGGCAAAGGGTAGCGATTGCCAGGGCGATTGTTAATGAACCGGCAGTCATCCTTCTGGATGAACCGCTATCTGCCCTCGATTTGAAATTGCGTACAGAAATGCAATATGAATTGCGGGAGCTGCAACAAAGACTTGGAATCACGTTTATCTTCGTCACTCATGACCAAGAGGAAGCATTAGCGATGTCAGATGAGATTTTTGTCCTTAACAAAGGGAAAATTCAGCAAAGTGGGACCCCTACGGATATTTATGATGAACCGCTGAATCGATTCGTTGCCGATTTCATCGGTGAGTCTAATATTGTAAAAGGAAAAATGATTGAAGATTACCTCGTGGAATTCGTCGGCAGACAGTTCGAATGTGTCGACCAAGGATTGAACAGTAATGAAGCTGTCGATATTGTCATCCGCCCGGAAGATTTAGAGATAACCTCCGTCGATCGCGGAAAACTGCAAGTTCGGGTGGACTCCCAGCTATTTCGTGGTGTTCATTATGAAATCAGCTGTTATGACCATGATGGAAATGAATGGCTTGTCCAATCAACGAAAAAAGTGGCGGTGGGAGATGAAATAGGTCTTTATTTCGATCCAGAATCGATTCATGTCATGCGATTGGGTGAAACTGAAGAAGAATTCGATAAGCGTTTGGAAGCGTATCATGATGGGGAAAGTCATGCAGAATAAAATATCCCGGAATATTTACTTCATACCCTATGTCTTATGGATTGCTTTATTCGTGATTGCACCCATTTTGTTAATCCTTTACTATTCCTTCTTTGACATTGAAGGCAATCTATCTTTGATTAACTATCAAAAGTTCTTTACGCCAGTATATTTAAAAATGACTTTAAGTTCATTTTGGTATGCTTTCCTGATTACGGGAATATCCCTTTTAGTGGCTTACCCGACAGCATATCTATTAACGAAAACCAAGCATAAGCAGTTGTGGCTTTTGCTGATTATCGTACCTTCTTGGATCAATTTACTTTTGAAAGCTTATGCCTTCATTGGTATTTTTGGCACGTATGGTGTGGCGAATGGTTTTCTGGAGGCTATAGGGATTGGAAAGCAGCAGATTCTCTTTACGGATTTCAGCTTCATCTTCGTTTCGGTTTATATTTTCATCCCGTTTATGATTTTACCGATATTCAATGCGCTTGATAAAATGAATCCAACCCTTTTGGATGCGGCCAACGACTTGGGAGCGTCCCGATGGATGACATTCCGCCGCGTCATTTTTCCATTGACGTTAGATGGTGTGAAGACGGGATGCCAGGTAGTCTTCATCCCGGCACTTTCATTGTTCATGCTTACAAGGCTGATTGCCGGTAACCGCGTCATTACGCTTGGTACGGCTATCGAGCAGCACTTCCTTGTGACACAGGATTGGGGCATGGGTTCCACTATCGCGGTATTTTTGATTATTATAATGTTCCTGATTATGTTTGTGACGGGTAACCGAAAGCAGGGTGTGTAAATTGGGCAATAAATTATCACCAATATCAAAAGCGTTTCTCGTGTTGATTTTTCTCATACTCTATGCACCGATTTTCTTTTTAGTCTTTTACTCTTTTAACAGCGGTGGAACGATGTATGATTTTAAAGGGTTCACGATGGAGTGGTACAAAGAGCTATTCCAAGATACAAGGCTGTTGATCATTGTATTGAATACACTTGTGATCGCTTTATTATCTGCACTGATCGCCACTATCATAGGGGTGATAGGGGCCATTGGAATTCGGTCCTTTACGAGCAGTAAAGCTAGGAATACGGTATTGTCATTGAATAATGTATTGATTGTCAGTCCCGATGTCATCATTGGTGCCTCCTTCCTGATTTTATTCACAATGGCCGGGATCAAGCTTGGATTCTACTCGGTACTGTTGTCGCATATCGCTTTCAGCATCCCGATCGTTGTGCTGCTGGTCCTTCCGAAACTTCAGGAAATGAGCCCTACCTTAATTGATGCGGCCCGAGATTTAGGGGCAAGCCGGTGGGATGTATTGACGAAGGTCATCCTGCCATACATCTTACCAGGTATCTTTGCTGGTTTTTTTATGGCATTGACTTATTCCCTTGATGATTTTGCGGTTACGTTCTTTGTGACCGGTAATGGCTTTTCCACTCTATCTGTGGAAATCTATTCATTGGCCCGCCGTGGAATTTCATTGAATATCAATGCCCTATCGACACTGCTATTCGTCGTGACACTACTGTTGGTTGTCGTTTATTACTATATAACTCAACGTGTAAGGCAAACGGGAATGGGGGGGAAACGATGAAAAGGCTGGTCCAAATGTTTTTGATCATTTCCCTCGTATCCGCTTTGCTGCTATATGCGATTTCCAGATTGAATTCATCGCAGGGGTTTACTAGCAGCAATACGCTTACCATCTATAATTGGGGCGATTACATCGATACGGATTTAATCGACCGTTTTGAAGAAGAAACAGGTATAAAGGTCATTTATGAGACGTTCGATTCCAATGAGGCAATGATGACGAAAATCGAACAGGGCGGTACGACTTATGATATTGCCATTCCGTCTGAGTATATGATCGATAAGATGAGGCAAGAGGACTTACTGGTTCCCTTGGATCATTCCAAGCTACCAAATTTGAAAAATATCGATGAGCGATTCATCAATCTGCCATTCGATCCGGAGAATAAATATTCCGTGCCGTATTTTTGGGGAACGGTTGGAATTGTTTACAACTCCAAGATGCTCGGTGGCAAAGAGATAACGGCTTGGGCGGATTTATGGGATAAAGATTTAAAAAATGAAATCCTTTTGACGGATGGGGCTAGAGAAGTGATAGGCATGGGACTGAACTCTTTGAACTATTCATTGAATGATATAGATGAAGAACACCTTCAAGAGGCAAAGTCCAAGCTTGATGCACTCACCCCGAATATTAAAGCGATCGTTGGAGATGAAAGCCGCATGCTATTGGAAGCCCAGGAAGCGGCGATTGGTCTTGTTTGGTCTGGAGTGGCCTCTGAAATAATGGCTGAAAATGAAGATCTCGAATACGTAGTTCCAAAAGAGGGGTCCAATTTATGGTTTGATAATATGGTCATCCCGAAAACAACCAAAAATGTCGATGCGGCTCACCAGTTCATCAACTTCATGCTGGACCCGAAAGTTGCAGCACAGAATGCTGAATATGTAAGCTACTCGACACCTAATAAGGAAGCGTTGAAATATATGCCTGAAGAAGTGGTGAAGGATGAACGTTTCTATCCATCACCGGAAATGACAAAGAAACTGGAAGTATACGAAAACCTTGGCAAGAAAAACTTGGCCCATTACAATGAACTCTTCCTTGAATTTAAGATGCATCGTAAATAAAACGAAAAAGCATGGTGTAAAGGAATTCCCCTTACACCATGCTTTTTTCTGGTTTTGACGAGATTTTCTCCCACAGCTTCACCTCTGTAACCTATATGGTCAAAGTCAATATAACGGTATAATTTAGATTGATACTGTATAGCAATGTAAGTTGGTAGCAGGTCAGTTTTGTTAATAATACTCTAAAATTTCAGTAGGGATATAAATATGTTAGTATAATGATTGAATTGATGCATACTGCAGGTGGAATTAAAATCTTAAGGATTAATTAATATTCCCAAGCTATGATAATAGAAAAAATAAGGGAGACTATTCATGAAACTATTAAGAAGCACGAAGGCATATGTTTGGGCAGGGAGCATTTTAATCATTGCCGGGATCATGGTTTTTGCGATGATTTCGTCCACGGATAAGACAATGGCAAGTATCGATGGTGAGAAAATCAATAAGGATGAGCTGTATGACGCGCTTGTTGCAGGGTACGGAGCAGATACTTTAGACCTGTTAATTACGAATAAATTGGTTGAATTGGAAGCGGAAAAAGAAGGAATTAAAATTAAGGATGAAGAAATCCAGAAAGAAATCGATACGATGGTTGAGTCCTACGGTGATGAAAAGGCATTAAAAGAGCAATTGGAAGCAAGCGGTTCGTCCATGGAAGCCTTGAAAAAGGACATCGTGGTTTATCTGCAAACGAAAAAACTGATTGAACCGAGAATTACCGTGACAGACGATGAAATCAGTACGTATTTTGAGGATAATAAAGATACATTTGCACAAGCGGAACAAGTGGAGGCTAGTCATATTTTAGTCGAAGACGAAAAAACGGCTAAAAAAGTTGCGAAGGAAATTGCAGACGGCGGTGATTTCGCTAAATTGGCAGCTAAATATTCCACTGATACAGAAACGGCAGATAAGGGTGGAAGCTTGGGGTATTTTGGGAAAGGTGATATGGTGGATGAGTTTGAAGATGTTGCCTTTGATCTTGATATCGATAAAGTCAGTGATCCAGTCAAATCCGATTATGGTTACCACATCATAAAGGTAACCGGTAAGAAGGAAGCAAAAAAAGCTAATTTAGAAGACAGTAAAGAAGTGATCAAGGAAACACTGATTTCTGAAAGATTACAAGAGGAATATCCCGTTTGGTTAGCTGAAGTGAAAAAGGACCATGAGATAACGAATAAACTAGAGGGTTCTGAGTAAGGTTATTAAATGATATAAAAAAAGCTGGGGCATATTGCCTCAGCTTTTTTTTAAATATTAAAAGTTGGATGAAATGGATTTTTTATTGGATAAACCTGATTTGGTAACGACTTCATCACTCTCTTTTTCACCTTTTTTATTATCGGATTTCAATGATTGTGATGGCGTTTCTTTCAGTTGTTTACCGGCAACGACCACTTTTGAACTGATGTCTTTTAATTCACTTGTTGCGTCCTTAGCTGTACCAAGGGCATTAGTGGAGATATCCTTTACTTCGGAAACATTACCCACCACGTCTTCATTGACAGTTTCATATAAGGTTTCAACGTCGTTGATGGCTTCTTTAATCGTCTCTGTTGCCCCTTTGACTCCTGATACCATCTGTTCCTTCATTTCGCCGGGATTTTCCTTGACCTGTTCAATCATATTCATGGAGTTGTCTTTTAAAAGGACGGCTGAACGCTTCACTTTATTTCTTGTGTTGGAGTCAAGCAAGGTTAACGCACCACCAACAAGTCCCCCGATTAGAATCCCTTTTAATAGTTTGCTATTCGTTTGAGTTTCGATAGTTGTTTGAGTCATTTATATTTCCTCCTTAAGTATAGTAGATTGTTTGCTTACTTTGGTTTTCCCTTATTTACCATAAGTTAAACTGGAAATAATAAACTTTCATGGGATTGACGAAATAAATAAAACAATAGTAAGCTACATATAGTTAAATGACTGAACTACTTTTGTGAGGTGTAACGATGACTAATGAAAAAGTTTCCGAATTGATTGATCGATATATGAAAGTCTCCTTCTATGTAAATAAGATGGGGGAACTTTTAATAAAAGATCAGATTTGTGATGTGCTGACGAACGAACAATACTATACTTTACGGTTCATTGAACAACAACGGTTATGTACTTCGACGGAAATCAGTGATGCCTTTTATATTAATAAGAGTGCCGTCACTTCCAATATCAACAGGCTGGAAGGCAAAGGATTGATAGAACGGGAACAGGACCTGGTTGACCGGAGGGTCTTTCACTTGAAGCTTTCCAAAGAGGGGAAAGCATTGTTACAGGAAACGGAAAATAAGATTCATAAATTGGTAGAGAGCATCATGACGAAATTCGATTATGAAGAGATCGTTAGATTCCTTGATACATATGAGAAGCTGGCACAAATTTTCATTCAAATGAAGAATGAGGAATGGGAGGAAATATAAATGAGGGGAATCATAAAGGGAAGATGGCTGGTCATTATCGCTTGGGTTGCAATTACGGCAGGTTTATTGTTTGCGGCACCGAATATGGCGGACCTTGTCCGGAATAAGGGACAGCTGGATGTACCGGCAGAGTATTCCTCTGGGATGGCCAATGAGCTAATGAAAGAGATCCAGGATAAGGATGAGTCACAAGTGGCTCTCGTATTTCATGGTGATAAGAAGTTGTCTTCCTCGGAATTGAAAGAGATTGAAATAGCGATCCAAAAGCTTGAAAAGAATAAAGCGGAGCTTGGCATCAAAGAGGTCATGACCCATTTTAATGAGCCCTCGCTAAAAGGCCAGTTGGTCTCGGAAAATGAAACCACGGTTTTGACATCCATCACGATGGTCAAGGGTGACCGAGAAGCTAAGGAAGTGATCGATTCCCTTTATAAAGAGTTGAAGGAAGTGGATGTCGAGCATTATTACACAAGCAGCTGGATGATCGATGAAGACCTTAATGCCAATTCCCAAGAAGGGCTGAAGAAAACTGAAGGCATCACGGTTGTCTTCATTCTGGCGGTATTGCTGATAGTCTTCCGTTCAGTGGTGACACCGATCATTCCGTTGGTAACAGTCGGCTTCACATATTTATGTTCACAATCCATCGTCTCATTCCTGGTGGATAAATGGGACTTTCCGATTTCGTCTTACACCCAAATATTCCTGGTTGGTATTTTATTTGGAATCGGGACTGATTATTGCATCCTGCTGCTTAGTCGCTTCAAGGAGGAGCTATCGTCACAGGAGTCCTTACCTGAAGCGATTATGGAAACATACCGAACTGCCGGTAAGACTGTATTCTTCAGTGGGCTGACCGTAATGATTGGCTTTGCGGCAATAGGTTTTTCTACTTTTAAGCTCTATCAATCTGCGGCGGCCGTTGCCATAGGGGTTTTCATTTTAATGATCGCCCTTTATACGATCGTTCCATTTTTCATGGCGGTTCTTGGCAAAAAGCTATTCTGGCCGGCAAAAGGGAAGCTTGCGCATAGTGAAAGTAAACTATGGGGAATGCTCGGTAACTTCTCCTTGAACCGCCCATTGTTGGCGCTAATGATCGTTGCAATCGTCTGTGTTCCTTTTTTGGTTATGTATGATGGGAAAATTTCTTATAACTCCCTTGAAGAAGCGGGTGATGATGTTCCTTCCATCATGGCATTTAATATCATTTCCGATGAATTCGGTCCCGGACAATCGATGCCAACACAGATTGTCATAAAAAATGACGAACGGATGGACTCGGAAGAATACGTCGCACTTGCTGAAAAAATCAGCCAGGAAGTCGTCAAGGTGGATGAAGTCGATGTAGTTCGTTCCATGACCCGTCCGGCAGGTGAACCGATTAAGGACTTATTTGTCGCGAATCAAGCCGAAACTTTGGAAAAGGGTATCGGGGAAGGAAATGAAGGCATTAAACAAATAAGTGATGGGTTAAAAACGGCAGGCAGTGAGCTTTCCGATTCAGGGCCGCGCTTGAAGCAAGCGACGGACGGTATAGGGGGTCTCATATCCGGGACCAATGAATTAAAAAGTGGCGTAGGTCAGGTCGAGAAGGCGTTAACAAGCATTGAAGCAGGCATACGCGATGGGTCTTCAGGGACTGGGGAGATAAAAAACGGACTGAATGAGGTCAAGGCAAACCTGGAGAAGCTCGCCACCGGAAGCGGACAACTCCTCGAAGGCTATAAACAATCAGCTAATGGGTTAAGTGAGCTGACAGGGGGATACAAAGAGATTCAAACTAACCTTACGGGCGTATCACAAAGCCTTGCTGGTTTAAATACTTCCTTTGAACAAATGGAAGCCACTCATCCAGAATTACAGGCTGATCAGTCCTATCAAACGATCAAGCAAACCGTACAAGGGGCACAGGGTGGCTTGGAGCCCATGGCAGCAGGCCTTTCCGAACTCAATAGGAGTCTTGGTACAGTGTCCGGCGGTTTGAATACGGCGAACCAAAGTATGGAAAATATCGTAAAGGGTCAAACCTCTCTTGGGGAGGGCCTGAACCAATTGATTTCAGGTGTTGACACTTTACAAAGAGGTCTAAGCACCATGGCCAATGGTCAGGGGGAAGTC
The DNA here is from genome assembly GCF_030348345.1 of Peribacillus sp. NJ4. Lineage (NCBI taxonomy): Bacteria > Bacillati > Bacillota > Bacilli > Caryophanales > Bacillaceae > Peribacillus > Peribacillus sp. NJ4. The sequence goes on from NZ_JAUCFQ010000006.1 coordinate 121,223, forward strand.
ATAAATAATCTGTCAGGATTTAAAGGAGGACTTACCAGCTTAAGTAACGGGCAGCAAGAACTCCTTAATGGTTTTTCAAGCCTCGGCGGGCAACTTACTGATTTGACAGATGGATTGAATGAAAGTGCGGATGGACTGAATGAAGTCCATGATGGACTATCATCTGCACAAGGTTATTTATCAGGGCTGGCAAAAACGGATAAAACGGTAACAGGTATGTACATTCCAAAAGAAGTAGTGGAAAGCGAAGAATTCAAGGAAGCATTGAACGCGTATTTATCTGAAGATGGTAAGATCATGACCATGGATGTGGTATTCAAGGCGAATCCATATTCCAATGAAGCAATCGAGCAAATCGATTCGATTGAAGCAACCGTTGAAAGAGTAACGAAAGATACAAAGCTAGAAAATGCGCAAGTGGCGATAGGCGGTATCACAAGTACGCATCATGACTTGGGAATGATGTCTGAGGAGGATTTCTCACGGACGGTCGTTTTGATGCTGTCGGGTATCGCAATCATTCTCTTTTTCATGCTCCGATCCCTGGTCATGCCGATCTATTTGATTGTGTCGCTCGTTTTGACTTATTATACAGCGGCAGCCATTACAGAGTTGATTTTTGTTAATATTCTCGGTTATGCAGGCATCGGCTGGGCCGTTCCTTTCTTTGCATTCGTCATCTTGATTGCTCTTGGCATTGACTATAGCATTTTCTTGATGGATCGCTTTAACGAATGGAAAGATAAGCCGGTCAAGGAAGCAATGTTACTATCCATGAGGAAAATGGGAACGGTGATCATCTCGGCAGCCGTAATTCTTGGCGGAACTTTTGCTGCCATGATGCCAGCAGGGGTATTATCGCTATTGGAGATTGCCACTTTAATATTGGTGGGGCTTGCTTTATATGCGTTTGTCATATTGCCACTGTTTATTCCAGTGATGGTTGCGACGTTTGGAAATGCGAATTGGTGGCCGTTTTTAAAAAATAAGGAATAAAGGGAAGTACCCTTAAACTAAAGAAGGCATCCGCATGGATGCCTTCTTTAATATTTCATCATGACTGCTTTATGAGGAACATAAAAGCTTATGTATTCCTTTTTGACTAAGCCGATTCACAATTGGGGGATTCTTGTTTTATATTTCGCGATTATCTTTTGATTGTGTTCATCTGCCCCTTCGATATTACTGCTTAGGAATACGGGAGGGGTCTCCCCCGATTCAATAATCGTTTGGATGACTTGCGTAAAAATCATATTGAGGAGAACGGCCCCGATTACGGTCGATCCAGAACCAAAAGATATATTATTTGATTTCAGTAATGTGTCACCTTTGGAAATATGATTATCTATGACCAAATCAACGACATCGTGAAGATAATGCTTCTGTGTATGCCGTGAAAGACAACTTTTTGCATATTCCGGTGATGTTAGTCCAATGACAAAGGCCCCTTTTTCTTTTGCGATTGTCGCGACATCAATGGGAACGGGATTCACGCCAGATGATGAAATGACGATACAGACATCACCAGGACGGATATCCTCATCATGCATGAATTTCTCTGCTAGGTCATTTTGCCGTTCAAGTTGGGAGGACCTTGATGCACCTTTAAAAAGCATCAAATCTTCAACGAAAATAGGACGAATCGCGGCTAACCCACCTGCCCGGTAGAATACTTCTTCCGTCAAAATATGAGAGTGTCCGCTTCCGAATAAATGGATGACTCCATCCGACATCACTGCTTTTGAGATATGTTCCACGGATTTCTTAATTGAATGCTTTTCCTCTTCTCCCACAATTGTGAGTAACGCCTGCACTTCTTCAAAGTATGAGTTCATATATGTGCAACCTCCGATTTACCTTTGGCATTAAAGACTTTAGTAATGAAATTTGCCCTTTTTGTATATCCAAAACATTCAAGTTATCTGGTTATGGTGATAGTGAACTTATACCTGTCCGCACGATAAGCCGATTTAACATATTCAAGGGGAGTTCCATCTATTAGGAACGTATTCCTTTGAATGAATAATATGGGTGAGTGCTTTGGAATCGCTAAATGGGTGACTTCTAATTCAGATGCAATCGAGGATTCCAATGTTTGTGTAGCATAGTCTATTTTAAGTTTTGCGTAATTCTCCACATATTGGTAAAGGGAATGGTTAATGATTTCTTCCGTTAACCCTTTAATTAAATTAGCAGACATGTACACGGTCTCGAGTGCCATTGGAACATCATCAGCCAACCGAATGCGTTTTATTTCATAAACGGGTGCATGAAGGGAAATGAGCAATTCACTGGCAATTTTCTTATCAGCCGGAATGATTTCAAAACTCAGCAGCTTACTGCTTGGATTTAATCCCCTGGCCTTCATATCCTCTGTAAAACTGGTCAATCCATTGAGCTGCTGCTCCAACTTTTTATCGGCAACAAAGGTTCCCCTGCCTTTTTGACGGTATAAGTATCCGTCATTAACCAAGTTATTTATGGCTTGCCGGACGGTCATTCGGCTAATTTCGAACTGCTCCGCATATTCACGTTCAGATGGAAGGGCATTGTGCGCTTGGAACTCACCGTTTTCTATTTGTCTTTTTATTTGTTCTTCGATTTGAAAATAAATCGGAAGAGGTGAGTTTTTATCAATCATCGACTTTCGCTCCTTTTAGGGAATTATCACTCCGGATAACGCTTTTTGGTCTACGATAATTGTAACACTATTATGTTTTTTTAGGATAGATGCAGGGAATTCCTCTGAAATGTCACCGTGTATCAATTTCTTTAAGGTTTCGGCTTTTTCTTCACCGGATATCAGCAGCAGAATTTCTTTACTCTTCATGATTGTTGAAATGCCCATCGTAACGGCATGTGTGGGAACTTCGTCTATGGAGTCGAAATAACGTGCATTCGCCTGGCGCGTTGAATCTTCAAGTGTCACTACATGTGTACCGGATGTGAAAGAAGTTCCAGGTTCATTAAAACCAATATGGCCATTTTGCCCAATACCAAGTATCTGAAGGTCGATCCCTCCCACGGAATCAATCATTTCGTCATACCGTTTACATTCTCCAGAGTTGTCATCGGCTGTGCCATTCGGAAGGTGAGTGCGCTCTTTATTTATATTGATGTGAGTGAATAAGGAGTCATCCATATAATAATGATAACTGTTTGGATCATTTGGACTTAAGCCGATATACTCATCAAGATTGAAAGACGTTACATTTTCATAAGAAGTATCATTGCGCACGTGATCTTCAATCATATTATCGTACATCCCTTTAGGGGTACCGCCTGTTGCAAGGCCCAATTTGATATCCGGATTTCCTTTGACTTTTCCGATTACTATTTCAGCTGCTGTCCGGCTCATTTCTGCATAGTCCTGCACTTTAATGATATTCATTATACATTCTCCTTTTTAAAAGCTAAATTACCTCGACAGAACGTCATTTCAACGTCCAATCGGTCATTCAATATTACAAAATCGGCGTCTTTGCCGACTTGGATGCTTCCTTTTCTGTCAAAAATCCGAAGCTGCTTGGCAGGGTTTTCTGCCGTCATTTTTATAATGTCAGTCATGGAACAATCGGTATATTTTAAGGTGTTTTTAATGGCATCGTTCATTTTCAATATACTGCCGGCTAGTGTACCGTTTGAAAGCGTTGCTTTCGTTTCGTTAACATACACAGGCTGACCACCTAAATCATAGGTACCTTTTTCGAGCCATTTGGCACGAAGCGAGTCCGTTATCAAAATCATGCGTTCACTGGTAATTTGGTTATATGCCAGCTTCACCATTTCCGGCCTGCAGTGAATGCCGTCAGCAATAAGTTCAACATATAGCTCGTCTCGAAGATAAGCAGCTCCCAAAACACCAGGTTCGCGGTGATGGAGTCCCCGCATCCCGTTATAAAGATGTGTAACGTGGGTAGTCCCTGCTTGGATTGCTTCATCAATTTGGTCATATGTTGCATCTGAATGTCCAATGGAAGCGACGACGCCAGTTTTCCTTAAGTGAGCGGCAAGATCTAATCCGTTTGGTTGTTCAGGAGCAAGCGTTACAAGCTTGATTTGATTTCCGGCCATTTCCTGCCATCTTTTAAATAAAGTGACATCAGGGTCAATGATATGCTCTTCAGGCTGTGCTCCTTTACGAACCGGTGAAATGAAAGGACCTTCTAAATGAATCCCAACTATTTCAGCGTGTTCTTGTGTTTGACTTTCGATATATTCACCAGCATTAAGAAGTGCTGATTCAATGGCTTGGGTAGATTGAGTCATTGTAGTGGCCAGAAAACTGGTGGTCCCTTCTTTGGGAAGAGTCTCTGCCATTGTGGATAATGCTTCATGTGTGGCATCCATTGCATCGGAATTGGATGCTCCGTGAATATGAATGTCAATCGCACCGGGAATTACCTGATAATCCGGCGAAAGAGTAATTACCTTGGCATTATCGTCCTGTTTGTATTGGCTGACTGGACCAACTTCGGCAATTTTTCCATCCACGACTTTAATATACCCATTTTGGTATGTTTCCTTTTCGCTATGGACTGTTAGATTATTAATAATGAATGTTTTCATACATAATCTCCTTTATGAAAGTAAAACTTAATGAATGAGTCATGTCTCATATATTTTGCCCTCATTTTATCGTTTTTATTAAAGGTTGTCTAGACCAGTTAGGGTTTATCATGAATAAAAAAGATATTTTCGCTTTATTTTCGAAGAAAATAGTATGTTTCCAAGTAAATTGGTATAGACATCTATATATTTTATGTGCTAGTATAAGCCAAAGAAAAGTTATTATATTGATAAAATGAAAACGCTTTATACGTCTTTTCGTTCTGCTGAATTAAAAGAAGTTAGGAACAAGGGAGATGAGTTCGATGTTAAATTTTTTACAAAAGATTGGGAAGGCTTTAATGTTACCGATTGCTGTTTTGCCAGCAGCGGCTTTATTGCTCCGTTTAGGGCAACCTGATTTACTTGATATTCCATTTATGGCTGCCTCGGGACAAGCTATTTTTGATAACCTTGCCTTATTGTTCGCTTTAGGTATAGCGATTGGATTATCCAAAGATGGAAGCGGTGCTGCGGCATTGGCAGGTCTTGTTGGTTACTTTGTTTTAACGAATGGTACAAAAGCGATTAATGAAGATATTAACATGGCTGTTTTAGGCGGTATTATATCGGGTATAGTTGCCGCTCTTCTATATAATAGATACTCCGACATAAGACTCCCAGAATGGCTTGGATTCTTTTCAGGGAAACGATTCGTCCCGATTATCACTTCGCTTGCGATGATTATACTTGCGGGAATATTCGGTTTTGTTTGGCCGCCGATTCAAGACGTAATCAATAGTGTTGGAGACTGGATTACAGGTGCAGGGGCATTGGGTGCCGGAGTATTCGGCGTATTGAATCGCTTATTGCTTCCAGTAGGATTGCATCATGTCTTGAATAGTATGGTTTGGTTCGTTTTTGGTGAATACAATGGAGCGACAGGTGATATAAATCGTTTCTTCGCAGGGGACCCGACAGCTGGTCCCTTCATGACCGGCTTTTTCCCGATCATGATGTTCGGTCTTCCAGCAGCAGCATTAGCAATGATCGCAGCTGCTAAGAAAGAGAAACGTAAATTGGTGACGGGGATGCTTGTTGGGTTAGCTTTCACTTCTTTCTTAACAGGAATCACTGAACCGATTGAATTTCTGTTCATGTTCATCGCACCAGTATTATATGTAATACATGCCCTTTTAACCGGTGTCTCTCTGGCACTCGCCGTTATATTGGATATCCATCATGGTTTTGGATTCTCCGCAGGAGCCATTGATTATTTCTTGAACTTTGGTATTGCACAAAAACCACTTTGGTTAATACCAATTGGATTGGTTTACGCGGCAGTTTACTTCGTGATTTTCTATTTTGTCATCAAGATCATGGATTTAAAAACACCTGGCCGTGAAGACGATGAAGAAGATGTGGAAGAAGAAACTATTGTGAAAACAGGGGATAAATATACCGATATGGGATCGCTTTTCATTCAAGATCTTGGCGGTAAGGAGAATATAAAGCTAATTGATAACTGTGCAACACGCTTACGTTTACAAGTTGCCGATTCAGGTAATGTGAATGAAGCCGCCTTAAAAAGGCATGGTGCGCGTGGTGTCATGAAGTTGAATAAATCAAGTGTGCAAGTCATTGTTGGAACGAATGTTGAATTCGTTGCAAATGCAATGAAACAACTTGTCAAGAATGGCGTCGACCCAAACCAAGTGAAAACAGGTCCATCTGCACAAGTGGCAGAGGAAAGAGTGGAAGAAAACCAAGCTTTGGGTGCGAATGACTTTGTCCTTCCGATTGAAGGAACCGTTTTACCGATAGAAGAAGTTCCCGATCAAGTGTTTGCGATGAAAATGATGGGGGATGGCTTTGCTATCGAGCCAGTCAATGGGAAACTAGTATCCCCAATCGATGGGGAAGTGCTAAGTATCTTCCCGACAAATCATGCACTGGGATTGAAAATGGATAATGGTCTGGAAATTCTGATCCATGTTGGCTTAGATACAGTTAAATTAAATGGAGAAGGGTTTACATCTCTTGTGCAAGAAGGTCAAAGGATAACAAAAGGAACACCTCTTTTGGAAATTGATTTAGAGTTCATAAAACGGAATGCCCCATCAACGGTCACTCCTATTATATTCACTAACTTACCTGAGGGAACGGCAGTGAAATTGCAAAAGTCAGGGATGCAGAAACAAAATACAGCAGATATCATCCAGTTGGAAAAACTATAAAAAAAGGGGTGCCGACTTGTCGACATCCCTTCAGACTGTAGACAAACTCGACGAAAAGCGAGTTTGCCTGCAGTTTTTTTTATGGCTTGTACAATTTGGATGTTGATTTCCGCTCAAGAAACTCGCTTTCCGCGGGCGGTCGTGAGCCTCCTCGGCTTGCGCCTGCGGGGTCTCCCCTAGACGCGCTTTCCCCGCAGGAGTCTCGCACCTTCCTCTCCAATCAACTATGTTATAAAATTTAGATGGAAACCATACCTGAGAAGTTGGAGGTGTTGGTTTGGGTCAGTTGATTTGGGAATATCATTTGATGAAATATACGTTTTCCGAACCACTTTTAGAAGCACAACTTTTAATTGGATGAAACGGCTTCTTGATAAACTTCTTGCTGTGATAAATTGTCATAACCAAAACAAACGGGAGCCCCATTGGCAGGATCTATCATGACCCTTGCATTAATACGAAAGACTTCTTCTAAAACGGCTGGTGTAATGATTTCTCCCGGGGTTCCGATTTTAACGATTTCTCCTTCCTTCATCGTTATGATTTCTTGTGAAAACCGAGACGCATGATTGATATCATGCAGTACCATCACGATGGTTTTTTTTTGTTCCTTGTTAAGTCTCTCAACAATTTGTAAAACTTCCAGTTGATGAGCCATATCAAGGTAGGTGGTAGGTTCATCTAGTAATAAAATCTCCGTTTGCTGTGCTAAAGCCATTGCTAGCCAAACCTTTTGTCTTTGACCACCGGAAAGATTTGCGATCTGCCGGTTTCGAAAAGAAAGGGTTTTTGTGATATCCATGGCCCATTCAATCGTTTCTTTATCTTCTTTCGTTAGTTTATTTACATTATTGCGGTGCGGATACCTTCCATATGAAATAAGTTCCTCTACCTTCAATTGTGCTGGTGCAACCGGGTTTTGGGGAAGTAAAGCCAAGTGCTTGGCAATCTGTTTGGTATGGATCTTATGTAATTCCTGACCTTGCAAATAAACGCTTCCGCTCTTTTGTTTTAGAATACGGCCTATTGTTTTCAGTAATGTGGATTTTCCACATCCATTCGGACCGATGATGGTCGTGACCAGCCCCTTTTTTATTTCCAAATTCAAGTCTTTGAATACCGTGAATTTCTCGTAATTCGTTTCCAGATTTTCCATACGGAGAATACTCACTTATCATCTCTCCTTCTATGCTTTTGCTTTAATTAATAAATAGAGAAAATATGGGACACCAATAATTGAAATGACTATCCCAACTGGCAATTCAGCGGGTGCAAAAACGGTTTTTGCGATAAAGTCGGATAGGATGACTAGTAATGCGCCGACTGCCCCGGATACGGGGATGACTTGATTGTGATGGATTCCTACAAGATGCTTGGATATGTGGGGAGCCATTAAACCTACAAATCCAATATTGCCCGATACGGAAACACAGGCGCCCACTAATCCAATGCTACAGAGCAAGAGGATGATTGTTTCCCTTTCCACTGAAATCCCCAAACTTTTTATACTCGATTCTTCCAATTGATACAAATCCAGTAAATACGCTTTTTTCTTAATGATGGGGATCAAGATTATCATCCAAGGTAACATGGAAGCGATGTATTTCCAATTAGCATCATAGATCGTTCCTGAGAGCCAAACCGTTGCCATTTCGAAATCCGTGGAATTCATTTTTAATGATAAGTATAAGGAAAGGGCTCCAAAAGCTGAGCCAATGGCGATACCGGTCAATAAAAGCCGACCCGTATCGAGTGTCCCATTTTTCCACGAAAAAAGGAAAATCAATAGGGCGGCCAAAAGACCGCCAACCAACCCGAACAACGGTAAGCTCATAATGGAGAACCAATCCGGACTGCCGTTATGACCTTGATAGAAAAACATGAAGATGACAATGGCCGTACCAGCCCCGGCATTAATACCCAAGATCCCAGAATCGGCCAATCCATTTTTCGTCACGCCTTGGATGACGGCTCCGGCAATTCCTAAACTCAGTCCCACCAAACCGGCGATTACAATGCGGGGGAGCCTGAAATCAAAGATGACCAAATCATAATCGGACATTGGATTCACCCTGAATAAAGTCTGAAAAACAGCTTTGACGGTCATGTCGAATGTACCGGTTATTAAGCTAAAATAACTTGAAACAACGATTAAACATAAAATGATTGTCATCGTAATGGAGAATCGCCATCGTGAATTCTTATCCATTCTTTTCTCCTCCTCTAGTTCTGATTAAGTACAGGAAGAAAGGGATGCCAATCAAGGAAGTAACGACTCCTATGGGGGTTTCGAATGGGTAATTGACAAACCTGCTCAATACATCGCACAGAGCTAAAAAAACGGCACCGATTACACCTGCACATGGAATGACCCACTTATAATCTATCCCAATTAAAAAACGGGTAATGTGAGGAATGATAAGCCCAACAAAGCCGATTTTCCCTACTAGGGCAACGGCAATTCCCGTTAAACATATGACGGAAAGGAGGGCCGCTGCTTTTACCAGCTTTGTGCGTTGACCTAAATTGATTGAAATTTCATCGCCTAAAGATAAAATGGTAATCGACTTAGAAATGCATAGAGCAAGAATGATTCCCACCATCCCACAAGGAATCGCCAATTTTAGTACATTGGGATCGATCTGGTGCAACTTGGAGTTATACCAAAAACTTACATTTTGGGAAATTTGGAAATAGGATGCTATGGCAGCCGAAATACTGCTTAGAAATGTCCCGATGACGGTTCCGATTATGGCCAATCGAACGGGGGATAATCCATTTGGAAGCAGCGATCCAAAACCAAATACAATCCCGGCCCCCAATGCAGAACCAATCATGGAAAAGAGGATCATTTGGAAAGAAGACATACCCGGAGCAAAAACCATACAAAGTGTAATCATGAAAGCTGAGCCATCAGTCACTCCCATAATTGAAGGGGATGCAAGATAATTTCTTGTCATCCCCTGCATGAGTGCTCCTGATATGGCTAGAAATGCCCCAACGAGGAGGGCACCCAAAACTCTAGGCAAGCGAGAAGCCATAATGATGGTATGGTCGACGTTACTAGAGTCATAGTGGAAAATCGCATTCCATACCGTTATGGAATCTATATTTTTGGCACCGTATAAAATGGACAAAACGATCGATATACAAATTAATAGAGGTGCCATACAAAGAATTATTATTGGTAATGAATTTGTTTTTGCCATATCATTCAACGCACCTTACTGTTTATTTAGCTAATTTTTCCGTGGCGGTCTTCAGGAAAGCCGTTTTACTCCAAGCCGTTCCGCCTTGAGCAAGAGGATCAACCGAATTAACAAACACTTTATTATCTTTTACTGCCGTGATGCTCTTCCAGATCGGGTTATTTTGCAGTTCTTTTAAAGCTTCAGGCTTTTGGGCATTTTCACTTTCCGTGAATTGTAAGAAGATATAGTCCGGGTCCAGTTCCGCAAATTTTTCTAGTGAAATCATTTCTTGTGCTTTAATTGGCTTTATTTCTTCAGGGATAGTCAAGCCTAAATCTTTATATATAACTGGGTTGAAATACACATCCTCAGGATAAAGGAAGAGGCTGCCGTTCCTGATTCTCACTACTAAAGCCTTTTTATCCTTCAGTTTTTCACCAATTTCCAGTTTTGCTTTTGCGGCATCATCATTATATTTTGTAATGATTTTTTCTGCTTGATCCTTTTTACCTGAAAGGCTGGCCATTAACCGCAGGTTGTCTTCCCAGTTTGTCGAAATATGTGAATAAGGGAATGTTGGCGCCACTTTTTCCAACTTTTCTGTCACATTAGCTGGAGATTTAGAAGACCACATGATGACATCAGGTTTCATATCCAGAAGGGTTTCATAGTTCGGTTGCATTTTTTCACCGATCGACTTAGCACCTTCGAGGTCTTTCGCTAAATATTCAGGTATTTCCCCACCAACAGTAACAACACCAGAAGGTTTAATCCCTAATATCGCTGCATCTTCCATTGATTCCAAACTTGCAGTTACAATATTGGTCACCTTGGCTGGAATTGTATATTCTTTATTCAGGTAGGATATGGTCTGTGTTTCTTTTTTAGCGGAATCCGTCACTTTGCTTTTTTCTGAAGCATCGCTTGAAGTCTTTTCGGCATTGCCGCAAGCGCCGAGTCCTAAACTGAATACTGTTGCCATACCAAGTACGAATAATTTCTTTTTCATTTGTCGATTCCCCTTTTTAGATTTATAGAATATAAATTTATCGCTTCTTCACGGTTCCCACAGATAAATCTTTATTTGTTAAGATCGATTTTTTCACTTCCTTTACCAGCTAGGTTGCAAAATAAAGATACAATATTTTTATGTAGTAGTTGATAACGATTATCATTATCACTTTGACATGCTTAAATATATAATTAATTTTCTTTTATTTCAAGAATAATTTTCCAAAGTAATGTTTTGGGATATTTCAAAAGGGCATGAAAACCAGGGTGAAAAGGGAAGGGAAAGCTCTTTTTTGTAAAATGATAGGAAAAAATTATCGGTGTATAGTTGATATATTTATTGAGAAAGATTATCATTATCAATGTCATGGTAATCTTTCTCAATTACATTCTTTTAAACTAGGCTGATATTAAGAGATTAAATCACTTGAGAAGTGAAAAATAAATAAAATTACTAGTATTAGAGGTTGGGGGAATTCATTTAGATGATGCATAAAAAAGTGGACAAAGGCGTAATGGATAAAACTACTGCCAGTACAGAGGTTACGATCAAAGGAACCCAACAGTTTCTCATGGAGTCGAGTACTGGGAAACGTGAATACCAAATCTTTGTATCAAAGCCATTGGAAGAGCCGCCACCCTCGGGATATCCAGTCATTTATTTGCTGGATGCCAATTCTGTATTTGGAACGATGGTTGAGGCGGTACGATTGCAATCTCGCCGGCCGGAAAAGTCAGGGGTGGTTCCCGCCATCATTGTGGGTATTGGGTATGCCACCAATGCACCATTTTCTTCTGAACGTTATTATGACTTCACTCTGCCCGTTGCGGTTAGCGCGTTACCTGTAAGACCAGACGGAAGTCCATGGCCTTCGCATGGAGGAGCGGAAAACTTTCTGAAATTCATAGAAGAGGATTTAAAACCGGAAATCGGTAAAAGATTTAAGGTCGATCACAATAGCCAAACGCTCTTCGGGCATTCCCTTGGCGGCCTTTTCACTTTATATGTTCTTTTTGAAAATCCGTATGCTTTCCAAACATATATAGCTGGGAGCCCATCTCTTCATTGGAACAAAAAGTGGTTCCGTGAGGAGGAGGATAGGTTTCTTTTCCGATTGAATCAAGGAAATGGTGATATTTCCTTATTGCTTGGCGTGGGGGAGCTGGAAGGCACCCATAAAAGCGGCATGAACGAAAATGCTTTGGAATTATCAAAACGATTATCTTTGAAGGATAGCGGAGTCAATGTTCAATTCAAGGAGTTTGAAGAGGAAGGGCATCTTTCAGTCTTGCCACCTTTGATTAACAGGGCCTTACGTTTTGCTTTGAAGAGAAATGTGCCTGGTAAGGAATAGGTCTTTCTCAGTAAATCCATGGAAGGCACTTGACCATTAAGTTATAAATATATATCATTACCTGTAGATTATAGTTGATAATGATTATCATTATTAGTTGAAGATGCAGCGTGCTGAAATTGGCTAGGAGATTGCTAACAAACATTCACTATCAAGAATTTGAAAAAATTATGAAGGAGGACAATAACTGATGACCAACCGTTTCGTGAATGAAAATGGCATCTACAATGAATTTATAAATGAAGAAGGTCGGCATTCCCTTTGGCCCGCCTTTTTGGTTATTCCAGAAGGCTGGTCCGTGATATATCGAGAGGATTGCTGGAAATACATCAACAAAAAATGGATGGATTTGCTGCCCAATAGTTTAAAACTAGTTGCCAGCAGTGATGGAACACAGTGAAATCCAAGATACAGTTAGACCCTAAAATAGTAGTGAGCATCGTTTATGTCATAGCGATGTTCATGGTTTCGATGGACGGGACGATTGTCAATGTGATCCTGCCAACGATCAGTAATGAATTTAACCTTGATCCCTCTTCAGCCAGTGGCATTAATGTTGGATATTTAGTAAGCCTGGCTGTATTCCTTCCGGTAGCTGGTTGGCTTGGGGATCGTTTTGGAACCAAGAAAATCTTCTTGATGGCATTGGGTGTCTTTACGGCAGCCTCCTTTTTATGCGGATTCGCTAATAATCTTCAAACCTTGAACTTGTTCAGGGTTTTGCAGGGGGCAGGAGGCGGGATCCTGACACCAGTTGGAATGGCCATATTATTTAGAACGTTCTCTGTTGAAGAACGCCCAAAGGTTTCCCGTTCCCTTGTGCTCCCCATTGCATTCGCACCAGCTGTTGGTCCGATTGTTGGCGGATTCCTTGCGGAGCAGCTGTCTTGGCGTTGGGCATTTTATATAAATGTCCCTTTCGGAATTATGGTCCTGTTATTCGGTGTATGGTTTTTAAAAGAACATAAAGAGCCAACTGCTGGCAGGCTGGACCTTCCAGGATTTTTAATGTCAGCTGCAGGCTTTTCCATGTTGATGTATGCAATGAGCTTAGGACCATCTAAAGGATGGGACTCCCCAGTGATTATGTATACAGGTTGTATCGGTGTAATTCTTGTTTGCTCATTTATTCTATTGGAGCTGCGTGTTAACGAACCGATGCTTGATTTGCGTTTATTATCCGATCGATTGTTTCGGACATTGGGCATCATTTCATTATTTTCAATGGCGGGCTTATTGGGGATGCTCTTCGTGTTCCCGTTAATGTATCAAAGTTCGCTTCATGCTTCGGCTTTAGAAAGCGGGCTGACGACTTTCCCGGAAGCTATAGGTTTGATGGTGGCCTCCCGGATGATGCCTTGGACTACGAAGAAACTGGGCATACATCAGGTGATCCGGATAGGGTTGCTTGGTACAATCATCATTTATACATTGATTAGCATTGTCGGGCCGACAGCCAACCCCTGGTTTCTTCGTGCCTTATTATTTAGCGTCGGTATATGTTTGGGACATACTGTTGTGGCCGTACAGTTTTCCACTTTCACCAATATCAACTCGGCTTCGATGGGAATGGCGGCTACATTGTTCAATGTCCAAAACCGGATTGGCTCTGCCATTGGTGTAGCCATCCTAGCCAGCATTCTGGGGGCAGTGGGAACTAGCTCGATAGGAACAAATGGGGAGCAGCATGTTAATTTAACTTCCTATCAATTTGCTCTCCTCGGTTCTGTGGCTTTGCTCGTCATAGCCCTATTATTTGCGATGCGTTTGAAAAAGGATGATTTTAAGGCCAAGATACCGAAACAGCATATGGCTAAATCCCTAGATGTAAAACAGGTGAGAAGCGGATAACGGTGATTTTGCCAGTGACCTCCCTTTCATTTTTCTAGCGGGAAAGGGACTGCCTACATAATATTAATTAAAGATTGGCTTTGCGGCTCACTACCATATATAAAAAAAGAGCCTGTTCGATTCGAACAGGCTCTAAACATAATATTAGTCTTTTAAACACGTTATGCATTCGAGCATATGGTGTTTATTTCTGAAGCATCAACGATACGCTGAACTTCTGATCCCTCGAGTGTCTCTTTTTTCAATAACTCTTCAACAAGCTCTTCATACTGTTGGCGATTCGAATCAATCAACATTTCCGTTTCCTGAATCGCTTTAGTGAATAATTCCTGCATCCTTTGCTCTCTCTCGCCTTTATTAAAGGTGAGGGTAAATCCGTCTTGAAGCATTCCGGTATCGACCATTTGTTCAAGTAGATGTTTTGCCTGTTGGACATCTCCGCCTACACCGATGCTGTGTTCCCCTAAATACATTCTTTCAGCTACACCACCTGCTAAGATCATTTTGACTTGATCAAGCAATTCACTGGCGGTTGCCAGATGGAGTTCTTTTGGTATAGGCGCTACATATCCAAGGGCTTCCCCACGAGGAATGATGGTCGCCTTTCGAACGGAACCTGGCTTTGTCAGAGCTGCAATCAGGGCATGTCCACTTTCATGGATGGCCACACGCCGCTTCGTATCCATATCATTCAAGGTACGTGATGTGGCTCCAAGAATCGTCCGGTCAATGGCATAGTCAATATCCTGTTTACGAATCATTTCCTGTTCATTCCTCAGGGCATGACGTGAGGCTGTATCGAATAGAGAACTTAAGTCAGCACCGGAGAAGCCGGAAGTACTTTCAGCCAATTCATCCAATGATGAAAGTACATCTGTTGCCAGACGCTTTCCCTTCGTATGGATATTGATGATTTCCTTTCTTCCTTGGGTATCTGGAAGTGGAACTTGGAAAGAGAAATCTATCCTGCCCGGACGTAGAAATGCCTCATCGAGCATATCTTTCCGGTTGGTCGCTGCAATGAATAAAATGCCTTCGTTTGGATGGCCTCCATCCAATTGCACAAGCAGTTCAGTTAACGTTTTTTCGCCTTCTTCGCCGCCATGAGCTTTCCTTTTACCAGCCAACGCGTCCACTTCATCGATGAAAATGACAGCCGGCGATTGCTTACGTGCATTTTGGAAAAGGCTGCGGACACGGGCTGCACCGACTCCAACAAACATTTCGTTGAAGGCTGAACCGCTCGTCGAGAAGAAATTTGCACCAAGCTCTTTTGCGATTGCCTGTGCAAGCAACGTTTTCCCCGTTCCAGGGGGGCCGTATAATAAAATGCCTTGAGGCGGCTTAATTCCAATTTTAGCTGAACGTTCAGGTTCCTTTAGTGTAGTTAGTGTCTGTAGGATTTCCTGTTTGATTTCGGTTTGCAAACCGCCTACATCATCCATGGTTATCTCTGGTAGAGGCTTAGGGCTGGAAAGGCTTTGTTTCTTGCTGCCGACCCGTAATCCGCCTTTTGATCTTTTCTGTATAATTACAGCGGTTGCGACGAGAGCCGCCATTAATCCGCCTAAAATCCATAATGCTGATTTATTAGTTGATGAAAAAGAATATTGAACATTATAAGTTTCGACAAGTTTATTGATCATTTGACTGTTGGGAGGGATATTAGAAACGTATTCTCCATCTGGTGTGGAGATGTGAAGAGTGCCATTCTTTTTTTCTTCAATGGTGACAAGGGCTCCATTTTGAGCTTTAATCGTCTTTTCTACGGAAGAAAAAGGAATGACCATATCCTTTGACTGAGTAACAACATACCAACTGATTCCAGCAATTATCACAATGAAAGCCGTCAGGAACGGCAGTAACTTCGAAACTAATTTAGAGTTAGAGTTCAATATTTCATCTCCTTTAAGAGTATATATCTAGTATAAAATTTTTAAACGTGTAATCTATAGGTCTTTATACCCTAAAATTTAGGTAAATAATGTTAAAATCTAAAAATACCATTTATTATGGAAATTCAAAGGATAAAGTCCGATGTTTATCTAACCTGCATATTAGACTTTTTAAATGCGAAATGCTAAAGTGAAATGGTCTAAGTCATGAAAAAATAAAATGGTAGAAGAGTGTGAAGTTCTATGAGTAAATTTATAAAAGACTATATGATTACGATGAAGGATATCGTTAGAGAAGGAGATCCAATTCTGCGTCAGGTAACGGATGAAGTCAGCCTGCCGATTTCGGATGAAGATCGTGAAACGTTGGAATGCATGATGCAATACCTGAAAAATAGCCAGGACCCAAAACTCCAAAAGAAGTACAATTTGCGTGAAGGCGTTGGGTTGTCTGCCAATCAGATAGGCTTGAATAAACGCATGTTCGTCATGTATTTTCCAGACGAAAAGGGGAAGCTGTTTGAATATGCCCTTGTGAATCCGAAAATTATCAGTCATTCTGCCACAATGATCTATTTGCCTCAAAGTGAAGGCTGCCTTTCTGTCGACCGTGATATTAAAGGATATGTACCGCGTTATGAACGGGTTAAAATTAAAGCGGTGGATGGTAATGGTGAGGAAATAGAGATGCGGCTGAAGGGCTTTGCTGCAATCGTGTTTCAACATGAGTTAGATCATTTAAACGGGATGATGTTTTATGACCGGATCAATACCGAGAACCCTTTCAAGCTCCCGGAAAACGTGGAAGTGAAAAGTCTGTAAAACCCAAAAAGGCAAAGCGCCATGCTTTGCCTTTTTACTGTTTTAAGGCTGAGGAAGTATTTCCTCTGCCATATGCTTCTGTAAATCACTGAATATGGCCATGCTCATTTGCTGGTACCCTTCGGAAGTGAGGTGGATGCCATCATCGCTAATCAAGCGATCCAAGTCGCCGGAGGATTTAATATAGGAACGGACATCGATCAAAGGCACCTTTAGTTCCTCTGCAAGGTTTTTCAATTGGCGATTATACATCCCATGCCAATGTTCAATACCACCGACATGTGAAACGAAATGCCCGATCGAATGACCGAACTTATCCGCGATAGCTCTGTAATACCTGGCAGGATCCAGCGGTGGGAGAGTTAAAAGGAAAGGTGTTACATGCTTGTCCTGAACCTGCTTGACAAGTTGTGTGATATTTTCCAGATAGCGTTCGATTGGAACGATAGGCTCATGGTCACCTTCTGGATTCTTGGCTACTTCGTCCCAATGGAAGTTACAGTCGTTTCCACCGACCTCTATTAATACGATATCGGGATTTTCCGACATGACGTCTTTCTCGATCCGGCTAACCAACAGGTCGGAGTTGTCATTGAAAACCCCTTTATTCAATACTTCCACGAATGGCAAAGATTCTGTTAGCTTAGCTAAAGAGTTCGGATAATTTTCTTTAATAATGCGAAGCCGGCCCTTAACATAAGAAATGCCTCTGGTTAAACTGTCTCCAAAACATACGATCTTCAAACTTCTCACCTCGGTATGTGAATGTGTTACTTATATTTTAGTAGTGGAATGATTTTTCGGCAAACTTTACTTCCTATATAGAAAAACAAAAAGCACTGGAATTCCAGCGCTTTTATTTATTGTAATGATTCCTCTTTCGATGGTGTTTCCACTCTTGTTTTTCCCATAAAGAACACAGTGATCGCTGCAAGACCGATCGGAATGAGAGCCAAGGTGAATATCAATGATATCGAATCGGACATCGCATGAACGATTTTATCCAATATAAAGTCCGGAATCTCGGCACGTGCGTCCGATTGGAAGAGCTGTCGTGGGTCCTCCATCAACCCGGCTGTATCCGGACCCCTTTGCATTCCTTTAAACGCATCCGTCATTTTACTTGTGAATACATTGTTCTGAATCGCTCCATAAATCGTTACACCGAGTGTCATCCCAAAAGAACGGAGGAATGAGTTTGTTGAGTTGGCCGACCCCCGGAATCTAGGTTCCAAGTTGTGAATGGACGCAATAGGCAAAAGGGAGAAGGAAAAGCCCATGCCAAATCCAGTCAAAATCATGTACAAAGTTAATAAAGTCCTGCTGGTATCAGGGGTGATAGTCCCTAATAAAAGCATTCCTGCAAAATAACAGATGACGGAAATCGTCATTAAGTTGCGAAAGCTTGTCTTTGTATTGAATATCCCGCCAACTGCACTGCCGAATACAGAACCAAGCATCATGGGAGTTAGGATCAATCCGGCATTTGTTGCGGAACCACCGTAAACTGCCTGCACGAAAATCGGAATATAGACGGTTAAAATAATGAATGTACCGCCATAAAGAATGGCTAAAATCTGAGAAGTGGCAAATAATCGCCTTTTAAATAGCCATAATGAAATAATTGGATCTTTAGCTCTTTTTTCGAAAAAGAAAAATGAAACGAAGAAAACCACAAAACTGGCAAACATACCTATGATAGGAGAGGAACTCCAGCCATACTCCCCGCCCAGTTCGAGAGCGAACATTAAGCTGATAACCGCAATGACGAGAGTTGCTGCGCCACCCCAATCAATTTTTTGCTCTTGGGTGTTGGGTGACTCCTTGTAATAATTCCAGATGAAAAATAAAGAAATGATCCCAATCGGAACATTGACGTAGAAAATCCAGTGCCAGCTGGAGTATTCAGTAATATATGCACCTAAAAGTGGTCCCAATACGCTTGATGCCCCAAATACAGCGCCGAATAGGCCCGTTAATTTTCCGCGTTTTTCAGGTGGGAAAATATCAAAAATGATCGTAAAGGCTATAGGCATCAAAGCGCCTCCGCCTATCCCTTGGATTGCACGGAAGATACTTAACTGCACGATGCTCTGAGCCATGCCACATAAAGCGGAACCGATTAAAAAGACTATAAGTCCAAAAATGAAAAACCTCTTTCTTCCATACATGTCGGAAAGCTTTCCGAATATCGGCATACTTGCCATCGTGGCGACCATATAGGCAGATGTCACCCATACAAACTTATCGAATCCGCCTAAATCAGAAACGATCGTTCCCATTGCAGTCGCAACAATCGTATTGTCCATTGCTGACATCAAGATACCCAATAGTAAACCGGCAACAATGAATTTTTGTTTTTTTTGAACGTTCATTTAATTTATTTTCCTCCTTCGCATCAACCAGCTCATGAATTTCCTTTACATGGTTGAAGGGTAAACGTTAAGATGAAACAAAACATTTATCTTGAAAATCAAGATAAATTTAAGTGTAAAAGGGGTGGCATTTTATGTCAAGCGATAATAGGGTGAATGCAGCACTGTTAGAGAGTTTAACACACAGATTGCAGCGGTATGGAATGAGATCCGTTTTATTTCAACAAAATATGGCCCATAAAATAGGGGTGTCCCATACGGACTTAAAGAGTGCTGAAATATTGAATGAAACAGGACCGATTACCGCTGGTGAATTATCCAAAATTACAGGATTGAGCACGGGATCGGTTACAGCACTGATCAATCGCCTTGAGAAATCCGGTTATGTTAAAAGAGAACGAGATCATTTGGACGGAAGACGGGTAATGATTGCACCGATACCCAAAAGGCAGGAACAGATTAAATCCCACTATCAATCGCTCTCTATGGCGACCAAGGAGTTATGCTCCGCTTATAATGAGCAAGAGCTAATATTGATCAATCAATTTGTGGAGGATATCACAAAAATCATGGACAAAGAAAATGACAAGTTAATGAGTGAGCGTGAAAGGTAGCTGATATGTAGGCTGCCTTTTTTATTTTTAGCCAGCTGGGAGCTACTTATCCTACGAAAGCAAAAGGGATATAGTTGAATTTTTATAAAGAGAATGAATTTGTCACGTTTCCATTAAAATATATATTGATAATGATTATCAGTATCTGCTAATATGAATCTACAAATCATTTCAAAGGGAGAATACAAAATGAAGAAAGCAAAGGCGTCATTAGCAGTCTTACTATCAACCAGCCTATTATTTGGCTGTGCGCAGGAAAAGGAAGAAGCCAAGCCGGCCGACGATAACGCCAAAGAAGCTAGTGCGAGTAAGCTTGATAATGTATCTAGCGAGTACCGGGAATATGCGATTGGTGAAATAGAAGAGTTCGTGAACGCAACGGAAGAATTCACTACGGCCGTATCTTCTGGTGATATTGAAAAAGCGAAGGAGATATACGCACCAGCCCGCATGCATTATGAGAGAGCGGAACCCATCGCTGAAGTATTTGGGGATCTTGATCCCAAAATCGATGCGCGTGAAGGGGATGTCAAAGATGCAGAATGGGGCGGTTATCATCGGATTGAAATGGGGCTATGGCAAGAAAATACAACAAAGGGATACGAAAAGTATGCAGATCAATTAATGAGTGATGTCAATTTGCTTCGAGCCAAAGTTGAAACGGTTAAGGTAACACCTGATTTGTTGATCACGGGTGCGGTGGATTTATTGAATGAAGTTTCTACCAGTAAGGTTACAGGAGAAGAGGACCGATACTCCCATACCGATTTATATGATTTCGTTGCAAATGTTGAAGGTGCAGAAAAGATCTATGAACTGCTTACTCCAGCGCTAAAAGAAAAGGATGCGAAGCTTGCTGCAGAAATCCAACAACGTTTTGACGATGTATACGGTTTGCTTGAAAAGCATAAAGATGGGAATGGCTACATCTCATATACGGATTTAAAAGAATCTGAAGTCAAAGAGTTAAGCCAAGCAATTGATGCATTAGCTGAACCACTTTCACAAATAGGGATTGTAACGGAGGAATCATAATTGAAAGAACATACGCCGAAAGATGAAACCGGGCTTTTTACAAAAAAGGTAAGTCGTCGAAATGTGTTGAAAACGGCAGGGGTCGGTGGAATCGGAGTCGTGATAGGAGCATCTGGATTTGGAGGGCTGCTTTCTCTTTCTGAACAAAAGGCAAAGGGACAAACTAAGGATATTGTTCCTTTTTATGGAGCGCATCAAGCTGGTATCACCACTGAAGCGCAGGATAACCTTTATTTCGCATCATTGGAAGTAACCACAGAAAAAAGGTCCGACTTAATCCAGTTGTTTAAAGATTGGACAGAGGCTGCGGCTCAGATGACAGCGGGAAATTTGATTGGTGAAGCATCTCTTAATACGAGTATGCCACCAAAAGATACGGGGGAAGCGAAAGAATTATCACCTTCCAATTTAACGATCACTTTTGGAGTGGGTCCGACCCTATTTTCGAAGGATGGCAAAGATCGATTTGGCTTGAAATCGAAAAGACCTGCTGAATTAAAGGACCTGCCCAAATTCCCTTTAGATGCGTTAGAAGATGAATGGAGCGGCGGGGATATTTGTATTCAAGCATGTGCAGATGATCTTCAAGTGGCTTTTCATGCCGTTCGGAACTTAGTGAGAATCGGAAGAGGCAAAACGATCATTCATTGGGCACAGACAGGGTTTCAACGTACTAAGCAAGCCGATACACAAAAAACGACACCGCGGAACTTATTCGGGTTTAAGGATGGGACTGTCAATCCGGATACGAATAATGACAGTGAAATGAATGAGCATGTCTGGGTGAAGGCTGAGGACGGACCTGACTGGCTTGTTGGAGGCAGTTACATGGTGGTGCGCCGAATCCAGATGTACATTGAAGTTTGGGACCGCACAATATTGAAAGAACAAGAAAATACGTTTGGCCGCCATCGAGACAGTGGAGCTCCACTAGGAATGAAGAATGAGTTTGATAGCGTTGATTTGGAAGCTAAAGACCCAAATGGAAATCGGATCATTCCAGAAGATTCGCATATGAGTCTATCCAGGGGGGACGGAAAAGCAAAGATACTGCGGCGTCCCTATTCATATGCAGATGGAATGGATCCCAAAACAGGAAGCTTCAATGCCGGCCTGCTATTCATTTGTTATCAGCGAAACCCAAGTAAACAATTCATTCCCATACAGGAGCGACTGGCGAAAAATGATAAGCTCAACGAATATATCGTTCACAGGGGCAGTGCCATGTTCGCTTGTTTACCAGGCGTGAAAAAGGGTGGCTATATTGGGGATTCCCTTTTTGGCTAAATTGAATTACAAATGAGGACATGAAAATCGCCAGCATGGATATTATCCGGTTGGCGATTTTAGTTCATGAATAAGGAGGGACCAGTATGACCGTTTCTAGATGGAAGAGTGGGATATTGGTTTTAGTCGTCAGTCTTTTATTTCTTTCGACTGATATAAAGATCGTTTCGGCGGGTGAAAACCATGATCAGCTCTTTGTTTATATCGGCGATAGTTTAATGAAGGTAAAATCAGGCGACCTTGAGGAAGTATCGAAAAATATTGATCTATTCGAGCAAGATTGGAAAACGATAAAAACGGACAGCGAGAGTGCGAGGAAAGTCGACGAGAAGCTATCCGCTGTAAAAAGTGCTGTGAGCGACCAAGCCTCCACAGATGAAATCAAAAAGCGATTATCGGCATTATCAAGTACTCTTGTTATTTATGATACAAACGAAAACCCTGTTGATAATACGGACTTTGAAAAACGGTTACAAGCGATACTTCCATTAATAGATAAGTTGGAGGCTTTGATAACTGAAGGTGACTTTGATCAAGCTAAAGTTCAATATACCAATCTCCTGAATCAATGGACCGATGCAGAGGTCATTGTCAGGGAGAAAAGTGTTGCTACATATGGTGAGTTTGAAACGAAAATGGCCTTTGTGCGGATAGCGATTACCCAAGACCCACCTGATCCGGAAAAAGCCCAAAAAAATCTAACTGAATTGAAGGGTCTAATCGAGGATTTCCTTGCTGGTAAAGTTGAAGTAGGAAGCCAGAAGAACACATATTCACTTGGGGATGTAACAGAACTTTTACAAGGAAGTGCAACGGATATTGAAAAGGATGAAATCGATTCTGCCGTTGATAAGCTAAATGAAATCTTAACAATTTGGCCTAATGTAGAAGGGGAGGTTTCCACAAGGGACAGCAAGCTTTACAGCGATATGGAAACGAAAGTCCCGACCGCAATCAGCCTATTGCAATCGAAAAATGTAAAGGCGGATGAAGCAAAGGGAATCGTATCCGATTTAAACACAAGGTTACTCCCTTTAATTGAGGATACGGGTTATACAACATGGGATGCAGCTCTGATCCTTTTACGGGAAGGGTTGGAAGCACTCTTGATTGTAGCTACATTGCTGTCTTTCCTAAAGAAAATCGGGCAAGCGGACAAACAAAAATGGATTTGGACAGGAGTTGGTGCGGGTTTAGTTGCCAGTTCCATATTGGCGGTCATAATCAATATCGTTTTCTCCCAGATCACGGCTGCGTCAAGCCGGGAATATATTGAGGGAATCACTGGAATAATAGCAGTATCTATGATGTTGACAATTGGCCTTTGGCTTCATAGTAAATCGAATGTTCATGCATGGAACCGGTATATCGGCAAGCAAATGAACCAAGCCATTGCGACGGGAAGCATCATCTCTTTCGCTTTAATCAGTTTTCTGTCGATATTCCGTGAAGGTGCGGAGACCATTATCTTTTATGCTGGAATGGCTCCTTATATGGAATTAAAGCAGCTGTTGAGCGGAATTATCCTTGCCTTTCTCATTTTAGTGGTAATTGGTTTCATCATGCTGCGCTACAGTGTGAAATTACCGATGACCCTATTCTTTAAAGTGGCAACGATACTCATATATGCCTTGGCTTTCAAGATTCTTGGAGTCTCTATCCATTCACTTCAGGTTTCGCAAGTTATACAGACAAATACGATCAGCACCTTCCCGTTTGTAGAAACGATAGGTCTTTATCCAACAATGGAAACGCTTGTGCCGCAAGCTGTTTTAATTTTATTGATCGCATTGGCCACCATTTGGGTTAAAAAGAGTAATTCCTTACGTGCAACCGAATAATAAAATGGGACTGACGCAAGTCAGTCCCATTATGTTCACTTTTTAGCGAAGAGATCGGCGATAGGAATATTGCTTCCATTGATAAAGGATAAAGCAGCCGATGCAGAATCCTAGAATGGCTATAAGAGATGCCATTCCGACCATCAAAGTGAATATATAACCGATAACTTTCCAACCCAGTAAAAAAGAAGTCAATCCAAGTCCTAAGCAAACGACCGCGATGGCCTGGTTGAATTGTTGCTGTGAATGATCTTCAGGAATATAATCGGAGGGCTTCTTTTTCAGAAAGAGCTTTGCGAGACGCATGACTGGATTGAAATTAAAGAAAAGACCTAAAAGTCCCGCTGCTAAAGGAATCGCTAAGATCCATATTTGTCCCGTTAATAAGGTAGTGGCTACGCTTAACAAAATGACCCATTGATTCGTACGTACTAAGGGACGGGGAATAGATCGAATTTCACTCGTCATCTAATACCAACCTTCCTGATATGTTTTATTACAGTTTATCTTTATTTTAATTAGTTGTGAAGAGGGATGCTAATTAAACCAAGTGAAGATCCAAAGACGCTTCTTATTTATAATTATTTTAATTTAGTATTGATTATAATATCAAAGTAATATAATATGTATAACAAGAAGTTAAAGTGAGGTGGACAGTATATATGGTAGCAAAAGTCTGTGAAACATGCGGAACACCAATAAAAAAGCTGAAGCATTCTTCCCTATGCCAATGCGGTCCTAAGATATTGAGCAATCAATTCTCAGTTAAAACAAAAAAATGGAATCGATGATTAAATCATAAATTAAACCGATTATTCAATTAATCGGTTTTTGTTTTTCCAATGAAGGGTAATGATGAGAATATCCTTTCTCCAATAATATATATTTTTCATTTCTATAAAAATGATGTACGATTAGAGAATAGAATAAAACGTCATGGTGGAACAGGCATACTTTTAGTTTGCCTAAACCATCACGTGACGGTTTGGAGGGGTTATATTGGGAACGAGACTTTAAAAATTGGCGAGTTGGCGGAAATGGCGAATGTTACGAAACGGACCGTTGATTATTATACGAACTTAGGCCTGCTTAAAGCAGAACGTTCCGCCTCTAATTACCGTTATTATACAGTCGGTGAACTTGAGAGGCTCCGCCGTATCGAGGGATATAAAAGAGAGAACCTTTCATTGGAAGACATAAAAGAAATATTTAAACAGGACATGGAGGCCTCATCAGCAATTGAGGAAACGGGTCTTCAACTGAAGCACAAAATGGATGGCCTGAATGAGGACCTTCAGGAAGTCATCAACTTGATCAAAAAGGATGAAAAAAATGAGCTCCTTCTAAAAAAACAGATATCCCGTGAAAGCATGGCCTTGATCCAATCATTACTAGTGTTGCTGGTATGATTGAAATTTATTCCCTATAGTTTTATTCACAAAGGTGCATATTAACGATATAGGCTAAATGGTTTTTGGTTCATGTCAGAAATCGCTTTTTGAAACGAAAATAACCATTTATACAGGAGGTGCTTGGGATTAAACCGTGTATGTCTAATCAAAAGGATAGGCACTATACATGGTGAACCCGCACATATTGGAGATTTTTATAAAATTATTAGCAGTAGCTGTATTAATAGCATTAACCGCATTTTTCGTTGCATCGGAATTTGCAATCGTGAAAGTCAGAGGTTCCCGAATCAATCAGTTGATTGAAGAAGGGCATAGAAATGCATTGGCAGCCAAGAAAGTGACATCCCATATCGATGAGTACTTATCGGCCTGTCAATTGGGAATTACAGTAACCGCCTTAGGTTTAGGGGTGTTGGGTGAACCGACAGTAGAAGCGATCTTAAAACCATTGTTCCATAAATGGGGATTAGAGGAATCTGTAGGTCACATTATCTCTTTCGTAATTGCATTCGGTTCTGTAACATTCCTTCATGTTGTAGTCGGGGAATTGGCACCAAAAACAGTTGCGATTCAAAAGGCAGAAGAGGTTACCTTGCTTTTTTCAAAGCCGTTAATTCTTTTTTACCGTATTTTGTACCCATTTATTTGGTTACTGAATGGTTCTGCCCGTCTCCTAACAGGCATATTTGGATTAAAGCCTGCTTCTGAGTCTGAAATGGCCCATTCTGAAGAAGAACTGCGCATCATTTTATCGGAAAGCTATAAAAGCGGTGAGATTAACCAATCGGAATATAAATATGTGAACCAGATATTTGAATTTGATGAGCGTATTGCCAATGAAATTATGGTTCCGCGTACGGAAATGACAGTTATCGAAAAGGGCATGCCATTATTAGAAGTTGTTGAGCTAATTCAAGAAGAACAATACACAAGGTACCCGGTCATAGACGGTGATAAAGATAATGTCGTGGGAATGGTCAATATCAAGCGACTTTATACAGCTACGATTACAGAAGAAAATGTAACAGCATTGACGGTGGATTCCTTTGTGACACCAGTCATCCGCGTTCTTGAAACGATTGCCATTCATGATCTGCTGCTGAAAATGCAGAAAGAACGGATTCATATGGCCGTTTTGACTGATGAATATGGTGGAACTGCAGGTCTTGTTACGGTGGAAGACATCCTTGAAGAAATCGTCGGGGAAATCCGGGATGAGTTTGATCAGGATGAACGTCCGCTTATTCAAAAAATTGATGAGGGACATTATGTATTCGACGCAAAAACATTGGTTGAAGATGTCAATGATACCCTTGCAATCGATTTGCCAGAGGAAGATATCGATACATTGGGAGGGTGGTTCCTGACAGGCAGGTTTGAGATTGCCGTCGGGGATAAAATTGATTACGCCGGATATGAATTTACTGTAAAGGAAATGGACGGCCACCATGTTTTATATGTGGAAGTGAAGAAAATAAAATAATAAGGATTACCATAAGAGCCGAAGGTGGAAACTTTCGGCTTTTATTATGTATTAATACTGATAAAAAAAGCTTCGCGGTTCGAATAATGGCCTTTGGTTTTCAAAACAATGGAAAAGGCAGACTGCTACTTAATTGGAAAATGTATTCATTTAAATTAACACTGTAGGTAAGCATTTTAGATTGGGAAATGTTAAAATTGATTTTGAGTAATGAATCTATCCATATATCATTTTAGGACATAAGGACAATTCTTAAAAAGCTAATGATAGTATTAAGATTTATTTTGCAATGCCGTTTATTTCGGGCTGTTATAAATAAGTATTGAAGGTGGGCGGAAAAATGGGTTTTAAGAAGAAGCAAATGTTGGGGTTTGGTTTAATCTTGCTTTTCTTGGCTATTTTACTTTCTTTCATGATGGTCACGCTTAACAATTTAAAGAGCAGCATGACTGAAATAGTTGAAAATCGTTATGAAAAAGTTCAAGATTCGATGGAAATCCGTCAGCTTTTTTCAAGGTCGGACCGTGAGATTCTGTTTGCAGCTAATGACGCAAACAAAGAAGAAAGAGCAGAGAGCCTAGAAATCATCAATGAGAATCATAGTTTGATTGAATCAAAAATTGCTGGTTTATCAGGTGCGCTAAATAAGGTGAAAGCAAAGCAATTATTGAAAGAGTTCGAGACTCAATATGCTTCTTACTCCATAACGGAGGCTGAGATCATCCAAAAGATAAAATCGGGAAACTCTTCGGATGATCTTTCAAGCCTGATGGACGACCAGAGGGAAAAACGTACGAAAGTCATCAGTACGATGGATGACTTTAAGGATTACCAAGAAGGTGTCATGAAAGATACCTTAAATAATTCAAAACAAATCTATGAGGATATGATCGGTTTTGTGATTTTCGCGGTTATTCTCAGCATTTTGGTTATTTCCGTAACGGTTGTTTGGATGATTCGCAGTACATCGGAAGATTTGCAATCCATTACCAAGGTCATTAAAAATATTGATTTTAAAAATTTATCGGTCGTACCAAGAATTCCGGTTCGGACTAATGATGAAATTGGTGATATCGCGAGATCGTTCAATGATATGGCGGAATCGCTTGAAGCCTATAATCAAAAAGAGAAAGACTTCACTGAAAAGATCAGTGAACAGAACTGGATCCAGACCCGGGTTGCAGATATAGCTACCATGTACCAGCGCATTGTTGATGTGGAAGTTCTTGCTGACCGGTTCATTACCAGGCTTGCACCGATGATGGGAGCTTCACTTGGAGTTTTTTACGTCAAACGGGGTGAGGGCGAGGATATGCGTTTTGTTAAACTTGCCAGCTTTGCGGGAGATGGCGAAGACTCAGGCAGACGTGAATTCCGTTTGGGCGAAGGTTTGATCGGACAATGCGCCCTTGAAAAGAAATCGAAGGTCATTGAAGATATCCCTGAAGATTTCCAATTGGTTACAACAGGATTAGGGGAAGTAAGCCCGAAAAGCATTGCCATCGCGCCAGTCGTTTTTGAGGATGAAGTTGTGGCGATGGTTGAACTGGCAAGCTTGGAGACCTTTACGAAGTTGCAAAAACATTTCCTGAACCAGGTTCTTGATACTCTGGGCATCACGATTAATAATGTTGAGGGTCGGATGGAAATAGAGCGTTTATTGAAAGATTCACAGGCACAGACCGAAGAGTTACAGGCTCAATCGGAAGAATTGCAATCACAGTCAGAGGAAATGCAAGCCCAATCAGAGGAACTGCAAACACAGGCTGAAGAGTTGAGAATGATCAATGAACAATTAGAAGAGAGAAATCGTGAAACTGAAGAAAAATCGAAAGAGCTTCAAGTCGCAAAATTAAATCTTGAAAAACAAGCGGAAGAATTGAAGTTAAGTTCTAAATATAAATCGGAGTTCATGGCAAATATGTCCCATGAATTGCGGACACCGCTCAATAGTATTTTGATTTTATCAGAAATGCTTTCCGATCCAAATGATAGTAAATTAAATGAAGAGCAACAGGAATTCGCTCGTGTCATTAACTCATCAGGCCAAGATTTATTAACGTTGATCAATGACATTTTGGATTTATCGAAAGTTGAAGTCGGAAAGCTCGAAGTGGTCTTTGACGAAATGAATATGAGTGAACTTCCAGAGTTATTACACCGTAACTTCGATCATGTAGCGAAGAAAAAGAACATTGACTTTAAAATAGAAAAAGATAAAAATGTACCGGATATTTTCTTTACGGATGAACAGCGCTTCCAGCAAATTTTGAAAAACCTACTATCCAATGCATTTAAATTCACAGAAAAGGGTTCTGTGTCTGTCCAAATCAAAAAAGCTGATGAAGAAAATGTAGCACAATGGATACAGACAAAAGGAGCTAGCAATTGGGTTGAAATTAAGGTGACGGATACGGGCATCGGAATTTCAAAAGATAAGCAAAAACTTATCTTCGAAGCGTTCCAGCAAGGTGATGGAGCTACAATGAGAAAATATGGCGGTACAGGACTTGGGCTATCGATTTGCCGGGAGTTTGCCAAACTTCTAGGAGGATGGGTCATCGTAGATAGTGAAGAAGGGCAAGGCAGTACCTTTACTTTCTTTATTCCGAGCATGCCGGAGGGCTTCAAAAATGCAGGCGAAGCATTAGCTGCTTCTCCAGAAGTGGCAGCAGCCAGCCACGATGATTCTGCCGCACCATTTGACGGTCAGGAAGAACCGGATGTAGTAATAATGGATGAAGAAAATCAGAATAAGGCAAAACCATTCTGCAATAAAAGAGTACTGGTCGTCGATGATGACCACCGTAATATATTTGCACTGAAAAATGCCCTGAAGCATGAGGGGATGGAAATCCTTACAGCTGAAAACGGGTACGAATGTTTGGAACTCCTTGAAAAAGGAAACGATATAGATGTAATATTGATGGATATCATGATGCCAGGCATGGACGGTTACGAAACGATGACCAGAATTCGTGAGCAAAGTAAATTCGAGAATCTTCCAATCATCGCGCTAACGGCCAAAGCGATGAAAGGCGATAGGGAAAAATGCCTGAAGGCTGGCGCTTCCGATTATGTCAGCAAGCCATTAAAATTAGATCAGCTGTTATCCGTCCTAAGAGTATGGTTGACTAATTAATTGAATGATTGATAGTACGGATGAGGAAGGTTTTGCATGAAGGATACTTTAACGATTGAAGAAAGAGAAGATATAGAAATCGAATTATTGTTAGAGGCCATTTATTCCGTTTCTGGGTTTGACTTTCGCAAGTATATGCGTTCTTCTATAAAAAGAAGAGTTGAAAATAGAATGAGGCTGGACCATATTCGCAGGATTAGCGGAATGATAGAAATGGTTTTATATGAAAAAGGGTATGTCGAGAAGCTTTTGAAAGATTTTTCAATAAATGTCACTGAAATGTTTCGCGATCCGGATTTCTTTAAAGCTTTTCGTTTAAATATCGTTCCGCTCCTGAAAAACCTTCCCGAAATCAGAATTTGGCATGCGGGCTGTTCGACCGGTGAAGAAGCCTTTTCCATGGCGATCATCCTCAAGGAAGAAGGACTTTATGATAAGGCGAGGATTTATGCCACTGATATGAATGATGAAGTCCTCCGTCATGCGGAAAAAGGGATATTACCTTTAAATAGAATGCAGTCTTATACGAAAAACTATCTGCATGCAGGAGGTAACCAAGAATTTTCGGAGTATTACACGACCGATTATCAAAATGCCTATCTTGATTCGAGTCTCCTTAAAAACATTGTGTTTTTCCAGCATAATTTAGTTACTGATGGTTCATTCAATGAGTTTCATATCATCATGTGCCGGAACGTGATGATTTACTTTACTGGTGAATTACAGACCTATGTCAATCAGTTGTTTTATGACAGTCTTAGCAAAGACGGTTTCCTTGCAGTTGGTAGTAAGGAAACCCTTCATACATCATCCTTTTCGGAAGATTATGAGGAATTTGACTCAAAGGAACGGATTTACCGGAAATTGTAAAAAGAAAGAGTTCGCATATTTGCGGACTCTTTCTTTTTACTTTAGAGCATATAATATATTTTTCACTTTTTTTGCATTTCTATGTTTAAGGTGTCTGAGGAAGGGGTATAAATAATGAGTTGGTCTCCATGCAGGACGGCTTAGTGGTTTATTATTATTAAAAGAGACCGAACTTCGTTATAATATAATGGTAAAATCCCTGTTATGGGAGCTTTAATCAAGTACTGATCCATATAATAAAGATAAATGTTGCCGCTCGATATAAGCCAAAAGGGGAATGAAAGAATGACGATTTTAATCGTAGATGATAACCAGGTTAACCTTTTCGTTATAGAGAAAATTCTAAAGCGAGCTGGCTATACGGATTTTCTGTCATTAACTTCAGCTGTTGAGATGTTTGAATATTTACAGGTGGATAGTCCGCAACCTAAAGAGACTTCAGTTGATATCATTCTGCTTGATATCATGATGCCGGAGATCGATGGGATAGAGGCGTGCAGGAGACTTCAAAGCATTCCTCACCTTAAAGATATACCCGTTATTTTTGTGACCGCTCTTGAAGATTCAAACAAGGTGGCCGAGGCACTTGATGTGGGCGGGATTGATTATATAATGAAGCCTATCAATAAAATAGATTTACTTGCGCGAATTCGTGTGGGGTTAAGACTTAAATATGAAAAAGAT
This sequence comes from Peribacillus sp. NJ4, assembly GCF_030348345.1. NCBI lineage: Bacteria > Bacillati > Bacillota > Bacilli > Caryophanales > Bacillaceae > Peribacillus > Peribacillus sp. NJ4. The sequence goes on from NZ_JAUCFQ010000006.1 coordinate 152,876, forward strand.
TGGCATAAAATGCAGGATGAAAAAATTCGCAACGAATTGGATCTCTCCATGCAGGTCCAAAGCAGTTTATTAAGTGAGCCCATTATAAATGACCACTTAACTATTAGAGCATCATACTTACCTGCGAATAAATTAGCAGGGGATATGTACTATTGGCACCGCATTGATGAAAATCGGTATGGGATCATCCTATTGGATATGATGGGGCATGGCATATCCGCCTCACTTGTTTGTATGTTCATTTCCTCCGTTTTGAGAGATGCGATCAGGACACATACGGATCCAGTGGCAGTAATAAACGAAATGAATCGCTGGATGAGTACCCTTAATAAAGAAGAAAACCAAGTGCATTATTATTTTACCGCGATTTATATGATCATTGATACAGAGCAAAAGACAGTGGAATATGTGAATGCCGGACATCCTCCAGGCTTCGCTTCATTAGATGATGGAAAAGTGGTCTCACTTTCAAAAGGGACATGTCCTGTCGGTTTTTTCACCGAGATGAAAATAGAGAAATCCATCATTCATTATGAAGAGAAGATTCAGCTTATGCTATTTACGGATGGAGTCATGGAAGCTATAGATCGAGAAGGGACGGAAGGGCTCGACCAAATACAAGAAGCGGTCTCAACGAGATGGTTTGATTGCAAAGAAACTCCCCCTATTGATTTATTGATGTCCCCGGAAATGCAGCAAGATCAACCTGATGATATGTGTGTCGTGGTTATTCAAGCAAATTAAATAGAGAAGGGGCGGCAGATTATCTGCCGCCTCTTCTCTATTTAAAGGGGGTCAATTTTATTGAATTGAAATGTTCAAATTAGAGTATTGAGTGAATGAAGTATCCAGCATTGCAATTAACGGTTATTTTTCAGTTTACCAATGCCATCTTGGAGATTGCCTTTTAATTTATCGACTTTACCTTCTGCTTGTAAGTGAGGATCATTTTTCGCGTTTCCGACCTGGTCTTTCGTTTCACCTTTAACTTTATTTACAGTGCTTTTTAGTTTGTCTGATAAACCGCTCATTATGTTACCTCCTTTTTCTTTATATACTATATATACCCATGGAGTGTAGGGGTAAACATAATTTATATGGAGGAAAAGGAGTTTAAGAAGCGATTATTGCCCTTTTACTTAACTTTTGAATGAACTGATATGACCGTTCAATGATATGATCTTTGTCATGATCCAACGAGGCCACATGATATGAATTTTCAAGGGGCGCCATCTCCTTATCAACGGACATGACAGTTTCGTAAATCTGATAGGAGCAAGAGTCTGGTACAACGTGATCTTCTGGAGAATGGAAGAGAAGTATGGGGCACGAAACCTCTATAAGTTTTTGACTGGTATGTTCCATTATATCAAGCAATTGATTAATAGCTTTTGACGGAACTTGATTATATGTGATTTCTTTAGTTGTATCGTCTTTTATGTCAGGCTTACCTTCAGGAATGAAGCGTGGAACCGATTGGTTCCGATATATTTCATATTCAGGAACTTCGAGAGCGGCATTTATGGTGAGAATTCCATCACAAGCCATCTTTGTCGCCAAATCCAGGACAAGGGCGCCTCCCATTGATTGTCCAATAGCGAATACATGGGTGCATGTACGCTTTAATTTTGCATAGGCCATTTCTACATCTTTTATCCATTCCTGATAATGTATCGTTTCCATCTCATATTCATCCGTTCCGTGGCCTGCCAGTCTAGGAGCGAAGACAGTAAAGCCTTTTGCAGCGAATTTTTCACCTAAATACCTTACGCTTTGTGGTGTTCCATTAAAACCATGGCAAATAAGAATGCCAATGGAATTGCCGGGTATGAAAAAAGATTCCGCACCTGGTATTACCATTGCTGCTGTCATATTCCCATCTCCTTTATTCAATAGCTAAGTTTTATTTAAAGTTAGCATGTAAAAGTATAAAATTAACTATTCCGATTATATTACTTGGTTATATAATAGCATAATGGAAATTGTGAAGTCAACTTGGTTATATTCCATTCTACATTCCATTAAGATGCAGTTTATAAAAAAGGATATAAAGATACAAAAGATATGTATTCGACCTATTGGTATGTAAGGTCACAGTATAGATGGTTGCAGAGAAATAAACTGCTTAAAGGTTTTAGATGAAGGAGCTAGCAAGGGCCCTATTTCATACTTTGCGTCCCAGCAGATTGGCATTACTCAATCAACAACAGTCAATGATGTATGGTTACAACTCTTCCTATTATATAAGTAATGTCTTGGAATTGTTGATAAACTGAAGATGCTAATAAACTGTGCAGGATATTAAAATAAGAAATAAAGAAAAAGCGTTGACTTTAAAGTGAAATTGGATTAATATAAATAAGCACCAACTAAGACAAACGAACAACTTCATCCGCTTTTGGTAGATTCCAAAAGAAAAATAATAACTATTGACTTCTTACTATGAAAATGATAAGATGAAATGGTCGCTGAAAAACACAGCGATTTAAAATAAGTTTAAAACTTCGCAGAAGTTGACAACTAATCAATAAGATGTTATGATGAATAAACAAGCCGTTCGAAAGAACGATTGTGAAATTGCTCTTTGAAAACTGAACAAAACAAAGCGCCAACGTTAAATTTTAAGTGAGCACACACTATCAAAAAAGCAAAATGAGCAAGTCAAACATTTCTTCGGAGAGTTTGATCCTGGCTCAGGACGAACGCTGGCGGCGTGCCTAATACATGCAAGTCGAGCGAATCGATGGGAGCTTGCTCCCTGAGATTAGCGGCGGACGGGTGAGTAACACGTGGGCAACCTGCCTATAAGACTGGGATAACTTCGGGAAACCGGAGCTAATACCGGATACGTTCTTTTCTCGCATGAGAGAAGATGGAAAGACGGTTTCGGCTGTCACTTATAGATGGGCCCGCGGCGCATTAGCTAGTTGGTGAGGTAATGGCTCACCAAGGCGACGATGCGTAGCCGACCTGAGAGGGTGATCGGCCACACTGGGACTGAGACACGGCCCAGACTCCTACGGGAGGCAGCAGTAGGGAATCTTCCGCAATGGACGAAAGTCTGACGGAGCAACGCCGCGTGAACGAAGAAGGCCTTCGGGTCGTAAAGTTCTGTTGTTAGGGAAGAACAAGTACCAGAGTAACTGCTGGTACCTTGACGGTACCTAACCAGAAAGCCACGGCTAACTACGTGCCAGCAGCCGCGGTAATACGTAGGTGGCAAGCGTTGTCCGGAATTATTGGGCGTAAAGCGCGCGCAGGTGGTTCCTTAAGTCTGATGTGAAAGCCCACGGCTCAACCGTGGAGGGTCATTGGAAACTGGGGAACTTGAGTGCAGAAGAGGAAAGTGGAATTCCAAGTGTAGCGGTGAAATGCGTAGAGATTTGGAGGAACACCAGTGGCGAAGGCGACTTTCTGGTCTGTAACTGACACTGAGGCGCGAAAGCGTGGGGAGCAAACAGGATTAGATACCCTGGTAGTCCACGCCGTAAACGATGAGTGCTAAGTGTTAGAGGGTTTCCGCCCTTTAGTGCTGCAGCTAACGCATTAAGCACTCCGCCTGGGGAGTACGGCCGCAAGGCTGAAACTCAAAGGAATTGACGGGGGCCCGCACAAGCGGTGGAGCATGTGGTTTAATTCGAAGCAACGCGAAGAACCTTACCAGGTCTTGACATCCTCTGACAACCCTAGAGATAGGGCTTTCCCCTTCGGGGGACAGAGTGACAGGTGGTGCATGGTTGTCGTCAGCTCGTGTCGTGAGATGTTGGGTTAAGTCCCGCAACGAGCGCAACCCTTGATCTTAGTTGCCAGCATTCAGTTGGGCACTCTAAGGTGACTGCCGGTGACAAACCGGAGGAAGGTGGGGATGACGTCAAATCATCATGCCCCTTATGACCTGGGCTACACACGTGCTACAATGGATGGTACAAAGGGCTGCAAACCTGCGAAGGTAAGCGAATCCCATAAAGCCATTCTCAGTTCGGATTGTAGGCTGCAACTCGCCTACATGAAGCCGGAATCGCTAGTAATCGCGGATCAGCATGCCGCGGTGAATACGTTCCCGGGCCTTGTACACACCGCCCGTCACACCACGAGAGTTTGTAACACCCGAAGTCGGTGAGGTAACCTTTATGGAGCCAGCCGCCTAAGGTGGGACAGATGATTGGGGTGAAGTCGTAACAAGGTAGCCGTATCGGAAGGTGCGGCTGGATCACCTCCTTTCTAAGGATAATTACGAGAGCGCTTTTGTTTTGTTCAGTTTTGAATGAGTAATTCATTCAGATAGGGAAGAAAAACATCACGATGTGATGGATTCTTTCTGCTTTGTTCCTTGAAAACTAGATAATAGATAGAAGGCAATTAATTTTTTTCAAAGCATCTGTAAGATCTTTTTAACGGTTAAGTTAGAAAGGGCGCACGGTGGATGCCTTGGCACTAGGAGCCGATGAAGGACGGGACTAACACCGATATGCTTCGGGGAGCTGTAAGTAAGCTTTGATCCGGAGATTTCCGAATGGGGAAACCCACTGTTCGTAATGGAACAGTATCTTTACCTGAATACATAGGGTACTGAAGGCAGACCCGGGGAACTGAAACATCTAAGTACCCGGAGGAAGAGAAAGCAAATGCGATTTCCTGAGTAGCGGCGAGCGAAACGGAATTAGCCCAAACCAAGAGGCTTGCCTCTTGGGGTTGTAGGACACTCAACATGGAGTTACAAAGGAACGGGGTAAATGAAGTGATCTGGAAAGGTCCGTCAAAGAAGGTAAAAACCCTGTAGTTGAAACTTCGTTCCCTCCTGAGTGGATCCTGAGTACGGCGGGACACGAGAAATCCCGTCGGAAGCAGGGAGGACCATCTCCCAAGGCTAAATACTCCCTAGTGACCGATAGTGAACCAGTACCGTGAGGGAAAGGTGAAAAGCACCCCGGAAGGGGAGTGAAATAGATCCTGAAACCGTGTGCCTACAAGTAGTCAAAGCCCGTTAATGGGTAATGGCGTGCCTTTTGTAGAATGAACCGGCGAGTTACGATTTCATGCGAGGTTAAGTTGATAAGACGGAGCCGCAGCGAAAGCGAGTCTGAATAGGGCGAATGAGTATGAGGTCGTAGACCCGAAACCAGGTGATCTACCCATGTCCAGGGTGAAGTTCAGGTAACACTGAATGGAGGCCCGAACCCACGCACGTTGAAAAGTGCGGGGATGAGGTGTGGGTAGCGGAGAAATTCCAATCGAACCTGGAGATAGCTGGTTCTCTCCGAAATAGCTTTAGGGCTAGCCTCAAGATGAGAGTATTGGAGGTAGAGCACTGATTGGACTAGGGGCCCCCAACGGGTTACCGAATTCAGTCAAACTCCGAATGCCAAATACTTATTCTTGGGAGTCAGACTGCGAGTGATAAGATCCGTAGTCGAAAGGGAAACAGCCCAGACCACCAGCTAAGGTCCCAAAGTATACGTTAAGTGGAAAAGGATGTGGAGTTGCTTAGACAACCAGGATGTTGGCTCAGAAGCAGCCACCATTTAAAGAGTGCGTAATAGCTCACTGGTCGAGTGACTCCGCGCCGAAAATGTACCGGGGCTAAACGTATCACCGAAGCTGTGGATTGACACCATTAGGTGTCGATGGTAGGAGAGCGTTCTAAGGGCGTTGAAGTCAGACCGGAAGGACTGGTGGAGCGCTTAGAAGTGAGAATGCCGGTATGAGTAGCGAAAGAAGGGTGAGAATCCCTTCCACCGAATGCCTAAGGTTTCCTGAGGAAGGCTCGTCCGCTCAGGGTTAGTCGGGACCTAAGCCGAGGCCGAAAGGCGTAGGCGATGGACAACAGGTTGATATTCCTGTACCACCTATACATCGTTTGAACGATGGGGGGACGCAGAAGGATAGGGTAAGCGCGCTGTTGGATATGCGCGTCCAAGCAGTTAGGCCGGAAACGAGGCAAATCCCGTTTCCATTAAGGCGGAGCTGTGATGGCGAGGGAAATATAGTACCGAAGTTCCTGATTCCACGCTGCCAAGAAAAGCCTCTAGTGAGATGTAAGGTGCCCGTACCGCAAACCGACACAGGTAGGCGAGGAGAGAATCCTAAGGTGTGCGAGAGAACTCTCGTTAAGGAACTCGGCAAAATGACCCCGTAACTTCGGGAGAAGGGGTGCTTTTTAGGGTGAATAGCCCGGAAAAGCCGCAGTGAATAGGCCCAGGCGACTGTTTAGCAAAAACACAGGTCTCTGCGAAGCCGCAAGGCGAAGTATAGGGGCTGACACCTGCCCGGTGCTGGAAGGTTAAGGGGAGAGGTTAGCGCAAGCGAAGCTTTGAACCGAAGCCCCAGTAAACGGCGGCCGTAACTATAACGGTCCTAAGGTAGCGAAATTCCTTGTCGGGTAAGTTCCGACCCGCACGAAAGGTGTAACGATCTGGGCACTGTCTCAACGAGAGACTCGGTGAAATTATAGTACCTGTGAAGATGCAGGTTACCCGCGACAGGACGGAAAGACCCCGTGGAGCTTTACTGCAGCCTGATATTGAATTTTGGTACAGCTTGTACAGGATAGGTAGGAGCCTGAGAAGCCGGAGCGCTAGCTTCGGTGGAGGCGTTGGTGGGATACTACCCTGGCTGTATTGAAATTCTAACCCGCGCCCCTTATCGGGGTGGGAGACAGTGTCAGGTGGGCAGTTTGACTGGGGCGGTCGCCTCCTAAAGAGTAACGGAGGCGCCCAAAGGTTCCCTCAGAATGGTTGGAAATCATTCGTAGAGTGTAAAGGCACAAGGGAGCTTGACTGCGAGACCTACAAGTCGAGCAGGGACGAAAGTCGGGCTTAGTGATCCGGTGGTTCCGCATGGAAGGGCCATCGCTCAACGGATAAAAGCTACCCCGGGGATAACAGGCTTATCTCCCCCAAGAGTCCACATCGACGGGGAGGTTTGGCACCTCGATGTCGGCTCATCGCATCCTGGGGCTGTAGTCGGTCCCAAGGGTTGGGCTGTTCGCCCATTAAAGCGGTACGCGAGCTGGGTTCAGAACGTCGTGAGACAGTTCGGTCCCTATCCGTCGCGGGCGCAGGAAATTTGAGAGGAGCTGTCCTTAGTACGAGAGGACCGGGATGGACGCACCGCTGGTGTACCAGTTGTCTTGCCAAAGGCATAGCTGGGTAGCTACGTGCGGACGGGATAAGTGCTGAAAGCATCTAAGCATGAAGCCCCCCTCAAGATGAGATTTCCCATGGCGCAAGCTAGTAAGATCCCTGAAAGATGATCAGGTTGATAGGTCAGAGGTGGAAGCGTGGCGACATGTGGAGCTGACTGATACTAATAGATCGAGGACTTAACCAACGCTTTTTAAAAAATGAAATACCTTCTTATTATCTAGTTTTGAAGGAACAACGTTCCTTTATTGTTTGGTGGCGATAGCGAAGAGGTCACACCCGTTCCCATTCCGAACACGGCAGTTAAGCTCTTCAGCGCCGATGGTAGTTGGGGGTTTCCCCCTGTGAGAGTAGGACGCCGCCAAGCCATTTCAAAGACCAGCCATCCGGCTGGTCTTTTTTGCATTTATAAGGACGTGTACAATATATGAAGACTTATAAGGTTTTTTTAGGATACCTTGGAGTTCTGTCTGAATTATATTTATTAAAGTCGTGTTTTTTATCCTTAAGCCAACGGGGATTAGATGGATATAGACCCTTCATTCAGAAAAGGAATTATTTATTTTGAAATGTGTTGACTTTAAAGTGAAATTGGATTAATATAAATAAGCACCAACTAAGACAAACGAACAACTTCATCCGCTTTTGGTAATCTACCAAAAGAAAAATAATAACTATTGACTTCTTACTATGAAAATGATAAGATGAAATGGTCGCTGAAAAACACAGCGATTTAAAATAAGTTTAAAACTTCGCAGAAGTTGACAACTAATCAATAAGATGTTATGATGAATAAACAAGCCGTTCGAAAGAACGATTGTGAAATTGCTCTTTGAAAACTGAACAAAACAAAGCGCCAACGTTAAATTTTAAGTGAGCACACACTATCAAAAAAGCAAAATGAGCAAGTCAAACATTTCTTCGGAGAGTTTGATCCTGGCTCAGGACGAACGCTGGCGGCGTGCCTAATACATGCAAGTCGAGCGAATCGATGGGAGCTTGCTCCCTGAGATTAGCGGCGGACGGGTGAGTAACACGTGGGCAACCTGCCTATAAGACTGGGATAACTTCGGGAAACCGGAGCTAATACCGGATACGTTCTTTTCTCGCATGAGAGAAGATGGAAAGACGGTTTCGGCTGTCACTTATAGATGGGCCCGCGGCGCATTAGCTAGTTGGTGAGGTAATGGCTCACCAAGGCGACGATGCGTAGCCGACCTGAGAGGGTGATCGGCCACACTGGGACTGAGACACGGCCCAGACTCCTACGGGAGGCAGCAGTAGGGAATCTTCCGCAATGGACGAAAGTCTGACGGAGCAACGCCGCGTGAACGAAGAAGGCCTTCGGGTCGTAAAGTTCTGTTGTTAGGGAAGAACAAGTACCAGAGTAACTGCTGGTACCTTGACGGTACCTAACCAGAAAGCCACGGCTAACTACGTGCCAGCAGCCGCGGTAATACGTAGGTGGCAAGCGTTGTCCGGAATTATTGGGCGTAAAGCGCGCGCAGGTGGTTCCTTAAGTCTGATGTGAAAGCCCACGGCTCAACCGTGGAGGGTCATTGGAAACTGGGGAACTTGAGTGCAGAAGAGGAAAGTGGAATTCCAAGTGTAGCGGTGAAATGCGTAGAGATTTGGAGGAACACCAGTGGCGAAGGCGACTTTCTGGTCTGTAACTGACACTGAGGCGCGAAAGCGTGGGGAGCAAACAGGATTAGATACCCTGGTAGTCCACGCCGTAAACGATGAGTGCTAAGTGTTAGAGGGTTTCCGCCCTTTAGTGCTGCAGCTAACGCATTAAGCACTCCGCCTGGGGAGTACGGCCGCAAGGCTGAAACTCAAAGGAATTGACGGGGGCCCGCACAAGCGGTGGAGCATGTGGTTTAATTCGAAGCAACGCGAAGAACCTTACCAGGTCTTGACATCCTCTGACAACCCTAGAGATAGGGCTTTCCCCTTCGGGGGACAGAGTGACAGGTGGTGCATGGTTGTCGTCAGCTCGTGTCGTGAGATGTTGGGTTAAGTCCCGCAACGAGCGCAACCCTTGATCTTAGTTGCCAGCATTCAGTTGGGCACTCTAAGGTGACTGCCGGTGACAAACCGGAGGAAGGTGGGGATGACGTCAAATCATCATGCCCCTTATGACCTGGGCTACACACGTGCTACAATGGATGGTACAAAGGGCTGCAAACCTGCGAAGGTAAGCGAATCCCATAAAGCCATTCTCAGTTCGGATTGTAGGCTGCAACTCGCCTACATGAAGCCGGAATCGCTAGTAATCGCGGATCAGCATGCCGCGGTGAATACGTTCCCGGGCCTTGTACACACCGCCCGTCACACCACGAGAGTTTGTAACACCCGAAGTCGGTGAGGTAACCTTTATGGAGCCAGCCGCCTAAGGTGGGACAGATGATTGGGGTGAAGTCGTAACAAGGTAGCCGTATCGGAAGGTGCGGCTGGATCACCTCCTTTCTAAGGATAATTACGAGAGCGCTTTTGTTTTGTTCAGTTTTGAATGAGTAATTCATTCAGATAGGGAAGAAAAACATCACGATGTGATGGATTCTTTCTGCTTTGTTCCTTGAAAACTAGATAATAGATAGAAGGCAATTAATTTTTTTCAAAGCATCTGTAAGATCTTTTTAACGGTTAAGTTAGAAAGGGCGCACGGTGGATGCCTTGGCACTAGGAGCCGATGAAGGACGGGACTAACACCGATATGCTTCGGGGAGCTGTAAGTAAGCTTTGATCCGGAGATTTCCGAATGGGGAAACCCACTGTTCGTAATGGAACAGTATCTTTACCTGAATACATAGGGTACTGAAGGCAGACCCGGGGAACTGAAACATCTAAGTACCCGGAGGAAGAGAAAGCAAATGCGATTTCCTGAGTAGCGGCGAGCGAAACGGAATTAGCCCAAACCAAGAGGCTTGCCTCTTGGGGTTGTAGGACACTCAACATGGAGTTACAAAGGAACGGGGTAAATGAAGTGATCTGGAAAGGTCCGTCAAAGAAGGTAAAAACCCTGTAGTTGAAACTTCGTTCCCTCCTGAGTGGATCCTGAGTACGGCGGGACACGAGAAATCCCGTCGGAAGCAGGGAGGACCATCTCCCAAGGCTAAATACTCCCTAGTGACCGATAGTGAACCAGTACCGTGAGGGAAAGGTGAAAAGCACCCCGGAAGGGGAGTGAAATAGATCCTGAAACCGTGTGCCTACAAGTAGTCAAAGCCCGTTAATGGGTAATGGCGTGCCTTTTGTAGAATGAACCGGCGAGTTACGATTTCATGCGAGGTTAAGTTGATAAGACGGAGCCGCAGCGAAAGCGAGTCTGAATAGGGCGAATGAGTATGAGGTCGTAGACCCGAAACCAGGTGATCTACCCATGTCCAGGGTGAAGTTCAGGTAACACTGAATGGAGGCCCGAACCCACGCACGTTGAAAAGTGCGGGGATGAGGTGTGGGTAGCGGAGAAATTCCAATCGAACCTGGAGATAGCTGGTTCTCTCCGAAATAGCTTTAGGGCTAGCCTCAAGATGAGAGTATTGGAGGTAGAGCACTGATTGGACTAGGGGCCCCCAACGGGTTACCGAATTCAGTCAAACTCCGAATGCCAAATACTTATTCTTGGGAGTCAGACTGCGAGTGATAAGATCCGTAGTCGAAAGGGAAACAGCCCAGACCACCAGCTAAGGTCCCAAAGTATACGTTAAGTGGAAAAGGATGTGGAGTTGCTTAGACAACCAGGATGTTGGCTCAGAAGCAGCCACCATTTAAAGAGTGCGTAATAGCTCACTGGTCGAGTGACTCCGCGCCGAAAATGTACCGGGGCTAAACGTATCACCGAAGCTGTGGATTGACACCATTAGGTGTCGATGGTAGGAGAGCGTTCTAAGGGCGTTGAAGTCAGACCGGAAGGACTGGTGGAGCGCTTAGAAGTGAGAATGCCGGTATGAGTAGCGAAAGAAGGGTGAGAATCCCTTCCACCGAATGCCTAAGGTTTCCTGAGGAAGGCTCGTCCGCTCAGGGTTAGTCGGGACCTAAGCCGAGGCCGAAAGGCGTAGGCGATGGACAACAGGTTGATATTCCTGTACCACCTATACATCGTTTGAACGATGGGGGGACGCAGAAGGATAGGGTAAGCGCGCTGTTGGATATGCGCGTCCAAGCAGTTAGGCCGGAAACGAGGCAAATCCCGTTTCCATTAAGGCGGAGCTGTGATGGCGAGGGAAATATAGTACCGAAGTTCCTGATTCCACGCTGCCAAGAAAAGCCTCTAGTGAGATGTAAGGTGCCCGTACCGCAAACCGACACAGGTAGGCGAGGAGAGAATCCTAAGGTGTGCGAGAGAACTCTCGTTAAGGAACTCGGCAAAATGACCCCGTAACTTCGGGAGAAGGGGTGCTTTTTAGGGTGAATAGCCCGGAAAAGCCGCAGTGAATAGGCCCAGGCGACTGTTTAGCAAAAACACAGGTCTCTGCGAAGCCGCAAGGCGAAGTATAGGGGCTGACACCTGCCCGGTGCTGGAAGGTTAAGGGGAGAGGTTAGCGCAAGCGAAGCTTTGAACCGAAGCCCCAGTAAACGGCGGCCGTAACTATAACGGTCCTAAGGTAGCGAAATTCCTTGTCGGGTAAGTTCCGACCCGCACGAAAGGTGTAACGATCTGGGCACTGTCTCAACGAGAGACTCGGTGAAATTATAGTACCTGTGAAGATGCAGGTTACCCGCGACAGGACGGAAAGACCCCGTGGAGCTTTACTGCAGCCTGATATTGAATTTTGGTACAGCTTGTACAGGATAGGTAGGAGCCTGAGAAGCCGGAGCGCTAGCTTCGGTGGAGGCGTTGGTGGGATACTACCCTGGCTGTATTGAAATTCTAACCCGCGCCCCTTATCGGGGTGGGAGACAGTGTCAGGTGGGCAGTTTGACTGGGGCGGTCGCCTCCTAAAGAGTAACGGAGGCGCCCAAAGGTTCCCTCAGAATGGTTGGAAATCATTCGTAGAGTGTAAAGGCACAAGGGAGCTTGACTGCGAGACCTACAAGTCGAGCAGGGACGAAAGTCGGGCTTAGTGATCCGGTGGTTCCGCATGGAAGGGCCATCGCTCAACGGATAAAAGCTACCCCGGGGATAACAGGCTTATCTCCCCCAAGAGTCCACATCGACGGGGAGGTTTGGCACCTCGATGTCGGCTCATCGCATCCTGGGGCTGTAGTCGGTCCCAAGGGTTGGGCTGTTCGCCCATTAAAGCGGTACGCGAGCTGGGTTCAGAACGTCGTGAGACAGTTCGGTCCCTATCCGTCGCGGGCGCAGGAAATTTGAGAGGAGCTGTCCTTAGTACGAGAGGACCGGGATGGACGCACCGCTGGTGTACCAGTTGTCTTGCCAAAGGCATAGCTGGGTAGCTACGTGCGGACGGGATAAGTGCTGAAAGCATCTAAGCATGAAGCCCCCCTCAAGATGAGATTTCCCATGGCGCAAGCTAGTAAGATCCCTGAAAGATGATCAGGTTGATAGGTCAGAGGTGGAAGCGTGGCGACATGTGGAGCTGACTGATACTAATAGATCGAGGACTTAACCAACGCTTTTTAAAAAATGAAATACCTTCTTATTATCTAGTTTTGAAGGAACAACGTTCCTTTATTGTTTGGTGGCGATAGCGAAGAGGTCACACCCGTTCCCATTCCGAACACGGCAGTTAAGCTCTTCAGCGCCGATGGTAGTTGGGGGTTTCCCCCTGTGAGAGTAGGACGCCGCCAAGCCATTTTAAAGATCAGCCATCCGGCTGGTCTTTTTTACGGTTGCTATTCCTTCAGTATCATATTATTTAAACTGTTAATAGGTAGAGACCCGTAAAGAGCATAAAGAAAGTAATATAGTATATGGATAGTAAATATGGTAGAACATACTATAAATGCATCCCTATTATTTATAACCAAATAATTTCTACTTTCTATCTGTATAATCCATATCTGTTTAAGACAAAGGGACAGAATTCTTCGTTTCTGTAGGGATATATGTTAAACTTAACGTAGTTCTGAAACTGTCATTGGGGGAATAGCCGATGGATACCTCTGCTAAAGATGAAATGATTTTTTCGTTTGCTGAATGGTTGAGAGACCAAGGTAAATCAGCTAATACGATCAAAACGTATACTGGTGTCCTTTCACAGTTTTGTGACCAGACACAAAAGATATTGATGGAGATTCATTCTGAAGATGTTCAGGATTATCTTGATTATTTAGAAAATTGCAAGAAAAGTCCAGGGACAATCGAAAAACACTATATCGCTCTAAATGTTTTCTTTAAATTTTTAGGTAAACCACAAGTAATGCTTTCTGTGGAACGTAAGGTTAAAGAGCACAAGCTTGAGGTACCTGAAACTTTAAGCATGAAAGAGCAGCAAATCCTGTTAAGAGATATAGAAGCAGAAGGAAATCTAAGGAACATTGCCATCGTCTACCTTTTGTTACATACTGGTATCCGTGTATCTGAATTATGTGACTTAAATGGTCGGGACGTCATCATGGAAACAGAGCGAAATTATATACTTGTCAGGAACGCAAAAGGTGAAATCGATAGATCCGTTCCCCTTACACTATCGTCTATACAACATGTGAAAAATTATCTTTATTCTTTAAAAGAAAAGGCAGATCCGTTATTCATCTCAAGTTATAATCAAAGGATCACTCCGAGGTCAGTTCAATATATATTAAAAAAATACAATGTGCATCCTCATAAACTTCGCCATACCTTTTGCCAAAGGTTAGTGGATAATGGAATAGATATACAAACGATATCCAAGCTTGCCGGTCATAAAGATTTAAACGTAACAAAGCGTTATTTAAAAGAAAAATCGCTGGATCTGGAAAATGCAATCGACCAGACCTTCACCAAACACTAAACTATAGAAATTAAAAAGGAAGGCTAGTTCTTTCCTTTTTTTGTTTATATAAAAATATGGTGTTAAAAACAAATGAATTTCCTTGGAAATGACGAATGGGACAGTTTTGCCTTATCAGGCGGGGTAGGGTTAAAGAAGGAATTGAAGCCCGTCTAAAGAGTCCCAGAAGCATTATGAGCTTAAGGAAGTTGTATTTAATAAGATAATGAAAATGAATGTGGAAAGAAAGGTTCAAGGTATTCTTGTTGGATTGCGAGCAGAAAGGGCATCCCCATAAAGGGATGCCCTCTTTCTGTTTCTTCTTTATTTACTTGTTTTTTTCTTCTTTTTACCTTTTTTCATGATAACTTCATATACAACAGGTACTATTACAAGTGTTAGCAATGTAGAACTCACCAGTCCGCCGATGACGGTAATTCCAAGACCCTGTGATATTAATCCACTGCCTTCTGCACCGATGGCCAATGGTATTAAAGCGCCGATTGTGGCTAGGGCAGTCATCAGGATTGGACGTAGGCGGGTGGTTCCTGCTTCGAGTAAAGCTTCCCGGGTAGATAAGCCTGATTCTTCATTTTTGATAACGCGGTCGACCAATACGATGGCATTGGTTACGACGATACCAATAAGCATCAGGACACCCATCATTGCGGAAACGCTAATGGTCTCACCTGCAACGAATAGGCCTGCCAATGCCCCAATTACCGTGAATGGTAATGAGAAAAGAATGGCTATTGGCGCTAAACCACCATGGAAAGTAACGACTAGGACAAAGTAAACGATAGCAATGGCTGCTAACATAGCGATTCCAAGTTGAGTGAATGACTCTTGGATATCTTCCGTTACTCCGCCGTAGTCTACAGAGACGCTTGCAGGTAGGTCTAATTTGTCAACTTCCTTTTGTACTTCAGCTGTTACTGCTGCTACATCATCCGATTTGATTGTTGCAGACACGTCGGCATAAATTTTTCCATCGCGACGGCTAATTGTATCGGACGCTTTGCCCTCTTCGATTTTCACAAGCTCTTTCAATGGGATTTCCATTCCCATTGGAGAAGGAATTTTCGTATTTTCTAGATCTTTTTTATCTTCGAATGTCGTTTTTTCCGTTTCAACATATACTTTGACTTCTTCTCCATCTTTCTTAATTGTAGTTAAAGCATCATCTTTATTCGCATTAGCAATGGACATACCAATTTGTGCAGCTGTCAGTCCGAGATCACTTAGCTTTTCCTGATCTGCAACTAGAGTATATTGCTCATAAGCATCGGAAAGACTTGTATCAACATCTTTTAAATCTTTATTTTTCTTCATGATATTTTGAATATCATCGATTACCGGTTCAATGTCTTTTTGTGTATTTCCGTAAACAAATAGAGTGGTTTCGTTGCTTGCTGTTGACGTGAATTCTTGTTGTTTCCATGTTCCAGGTGAATCAAGGTCAGTTAAATCTTTTATGACCTTTTCTTTTTTGTCCCCGAAATCTTCGGTGTCTTCATCGTAGAGTACATAGAGGAGAGCTGAGTTACTCGATCCACCCATCATGCCGCCCATCATGTTTTCCCCTAGTGTGTATTGAACGGTCTTCACATCATCTTTATCCATGAAATATTTTTCTACTTTTTCTGTTTGCTTTTCAATATCCTCTTTTAATTCACCAGGTGCTGGGGTGTAAGTAACGATAATCGTTTTTTCTTCATCTGCAGGCATGAAGCTGACACCGATGCTTGGAATTAGGAATAAGCTCCCGACCAATAATACAATGGCAGTACCGAAAGTGATTAACTTATGGTTTAATGACCAATCCAGTGCTTTTCGGTAGAATACCGATAGTTTACTTGGTTTTTCTTCATGTGATTTTAATTCCTTTTTAGATAGTCCCTTTTTAAATAATGAGTCTGCCATGGCTGGAACAAGTGTGATGGCGATTATTAATGAAGCGACTAATGCAAACACCATTGTTAAGGCGAATGGCATGAATAGTTCCCCGACAGGTCCTGTAACGCTTGCTAAAGGCAGGTATACGGCTACAGTAACGATTGTCGATGAAAGGATAGGGATGAACATTTCCTTAGTGGCTGATCGTATTAATTCGCCGCCTGTTAATTGTTCGCCTTTTAAAGCCATTCTCCTGTAAATATTTTCAATGACGACAATGGAGTCATCGACGACTCGGCCAATGGCAACGGTCATGGCCCCCAGTGTCATGACATTCAATGAAATATCCATTTGTTTGAGCACCAAAAGGGCTGCTAACAGGGATAGTGGAATCGAAATGACGGAAATGAGAGTCGTTTTAAAGTTCCTAAGGAACAACATGATAACAATGACGGCAAACAGACAGCCGAAGAGTGCCTTGCTGATCATGGTTTCAACAGAATCTTTGATCGGTTTGGCTTGATCAAGCGTAGTATGTACACTTACGCCTTTAAATTCTTCTTTGAAATTCGAAACTTCTTTATTTACTTCGTCAACGATCGCAACTGTATCGGCATCAGGCGATCTTGTAACCTGGATTCCAATCGATTCGCTACCATTTGTTCTTGATATCGATTCAGCCTTACCTGTGATTTTAACATCGGCAATGTCTGATAATTTGACATTTTGCAGTTGGGCAGTAGCCGGTGCCATTTCAGGAGATAATTGATTGGTTTCAGGTACCGTTTGTGTTGGCGTTCCTGCTTTAGAGCCACCCGTTAAAGGTATCTTTATATTTTTCAAGTCTTTTAATGTGGAGATGTTTCCATCCACAACGATCGTTTTTTCTTTATCATCAAAGTTATATATACCAAGTGGCATGTTGACGTTTGCGGCCTGGATAACCTTCTTTACGGTCTCTTCATCGAGCCCGTATTGAGCCATCTTTTCTTGATCGAATATAAGACTGCCTTCATTTACTTGTTGTCCGGAAATTGATACGGATGTTACGCCGTCAACTCCTTCAAGTTTAGGTACTAACACTTCTTCGACATTTTTAGTAAGGGCAGGTAAATCCGACTCCTTATCTGTTACACTAAGTGCAACAACAGGAAAAGCGTTTAATTCCAATTTGGATACGCTTGGGTCATCCACTCCTTCAGGCAGTTCTAATTTCTCTAATGCTTCTTTAACTTCTTTTACAGCGTCATCCATATTAGTATCATAATCGTATTGTAATTGGATGGAAGACACATTAGCCATGGAAGACGAACTGACTAATTCGACTCCTGATAAATTCGTGACTTTCTGCTCTATCTGGTCTGTGAGTTTATCTGCTACTTCTTCAGGTGCAGCTCCGGGGTATACAGTGGAGATGCTTATTAAAGGAGTCGAGATGTTTGGAATGGTTTCTTGTTTCATGTTTAAACCGGAGTATAAACCCGCTGCAACGATGATGATCGTAAGTAACCAGATTGCCAATTTATTCTTTAAGGAAAATTTAATTATTGAATTCAAACTTGTACCCTCCATACTTAAAATTGTGACTAGTCGGTCATAAACTCAAATATATAGTATATGGATTATGAATGCAACAGATAATATTCGTGAGTTTTATCGTTGTGATTCCAAGGGTTTTGGGATACAATTTGGAGGAAATGACTGAGCGGTCATAAGTGAACAATCTTTAAGAGATAGGATGAATTTGATGAATGAAAAACATAAGATGATTATAGATAAGTCTGTAGAGCTTTTCGCGGAGAAAGGCTATCATGCTACATCCGTTCAGGAAATTGCTGAAAAATGTGGGATAGCAAAGGGGTCTTTTTATAATTATTTTAAATCGAAGGAAGAATTATTAGTCTCCATTTTTAAATATTATTATGAAGCGTTGACGGACTCTTTACTTGACCTTGAGCTGGATGCTTCATTATCAAGTAAAGATAAGTTTTTAAGGCAAATCACTGTTCACATTGAGCATGTGACGGGAAATACCAACTTAATCAAAATGATGATGCAGGAACAAATGATTCATATCAGCAAAGAACTAGATAGATTTTTACATTATATCCATGAAGAGGGCATGATTTGGTTCAAGCGTAAAATCATTGAGTTATACCCGGGACTTTCGGCTGACCTTCTACCGGATTGCACAATAATGTTAGATTCACTTTTCAAAGGATATATTGGAATATTAATCAGGAAAAAAAATGCTTTCGAAGTGGAATTGTTACCTAAATTCATTTTGAACCGGATGGATTCGATTATCGCAAGCATGCAAATCATGGATGATCCATTATTGAAACAATTTCCCTTACACGGATGCTCACTGACGGATTTGAGCCCAAAAGAGGAAATCCATTCAATCATAAGCAGGATGCTTGAAGTGGAAACACGTAAAGAAGAGGGAATGGAAACAAATAAAAATACGGAAGCTCTAAAGGCAATCCAAGAAGAGTTTTCGAAAGTTAGGCCAAGTCCCATTATCTTGGAAAGTCTTTTGTTATTTTTGGAAAAAAATGAAAAGAGAAGTCACTTGTGTACAAAGCTTATCTTGACGATGAAGGAATATTTGACGAATATATGAAGGCTTTACTGAAAAGGGGCGTATAGCCTCTTTTTACTTTTGATATGACTTAGATTTCAAGCCATATGTATTTTTCCATTTAATAATGATTGAGTTTCAAAAGCGGGGGTATAGGAAAAAGTATAAGTAGCAGGAAGAAGATAATTCTTTCATTAATATGGGGGCTAAATCATGAGATGGAAAAAGGGAATGCTGATTTATAACATAAATGCTGGAAATGGTAAACTCGAAAGGAATCTTGAGGCATGTCTTCCAGTTATAGCTCCTCATATTGATGAGTTCCTCATTCTACAAACGAAGGAAAAAGGCGATGCATCTCGATTTTGCTCGGAATATGGTGAAGACATGGATGTAGTTTTCGTATTAGGAGGAGATGGAACTGTACATGAGTGTGTAAACGGCCTTTCACCGCTGGAGAAGCGGCCATTATTTGGGATTTTACCTGGAGGGACTTGCAATGACTTCTCCAGAACATTGAATATTCCTCAAAATGTTCGTCAAGCCGCAGAAGCAATAGTAAATGGCAAGGTTCGTTCAATTGATATCGGGCAGGCCAATAACGATTATTTTTCTAATTTTTGGGGAGTTGGACTTATTTCTGAAGCTTCAAGCAATATTGATGAGCAGGAAAAAAACAGATTCGGAAAGATAGGGTATTTATTAAGTGCGGTAAGGACGATTGGTGATAGTGCCCCCTTTCCCTATAAACTTGAACATGATGGGCATTTAATTGAAGGGAAAGCAATTATGATTTTGGTCTTGAATGGATGTTTTATCGGTACTAATTTATTGCCGTTTCCCATGGTTAGTCCAGACGATGGGCTCTTTGGCGTTGCCATCTTGGAAAACGCAAACCTTGGTGCATTGTTGGAAATAATAGCGATGAAACGTTCATGGACAGAAAATCTGAGCTCGGAAGCTGGAGTGACATATGTGCAGGCCAGTACCCTGACTATTGAATCCAAGAGGCCACTTGATGTGGATATGGATGGAGAGAACTATAGCCAAACACCTACTCGAATTAAAGTCCTTGACCATCATTTATCGGTATTAATTCCCAATTAGAGGGAGATTAATTATAAAGGGTAAGGATTATGTGTTTTTTTTGTTTCAATCACTCCTTATTTCTGCATTTGTTTCCAAAATAAGATAATATATAGAATGATATATCATTTTTTGCAGGAGGAACACATATGGTGTACCAGGTCAGATTGTTAAAGGGCATTTTAGAGCCTAATCGGAGTCGTTATCAGCTGCAAAATGCAGAGGCAGTCACACGACTTGGTTGGAAATTACTATTTTTATATCTTCTTAGTCTTTTAGTATTTGCTATTGAGGGGTATTTTGGCATTGGATCAGAATCATTTTCCAAAGAAATCACGAAGATGGGTGTTAATGAATTTGAAGCAGGAAAGTTGCTGATATTGAGCGGCAATATAATAGCAGGCATAATCCACCCTTCCATATACATATTTTTATCAGCTCTATTCTTTTGGATCGTTACGGATATTCCGTACATAAAAATAGTCATCGTTCAAATGATCATTTTTGGTTTGCAATTGGTGGAAAAAATATTATTGATTCCTCTATTCGTATTAATGGATATAGGCAACGATGCCAATCCTTTTTCTTTAGGAATCATCAGTCAGTATTTTCTCAGAAGTGATTACTTTATTCACTTTTTCAGCGAAATCACCATTTTTCAATTTCTTATTATTGCCCTGCAATATTTTTATTTAAAGGAATTTTCAGAACGAAATAATTATTTGATCTTTTTAATGATTGTTCTATTCTATCTGGCCACTTGGTTTGTTAAAGCCTTTTTAGCATATATCCAAGTGGGCGTATTTGTATAAGGCGGGGTGAAAAGAATGAGCGGGAAATGGAAAATAGCAGCGGTCTCTATTGCGTCGACTGTTTTGATAACCGTTAACTTATACCTTATTGAAAAAAAGGAAAGCAAAGTGGAACGAACTGTTTTCGTGGAAAACTGGACAATGGTAAAAAAAGATACAATTACGGATACCATTCAAACGAATGGTGTAATTAAACCTTTGGAAGAGTATGATATCTATTTCGATACCAAGAAGAATGATTTTAAGAAATTCCTTGTAAAAGAAGGCGATGCGGTAACGGCTGGCTCCTCGTTGTTTGAGTATACGGCAACCGAACTTGATGCGCTTAAAGCGAATGTAGAATCGGAGAAAGCTGCCGCTGAGGGAGAAATTGTAGGGATTGACCAATACTTAGGGAAGTTGAGGTCTTATCAAGGGACATTGACCCGTGATCCCGATAAAGCGGTCATTGATGAATCGGTGGAAAGAAACTTGAATATCGATATAACAACAAGCTCTTCAGACCTTATTAAAAGTAACATTGAGCAAGAAATGTACAAGCAGGAACTCGAAAAAAACAGTTTGAATGAAAAAGTTAAAATGCTTGATGCTAAATTAAGGTCTATTGAGGAGCAGTCCAGCGCGATTGTAACGACCAGTGAAGCTTATGGTGTAGTTAAGAATATCAATAAAAACCTGAATAATCCCATTATATCCATTATTTCGACAAATATGGCAATTGAAGGTGATTTCTCCGAAGAGGAGATGAAAAAGGCTGAAGTGGGCATGACTATAAAAGCAAGTTCTTCTGACTCAAAAAAGACTTTGAAAGGGAAGATTGGCCGTATCCATTCCTATCCAGCAGAAGAGCCGTCCATAAAAAAAGATAACAGATTTCCATTTCAGGCTTTAATCGAACCTGAAGGTGAAGAAACCGAACCTTTGTTGGTGGGATCCAAAGTCAATCTTACTGTAATAACCAATGAGAAAGCGGGTGTACCCTCCATTCCTATAGAGGCAGTCCATTACAAAGAACAGCCGCATGTCTACAAGTTGACTAAAAAAGGCTTTGTGGATAAACATTACATCACAAAAGGACTTAAAGCAGAAGGAAAGCAAGAACTCATAAAGGGACCATCCGTAGGTGACGTCATCCTATTAGAACCGAATAGGGTAGTGAAGAACCATTCTTATTTTATTACTCCAATTCAATTTGAAAAAGTGAAAACTAATACTTATAAGAAATTCAGCTCTAGGGAAAAAGTAAGATATCTGTTACTTGGCATTTTGGAAAAATAACCGCTTCTTTCATCAGGAGAGAGGATGTCAAATTAGTTGCTATTTCTATATCCATATAACTTATATGTATAAAAATTAGGCAATGAAATTATAGGTACAATATTCATTAATACAGAATATTCAGACATATTTTGAGGTTTATTTCAAGAATGATTGCGAATAAATATTTACAGATTAACGTTTTTAGTATAATATTTTATTATAAGTTAACTCGCTTAATCTTATTCCAAGAACGGGGGACCCATTTTTGTGGATTTTATCCGCTAGGGGTGAATTCAGAAATGAAAGGGCTTTGTGTTTCCAATTCCTAACCCGACAGCTAACCTCGTCAGCGTCTTTAAGGGAACATGTGTGAATATTCACGCCAATAAGAAATCGACACATGAAGTGTCTTTTTTTTCGGCGTAAAGACAGAGTTTTTCAAAAAAAGAAAAATTACTTTCTTTTATTAGTATCTTGTTTCCCTTACCGAGACAAAAATGTTTTTGCATCAAAGACTTTATGGAAGGTGAGGAAAGTAAATGAAGAAATTCAAATTAAGTTTAGCTAGCCAAATTTTCATTGGTTTAATTTTAGGGATTATCGTTGGTGCCATTTTTTATGGTAATGAGACGGCCCAAAACTTTTTACAGCCATTCGGAGACATTTTCCTACGAATGATTAAAATGATTGTAGTGCCGATCATCGTTTCAAGCCTTATCGTTGCTGTTGCAGGTGTAGGCGATTTAAAATCAGTAGGTAAACTTGGCGCTAAATCAATATCATACTTTGTTGTGGTAACTATGATTGCGATTGCTGTTGGTTTAATTTCAGCGAATATCATCCAGCCTGGTGTTGGTGTAAATATGGACAAGCTAGAACAAACTGATATTTCTACCTATGTCGATACAGCCGAAACTAAGCAACATGAATCGTTCGTAGATACAATCGTTCACATTGTGCCATCCAATCCGGTTAAAGCTATGGTAGAAGGCGATATGCTAGCGATCATTTTCTTCTCCGTGTTGTTTGGACTTAGTATTGCGGCTATCGGTGAAAAAGGTAAACCAGTATTCCGTTTCTTCCAAGGTACAGCTGAAGGAATGTTTTACCTAACGAATATGGTCATGAAATTCGCTCCAATCGGGGTATTTGCACTAATCGGTGTGACCATCTCCAAGTTCGGTCTGGAATCTTTAATTCCGTTAGGAAAGTTAGCGCTTTCTGTATATGGAACAATGATTTTCTTTGTAGTTGTCATTCTGGGTCTTATTGCGAAATTTGTAGGATTCAATATCTTTAAATTGATTAAACTTCTAAAAGAAGAATTGATTCTTGCGTTCTCTACAGCAAGTTCAGAAGCTGTTCTTCCGAAAATCATGGAAAAAATGGAGAAAGCGGGATGTCCGAAACATATTGCTACATTTGTTATTCCGACTGGATACTCTTTTAACCTTGATGGCTCTACATTATACCAAGCGTTAGCAGCTATCTTCATCGCTCAAATGTACGGAATTGATTTAAGTATGTATGAGCAAATTACGCTGATGCTAGTGTTAATGATCACCTCTAAGGGGATTGCGGGCGTACCAGGTGTATCTTTCGTAGTTCTTTTAGCGACTTTAGGAACAGTTGGTATTCCTATTGAAGGTCTAGCATTTATTGCTGGTATCGACCGTATTCTTGATATGGGACGTACAGTAGTAAACGTTATTGGTAATTCACTTGCAGCAATCGTCATCTCTAAATGGGAAGGTCAATTCAACCCGCCTTCCGATAAAGAACTAGAGCAAGTTTCTTAATACAAAAAATCCAGAGTGATATGTCACTCTGGATTTTTTTTGAATTTTAAAAAATGTACCTTATTTTTGAACGATCCAGAAGCGGCAATCAGAAGAGAAAACGTTTACATCATCACTTTCATGGAATAATTCACTTCTGTAAAAGGTCTCGATGACTGTAAACCCTGCTTCTTCAAGACCATCAAGTACTTCAAGTTGTGTTGGAATATGGAGGTAAGTATCTTTTTGAGGTGTCTTTCCGAATGTGAAAATATCCCCAAACTCATAAAGCCTCTCATCTTGTTTACCTTCACACCAAATAATTTCCTCTTGTTCCCAGAAATTCATATAATATTCGTTTTTATCACGGTCGTGTGTTGTGAAAATGAAAATGCCTTCTGGTTTTAAAATACGATTTATTTCATTTAAAGCTAATGTACGATTTTTTCGCTGGGGAATTTTCATTAAACCATTAAAAGCGAAGATTGCTTTATCGAATGATGAATTGTTGAAAGGGAGTTTCGTTGCATCGCCAAGGATAAAGGGTATATCCAGGTTATATTCGTACGATATTTTTTCGGCTTCATGAAGCATGGCAGGTGTTATATCGATTCCCGTTATACTTTGAAATCCTTTTTTATACAGTGCAAATGTGGTTCTTCCAGTTCCGTAGCCAATATCAAGGATTGTATCATCCTGATATAAATATTTTTCGAATGCATATTTTTCTGATTGCCAAAGATCAAAATTTTTTGTTGCATCAGCATAAAGTGAAGCGGCCTCAAGTAAAGAATTAATGATAAAACGTTTTTCAATTTTATCCATCGTCAATTCCTCCAAATTTTAATTTATTTCTATAATATAGATATTTGATATTGTCGAACTCGTTCCTTGACCTTATAGGTGAATATAGAGACGGGTTTCACATTATTTAGACGATGCTGATGATGATTAATATTCTCGGTTATATAACTTACGTGAAACCCCAAAAGTTTGATAAAATAACATTATTGATTGAGAGCTCGGAGGGGATCAGGTTATGAAGAGTGATAACAATGATATCTTATATATGCATATGCAGGCTTCTGAACGGTTTGTCCTTTTTAATGGACTCAATTTCCGCGAATTTGTTTATTCGCTGCCATATACCATGGATTCCATCTTATTATTGAAACATCAATTCGATGGAGGGGAATACAATTTGAATGTCCTGCTTGAGAGCGCTTCATCTGAGGATATTGCGAAGCTCGTTAAAGAAAATGTCCGGGCATATGGAGATTTCTGTTGGATTGATTTTGAAGAAGCCGAAGGGCTGGATGAATTGGATGGCAGGGAAATAGCGGAACTTTTATATTTAGGGCATGCAAAAACTCATCTGCAACCTCCATTTTTCCGTAAATTGAATAATCAATTTGTGTACCTTGCCCAGGATGATGGCTGGTTCAATAAAATTTATTTTCGTTCTCTTTCGACATATTATATGATGTTAGGAAGCCTGATTCCGTTAAAGCTGGAGCCATTAAAAGTGGAGAGGTCGTGGCTTGGAATCAGAAAGAAAAGAGAACTGACGGCCATCCCTCCAGAAATGATTTCTTCTTTGGCTCATATTCTGGCAGAGGGGCTCATTTTTTCCTTTCGGCATGTTAAGTACTCAAGAACGAAGATTGAGATACCGGCATGGGTCGTAGGGGATTATTTAAATATGGATGAGATGCATGATGACTTTTCGGATAGAAATATTAAGGAGCCGGATGTCTTTATTACATTCAATCGAAAAGAAAAAGTATGGGAAAGCATTATAAAAAATAAATAATTATCCTGATTATCCTAACTTCCGGATTCGTGGATTGGATTATTAAAATCCTGGAATATTTTAGGTTTAAGACTTACTATCTCATGCATAAAAGATTAGAGAGGACGACGCACCGAAGTGGTTGGCCTATAATCATTGGAAAAGCACCAATGATGGAAGTTTCGCTTTACCCCGCATTAACAGGCTGTAAGGGAACGGATGGCAAATGTAATGAAAAAGAAATGTGGTGGGCCAACAGCCTGTAAATGCCCGATTGCGACGCACAGGATGTGCTAGCACAGGTGTTGCCACAGGACGTGGCGAATTTAACCTGTGTTCCGCTTGTGGTAATAATTGGAAAATCATCAATGATGGAAGTTTCGCTTTACCCCGCATTAACAGGCTGTAAGGGAACGGATGGCAAATGTAATGAAAAAGAAATGTGGTGGGCCAACAGCCTGTAAATGCCCGATTGGCTCAACTAACCATCATTGGAAAAGCATCAATGATGGAAGTTTCGCTTTATCCGTTTTAGTGTAAAATGATACAATGAACATGGTTAAAAGAATATTGGAGGGTAATACTCATGAAAACTAAACTTGGTTTGCTTTATGGTGGAAAATCTGCGGAGCATGAAGTTTCTATGCAGACGGCTTTAGCAGTCATTAAAGCTCTCGATTTAGCAAAGTTTGATATATATCCGATTTACATAACAAAAGAGGGTTCATGGATTAATGGACCGAAGTTGACAGGACCTGCTGAGAGTGTGGAGGCTTTGACTTTTTCACCGGAAAAATCGAGCTCGCCTCTTGCCTTACAAGCGCATTCAACTGATGAAAATAGTGAATCAACAGGGTATGACGTAATTTTCCCATTGCTTCACGGACCAAATGGAGAAGATGGAACCGTGCAAGGGATGCTGGAACTATTGAATCTTCCTTATGTGGGTAATGGCGTTTTAGCCTCATCAGCTGGAATGGATAAGGTTATCATGAAAAATATTTTTGCCCAGGCGGGACTACCTCAAGTTAAATATACTTGGTTCATTCGTTCTGAATGGGAGAAAAATACTGAAAGCGCCATTAAAAAGGTAGCGGATGAATTAGGGTACCCATGCTTTGTCAAACCCGCTAACTTAGGCTCGAGTGTCGGTATCAGCAAATGTAATGATGCTGATGAATTGGAAAAGGCGGTAGTGGAAGCTTTTCAATTCGATAGGAAGATCATCATTGAAGAAGGGGTAATAGCTCGTGAACTCGAGTTTGGCATCCTTGGTAATGATGACCCGTCTTGTTCAGTGGCAGGGGAAATCATCCCTAAGAAAGATTTTGCCTTCTATGATTATTCAGCAAAATACGTTGACGGTAATTCCGCGATGGTCATCCCAGCGGAGATAAAGGAAAGCGAGTATGCAGCTTTATCCGAAATGGCCATTACAGCCTTTAAGTCATTGGATTGCTCTGGATTGGTTCGAGCTGATTTCTTCTTGACGGAAGAGGGCCAAATCTATATTAATGAAGTGAATACAATGCCTGGGTTCACTCCATTCAGCATGTTTCCGTTATTGTGGAAACACACAGGTGTCGACTATCCAACATTAATTGAAAAACTCGTGAAACTTGCCTTGGAACGTCATCAAGAAAAACAACAAATTAAATATACAGTTTGACCATGCAGGTAATGTATCAGTAAACTTCACAATCCTTCAAAAATTGATTTGATGGATCCAATCAGCAGGAGCCGGTGCGATTTACACTGGTTTCTGCTTCGTTTGGTTAATGGAAGAAGAGAGCGGTTACCGGTTCGATGAATGTAGGAGGAGCAAAATGATAAAGAGAACGTTAAAACAAGTACATGAAATGGCAAATGGATTGAATGATATCACTCCATTCCAGACCATAGGGATCAATGGGGTTACCATCGATTCAAGAACGGTTAAGGAAGGTTGTTTGTTCATTCCTCTTAAGGGTGGGCAGGTTGACGGCCATCAGTATGTCAAGCAAGCTTTAGCGCAAGGAGCCTCGGCTTCTTTTTGGCAAAGGGATGTTCCGAATCCTCCTAATGATTTACCGATAGTCATTGTTGAAAATACCGAAAAAGCACTTCAGCAATTAGCGCGTGCTTACCGTGAGCAATTGAATATAAAAGTCATTGGGATAACAGGCAGTAACGGTAAGACGACTACGAAAGATATGACGGCTGCATTGCTGGCAACTACCTATAAAGTTCATAAAACCAATGGTAACTTCAATAATCATCTAGGTTTACCACTAACGGTGCTTTCTATGGAAGAGGATACTGAAGCCGCTGTTTTGGAAATGGGAATGAGCAGCCGCGGTGAAATCGAGTTCTTATCCAAAATGGCAAAGCCAGATGTAGCGATCATTACCAATATCGGTGAATCACATTTATTGGATTTAGGATCACGCGAGGAAATAGCGAATGCGAAGCTGGAAATTGTTGAAGGTTTGGCGGAAGATGGGACGCTCATATATCATGGTGATGAACCATTGCTTCGCAGTCGAATCAAAAAGGATTTTCCTGATTTAAACGTAATATCTTTTGGACGTACAGAACAAAATGATTTATTTCCGCAGACCATTAACCAAGGATCAGACAGTACGACGTTTACAATCGCATCTGATGAAAAGGAAATCGACTATGAGATACCTGTTTTAGGCCAACATAATGTTCTTAATGCATTGGCAGCCATCTTGGTGGCTAAAGAATTCCATGTAGATGATTCGGCGATCCGTAAAGGTCTGTCAACCATTCAGTTAACTAATATGAGGATGGAATTGGTCGAGGGTGCAAAAGGGCAGAAAATCATCAATGATGCGTATAATGCCAGTCCAACTTCAGTTAAGGCCGCTATAGAGCTGATTGAGGGATTATCTGGTTTTGAGAAAAAGATACTTGTACTGGGAGATATGTTGGAGTTAGGACCACAGGAAAAAGACTTTCATTTGAAAATAGGTGAATTGATTTCAAGTGAGCGGATTGATAAGATCTTCACGTATGGTCCTTTGGCCGAGTTTATTGCCAAGGGAGCGAGCAAGGCTTTTTCATCAGAGAAAGTTCGTCCTTTTCAAGATAAGCAGAAGCTTATTGAGGAACTTAAATCGTCAACACAGGTAAATGATATCATTCTCGTTAAAGCTTCTAGGGGCATGAAGCTGGAGGAAGTCGTTCAAGCCTTGCAAAAATAAAAAAGAGTAGAAAAGCCGTTTCTTTTTTAAACGGCTTCAGTAGAAAAGGGGTTCGGAATTAAATTCAGAACCCCTTTTGGAATTCCCTTTGAAATTCTGGCCCGAGGTTAAGGAATTTGGGCTCTACAACTACTATGCATTTTTGGACCTTGTCATGTCCAATTGGCCATCTTCTTGCACCAGTTGGTTTAAAGTAATCATTTCAAGCTAATCTCGCTGAATGGAATTATCCGAGACTCCTACGGGATAAGCGTGCCCAAGGGAGCCCCTGCAGGAGTAAAGGCGCCGAGGGTGCCCCCTGAACCGCCCGCGGAATGCGAGTGCCTGGAGAACGGTCAAAATTTAAAACCTAAAAAGGAATGCAGACAAACTCAATTATTGTCGAGTCAGTCTATAGTCTGAGGCCGTTTCTTTGAAACGGCCTTTTTTATCGTATTTAAAAAAGTGTCCCGGCAATAATGCAGATATCATCGTTAATAACTGAATGCCTCATCCTTGAAACCAAAAGTTCCTTAAGAAGGTCATGTGTATCGAGATGGACATTTTCGATGAAGTCCCTCTCAATATTGTCAGATCTGTCAATGGCAGAAGGTACCGGCGTTTTAGAGAGTCCATCTGTATAGATGATGAAACGGCTTCCTGGTTCATAATGAAATACTATTTTTTTAATGGGCATTTCAGGAATTAGTCCTATTGGGTTAGACCCTTCATTTAAATTGAGGAGTTGATTGGTGCATGGGGAATACAAAAAGGCTGAAGGAAGCCCGCAGTTCACATATTCGATGAGTCTATCCTTTGTATTCACGTATGCAATGAAGGCTGTATAACAAACATGGTTTTTATTTTCCCTTTTAACTCCTTGAAATAGATCCTGCATATGTTTGTTCAGTTCCTCCGTTATAAAAATGGGGTCTTTTACACGTTTAATAAGCTCAGGCATCAAAGTGCGTATGGACATGTTAATAAGTGCTGTATGAATGCCCTTTCCCCATACATCGATCATTATGAAGCCGTATGTCCTGTCATCAACTTCCGTCCAGTAAAATAAATCCCCCGACAGCTCACTGGAAGGCTGGGAAAGACCTTTGACCTCTATATCTTCTTTATTGATCGATAAAGGTAAACCTGAAAGTTGAAAGTCCTTTGCAATTCGCAGGCTCCTTGCTGATTTCTGGTTAATCTTTTCAAGCTCATGCCCCTTCATTTTCGCTGAAAACAGTTGCATGCTGATGTTTTGGAGTGATTTTAATTTAATCCTGACTTCTACTGAATCGGCAGGGACTGCCATGGTTTCATAAAAGGTCCTTTTTGGCAACGTCGGAGGGGGCCTCATTCCTATAGTACGTTTGTAAATAAATAAGATAGGGATATCATGAGATTCAGCTAAGGCGAACAACGAGGTTTGCTGCCAAGAATCTTTTGATATGTGTAAAGGTAAAATAAATAATGATTGCATTAAGTCCGTTGAATCCTGGAACAGATGACTTTGATTGAGTGGATCCTCCAAAAAGGTGACTTTCTTGTTCAGTGACTCTAACATCAGACCAAAATCTTTACATAAAGGAACATCTATTGTGTATATATTCATATAACCCCCATTAATTTATTGATAGGTCAATCATACTGCATTTAGACTAATTTACTATAATTTTCGGGTGAATTAATGGAAATTTCGAACTTTAGATGATCTTATATACCTGGAAATGTAAAGGGGATTGGTAGTAAGCCCTATCTTTTTCAATGGGAGTAAACGTGGAAGGTACCCAATTTTTTTGAATAAAACCTCCTACAATAGGATTGTTGAAACTATTTCATTAAAACACATATCATGTATATAAATGGATGTTCGTTTTGTAAAATCATTTAATATTTCCGCTCCAATTTTAAGAATCCATTTACTTATAAATGGATATAGTAACTACGGTAATCCTAGAATCAGACGATGTAGCATCTCTAAAGGAAAAATAAAAATCAATCGGAACATTTTAACCCTTTATTAAATGGCACATTGAATGAACATGCTATATTCTTTCTCAAACGTATCAAGGCAGCCATTTCCATGTAGGAATATACCAATTTTCCTATTTTTAAAACGATCTAAAGTTTTTAGTAACCATGAATGGGGCGATATCCTTTATTGCAATAACAGTTTGAAAATGGTAATATGATGTATGAGTTTAAATGTCTTATCATTGATGATTATTTAAATTAATCAGGTTGAGGCAACAAAATTGTATGTTCTTACATGTTTCATG
Source organism: Peribacillus sp. NJ4 (assembly GCF_030348345.1). NCBI lineage: Bacteria > Bacillati > Bacillota > Bacilli > Caryophanales > Bacillaceae > Peribacillus > Peribacillus sp. NJ4. Next base: position 183,568 of record NZ_JAUCFQ010000006.1, read on the forward strand.
AGTTCATTCTTGAGATTATTTTAGATTAAATAGGCCGCGCGTCTGGTCATATATAAAAGCTGCATCTCTTGGCGGCTTTAGTAGCTATTAGGGAATCAAGCCGCATATTAGCGCTTTTCCACTTCTGCAAATCCTCAACGCACCGGGCCTGTTTTGTATAAGAATCTTGGCTCTCGTCAAGTTTTGTTCATACAGTCTTTTTAAGTCTGATGAATAATAGGTGCAGCAGCCCTCACCTGAATAAAACGGTGAAACACCCGTTTATGCTACTTTTAATTTTCCATATTGAATTTAATTTTGGTTACATGTACTTTTAAAAAGATGAGCGTATGTTAATGATAAGTTTACACGTGCGCGAAGTTAAAAATGCCAGTGAATGTTCGTGCTGGTATATTTCCTTTTTAAAAAATCATATTGAGTTCATTTGAACTAAAAGGCAGACATACTTTTAGGTGATAATGATAAACTTTTTCATAAGAGATAAAGTAGAACATCCGTCATGATGATGAGGATTTGAACAAAAACATCTGTGCATGATTCATGAATGCACGTGTAAATTTACGAAATAAAAAGGAGTACGAAAACATTGACATTGTTTAGCGAATTAGGATTAGATAGAACGTCTATGAAATCAATAGAAAAAATGGGTTTTGAAGAAGCGAGCCCGATTCAATCCCAAACGATACCACTAGCACTTGAAGGTAAAGATATCATTGGTCAAGCGCAAACAGGAACAGGTAAAACGGCAGCATTCGGTATCCCATTGATGGAAAACATCGATATTAATAACGAAAACGTGCAAGGGATTGTTATTGCACCTACACGTGAGCTTGCCATTCAAGTTTCTGAAGAACTTTTCAAACTTGGTTACGGAAAACGCGCTCGTGTATTAGCGGTTTATGGTGGACAAGATATTGACCGTCAAATCCGTGCTTTAAAGAAAAAACCACATATTATCGTTGGTACACCTGGTCGTCTTTTAGATCATATCAAACGTAAAAATATTAAATTAGGCGGAGTTCACACTGTAGTTCTTGATGAAGCAGATGAAATGCTTAACATGGGATTCATTGAGGATATCGAATTGATCCTTTCAACGGTTCCTGACGAAAGGCAAACATTGCTTTTCTCAGCTACAATGCCTGATCCAATCCGTAAAATTGCTGAAAGATTCATGCGTGAACCCGTTCTTGTGCGTGTAAAAGCGAAAGAAATGACTGTGGATCGCATCGAACAATATTACTTGGAGTTAAAAGAAAGTGAAAAGTTCGATACACTGGCACGTCTTTTCGATATTCAAACACCGGATCTTGCCATCGTCTTCGGACGTACGAAACGCCGTGTGGATGAATTGGCTTCTGCATTGAATATCCGCGGTTATATGGCTGAAGGCATTCATGGTGACCTTAGCCAGGCAAAACGTCTATCCGTTTTGAAAAAATTCAAAGAAGGAAGCATCGATGTACTTGTCGCTACTGATGTGGCTGCACGTGGACTTGATATTTCCGGCGTAACTCACGTATACAACTTTGATATCCCTCAAGATCCGGAAAGCTACGTTCACCGTATTGGACGTACAGGACGTGCGGGTAAACACGGTATTGCCATTACGTTTGTAACACCAAGGGAAAGAGGCCAACTGCATGCGGTTGAACATACAACGAAAAAACGTATGGAGAAACTTAAGACTCCAACGTTGACTGAAGCGTTGGAAGGTCAACAAAAAGCAGTAACGGAAAAAATCCTTAATACAATCGAGAATGATGATTTATCATTATACCTTGGTCAAGCGGAAGAATTACTACAAAAACATAGCGCGGCGGATTTAGTGGCAGCTATGCTTAAATCAATGACAAAAGAACCGGATCAAACGCCAATCAAGTTAACGGAAGAATCTCCATCTCCAATGCGTCGTAATCGCGGAGGAAGCAGTTCTTCTAGTAACAGACAGCGCAATGGCCGCAGTTCTTCAGGCAGAAAAGATTACGGTAGCGGGGCAAGTAAACGCCCAAGCACGAACCGTAAATCGAATGGTTACGGAAACCGTAGCACGAGCCAAAAAAGAGAAAAATCAAATAAGATTTAATTGAATTGGAAATGCCGCTCAATTGAGCGGCATTTTTTTATGTGCATCTCCATATTCCGTGGTATCCAAATGAGTTGCGGTTTTTGGATGAACTGTTCAAAGACTTGTTTGAAAAGTGGTTAAATCCCAGCATTTAATTATAGTATAATGGATGAAAGTGAAGGATGGATGATGAAGATTCATTCAAAAATACCTTGACGGAAGAGGAGAAACCATGGAACCCGAAAATCGCATATCGAATAGGGCCTTGACCGTATGGAAAATCAGTGGTCTTATAAGCTGTTCAATAACTTGGATTATATGCATCGCCGTACTCGTGCTTACAATCATTTTTGATTGGACATATTGGATATTTGGAGCATTGATCATAATTTCGATAATCCAATCCTATCTGTCCATTTTTCTCATTCCTTCGGTGAAATGGAAGAGATGGCGTTACGAAGTAAAGGATACGGAAATTGATATCCAAAGTGGTATTTTTGTCATTAAAAGAACACTCATACCGATGATTAGGGTTCAGCATGTTGAAACGAAGCAAGGACCATTATTAAGAAAATATGATTTAGCCTCCATTGAAATTTCCACTGCCGCGACCCTTCACGTCATACCTGCCCTGAACCTTGAAGAGGCAGATGAACTGCGGCACTATATTTCCAGAATGGCGAGTGTGGAGGAAGAAGATGTCTGAACCTAAAAGGCTTCACCCCATAGCTGTATTGCTTAACATTATTAAATCAATCAAGGAGTTAGTTATCCCTTTTTTATTAGTAATCGTTATTCCTGGGAAGAATGAAGGGATTCCTGGCTGGATTCAGCCGCTAGTCATTTCCGTTATTATACTTTTTCTGATAGTTATTGCATTCCTACAATGGTTTCGTTTTACATATCGCATAGAAGAGGGCGAATTCAGAATTGAATCCGGAGTATTCGTAAGGAAGAAACGGTATATAAAGTTTGATCGAATCCATAGCATTGATATATCAGAGGGTATCATCCAGAGGATATTCAGGCTAGTGAAGGTGAATATTGAAACTGCAGGCGGATCTCAGGCTGATGCTGTATTATCAGCCATAAGAAAAAGTGATGCCCAGCGAATCAATTCTTTTATAAGCGAGGAAAAAAACAAAAATACGAATAACCCTCTTGATGAGGATGAAGATGAAGTGGCTGGTTATGAAGATGCAGCAAAATCGGCTTCCGTTTTTAAACAGACACTGCCGCAATTATTCGTTATGGCTGCCACTTCGGGGGCGGTTGGTGTCTTTTTATCTGGAGGAATCGCTTTTATTTCACAGTTTGATGAAATGATTCCTTTTGAGCGGATATTTAAGGATTATGAAGATTTCATTGGAATGGGAACCATTATTCTGTCCGCGCTTGCCCTTGTGGCCTTGTTGGTGGTTTATGTACTGGCTACATTAAGTATGGTAATTAAATATGCTTCTTTTACTGTGATAAAAACGGATGATGAAATCGTTATTTCCAGAGGACTTCTCGAGAAAAGACAGCTGACAATCCCTATCCATAAAATACAAGGTATCCGGATCATGGAGAATTTCGTTCGAAAGCCATTGGGATTGGCGACGGTTTATCTTGAATATGCAGGAGGTAGCATGGAAGATAAAGAAAGTCTATCCATCATGTTATTCCCTTTGATCAAGAAGGGGCATTTACCTGAAAAAATCCTGGAGATTTTACCTGTTTATCAAACAACCACTGAGATGAAGCCACTCCCTAAGTATGCGCTTTCCCGGTATGTGTTTCGCAAGGTTCTATACATCATCCCGATAATCGGAGCTATGGTATGGTTTGTCAGACCTTGGGGTTTACTTTCCTTTTTGATTGTACCGTTGGCGATCTTTTGGGGTTACATGCAATATAGAGATGCAGGGTGGAGTATCGAAGGGAATTTGTTGCTATTGAGCAGCCGCTTTTTCTCAAAGCAAACATTGATCATGCAGAGAAGCAGAATTCAATCAATCACGTATAAAAAAAGTTGGTTTCAGAATCGAAAAGAATTAGCTACGATTTCAGCATCGATTAAATCTGGAGTTACTTCCAGGGTCGGTATGGTTGTGGATGTAGAAGAAAAGGATTGCCTAATAATTAAATCATGGTATTTGCCAAAAAAAGCAGTCGACTCCAATGATTGAAAGTAAAGAGTCGGCTGTTTGTCCTACCATTTTTTTCTCAAGTATAATGGAGCTGTTAAAACGCCGGTTGCAAGACCGGCCAAATGACCGACAACGTTAATCTGTGGTTGGATGAATGTCATGATAATGGCAATTCCGGTCAGTGTATATACTGTATTTCTTTCGTTATTTGTAAAATTTGTTTTATTAAACAGTACAAGGTAAAGGAAGAAACCGAGTAAACCAAAAATTGCACCGCTGGCACCTACGTGGTTATATGTCAGTGGTTTAATCAGGAAGGTTGCGATGTTAGCAAGGATACCGGTTGATAAAAAGAAGATTGAAAATTTTATGGATCCAAGGAATTTCTCCAGGAATGGACCAAAGATGGCAAGTGAGAACCCATTGAACAGTAAATGTGTAAACGTGCTATGTAGAAAGATGGGGGTGATCAAACGCCACCATTGTCCATCGGCGATGTATAAGTTTACACCTGTGCCGTAATAAAAGAGTACATTGCCGGGAAATATGGGGAAAAGGATGAGAACGAAAACAATCATCATAATGAGTATGAGCACAGTCACAGCTCGATATGAATTTGCGTATTCGCGGAAGCCTTCTGTTCTTGTAAACATAAATTCCTCCTTATTATTTTTATAATTAGATACAATATTATCATTTTCAGGTAAAAGAGTCCTCCTAATGATATGCAACTTATTACTTTAATAGAAGAGGTGTCAAGGTGATTAAAGGTATAGGCGTGGACATTACTGAGTTGGATAGAATGGAAACACTGATTAATCGGCAACCCCGTTTAAAGGAACGTATATTGACAGAAAAGGAAATCTCGATTTTCGAAAAGTTAAATGGAAGAAGGAAAGTCGAGTATTTTGCTGGACGTTTTGCAGCAAAGGAAGCTTTTTCCAAAGCGTATGGTACAGGGATCGGTAAGCACCTATCCTTTTTGGATATCGAAATCACATCGGATGAAAAAGGAAAGCCAGTGATTTCAAAGCCGTTTTCTGAAGGGGTCCATCTTTCGATTAGCCACAGCAGGGATTTTGCTGTGGCTCAGGTCGTAATTGAAAGGGTGAATTGAGTTTTGTCCAATCGGGTCATAAACCTTAAGGTTGTCTCATATACATTTAGTGCTATAGGGAGACAAGGCCCGGTAAAAGGTACATGGCAGAGTAGGTGCTCTCGAAAAGTTTTTAGCCCGGATCGAACTGGTCCGTGGCTGAAATACCGAGGAAACTAAGACATCAGTCGAGCCAATGTCCGGATCCTGCCTTTTCCTCTCCCTTTTACGTTCAAATGACAAAAAGGGGTTGAAAAGATGAAGAAGATGTTAATGCTTTTTGCAGGGATCATGCTCTTGCTTGCTCTTTCTGCTTGCGGCCAAAAATCACAGGGTGACGTAGTGAGTGAATTGAATGAGAAGCTTGGCGAAATGAAAGGATATAAAGCTAACGCGAAGATGACATTAAAGATGGGGACGGAACCTCAAGTGTATAATGTGGAGATTTGGCATAAGGACCCTTCTTTTTACCGCGTAAATCTTAAAAATGAAGAGAAGGATCAAAGCCAGATGATTTTAAAAAATGATGATGGTGTGTATGTTTTGACGCCTGCTTTGAATAAAAGCTTTAAATTTCAAAGTGAGTGGCCGGAGAACAGCAGTCAGGCTTATTTGTTCGAGTCGTTGGTGAAAGACATTACGGAAGATAAAAGTGCGACATTTAAAGAAACGGATAAACATTATGTCTTTGAAACGAAAACGCGCTACCAAAACAATAAAATGTTGCCATTTCAAGAGATTACTATAAACAAAAAGAATTTATCTCCAGTCAGTGTAAAAGTCATGGACCCCGATAAGACCGCATTAGTCCTTGTTGAATTTTCAAAAGTGAAATTCGATACGACTTTTGATAAAGATTCATTCGATATGAAGAAAAATATGACAAGTGCACAACTTGAAGCACCTGTTATGGCAGAAGTCCAAAATGAAGGGTTTGCGGTGAAATACCCAGAAAATATCGGTGATATGAACTTAACGGAAGAAAAAGAAATTGCAACGGAAAAGGGAGAACGTGTCGTTTTGACCTATGAGGGTACAAAAAGTTTTACATTGGTTCAGGAAAAAGCTGAGGTAGTCCAAACTTCCGTTTCGACGAATGTAAATGGAGAGCCGGTTGATTTGGGTTATACAGTCGGCGCCATGACAGGAAATACGATTGCATGGACTTTTGAAGGTGTGGATTATATGCTTGCATCAAAGGACTTGGAACAGGAAGAGATGATAGAAGTCGCCCGTTCCGTTGGGGGAGATCCAGTCAAATAGGATTACATAACAAGCTGATTTTTCCCGTCTCCTCATGAAGGCTTCTTCTGGGAAGGATAGGCGGGGAAGCAGCTTGTTGACATTTTAGATCCTTCCATTTGGTATGGGTTGGCAAGCTGGAAAATTAGATTCAAGGTGAAAAAGCACTTTATCTTTCTATCAGTTGGTTATAGAATGGTCCTATAATGAAACGAAAACTTCGCTACTGGGAAGAATCTTACTGTGAGTGCAGGAAAGAAGGAAATGGGCTTGGAAACGAAAATATTTCATCGAGATACGTGGGCAGAAGTAAATTTGGATAATATTTTTGAAAATATCTCTTCATTGAAAAAAAGACTGGGAAATGGCGTTAGTCTTTTCGCTGTCGTTAAAGCGAATGCTTATGGCCACGGGGACTATGAAGTGGCTAAAACGGCACTTGAAGCGGGGGCTGATTTTTTAAGTGTCGCTTTTTTGGATGAGGCACTTGCTTTACGGAAAAAGGGAATATTGGCTCCAATTCTTGTACTTGGGGCATCGAGGCCTGAAAGTGCAGCGCTTGCTGCCGAGTATGGGATTTCCGTGACGGTTTTCGATGTAGCGTGGTTAGAGAAGGCAAAGGATTTATTGAAACCGGGACAAGTTCTGCAAGTTCATGTGAAAGTGGATAGCGGCATGGGGAGAATTGGCATTCGTGATGAAGGTCAACTCCTGAAAGTGGAAAGTTTGCTTAAGCAGGAGGCGTGTTTCAACTTCCAAGGGATATTCACACATTTCGCGACGGCAGATGAATTGAAGACCGACTTTTATGAAAAGCAGCTTGCTTCATTTAAAGGGATGCTTTCCGCATTGGTTAGAAAGCCAGAATATATTCATGCAGCCAATAGTGCAGCTTCTTTAAGGTTCACCGATCCGGAATGGAATGCAATAAGAATGGGGATTTCCATGTATGGTTTGAGCCCTTCCATGGAAATGCAGCCGATATTGCCATTTCCCTTAAGACAGGCTATATCTTTAAGAACGAAGATGGTCGCGGTTAAACAGCTTGCTAAGGGTGAAAGCGTTAGTTATGGGGCAACTTATACGGCTGAAGGTGATGAATGGATTGGGACTTTGCCAATCGGTTATGCTGACGGCTGGATCCGTAAACTGCAAGGTCAGGAAGTTCTTGTGGATGGAAGCAGAGTGCCGATTGTCGGCAGGATTTGCATGGATCAATGCATGATCAAGCTACCTGGACCATTCCCTGTAGGAACAGAGGTCACACTCATCGGGAATGATGGTGATGAATCGATTACTGTTGATGAGATAGCGGCAAAGCTGGAAACGATCAATTATGAGGTAACATGTATGATAGGTGCAAGAGTGCCCCGCATATATATAAAAGATAATCAGTTGAAACATGTACGTAACTTCATCTTGGAATGACAGGATTGTAAATAAATCCTAAGATTGTGAATAAGATTTCCTTTATTATGCTGATAATAGGATTGAGAATAGAATATACTCTTTGCAGATAGGCATTTTAATGGTAATATTGAAAAGGATATATAATAAAGGTGTGTAGTGATGGTGGAGGTGTATGTTTGTGTCTGAATCCAGCGCAACAAGAGAGATATTAATTCGATTACCTCAAAATTTTTTAACAGAGTTAGATGGGTATGCGAGTGAAGAAAATGTAAATCGCAGTGAATTTATTTATCGTGCCACAAAAATGTATCTTCGCGAACGTAAAAAGAAAGAGTTTCGTGAATCGATGAAACGCGGTTATATTGAAATGGCGGCCATTAATTTAACGATTGCTTCTGAAGCCTTCCAGGCTGAATTCGAGGCTGGTCATTGCGTTGAACGATTAGTTAGCGGAGGCTGAGCCATTGATTGTTGTTAAGCGTGGTGACGTATACTTCGCAGACCTTTCCCCGGTAGTCGGTTCAGAGCAGGGTGGAACCCGTCCGGTACTAATTTTACAAAACGATATTGGTAATCGCTTTAGTCCGACTGTGATCGTGGCAGCCATTACAGCTCAAATTCAAAAAGCGAAATTGCCTACGCATGTTGAGATTAATGCAAAAAAGTACGGATTCGAGCGGGATTCCGTCATTTTATTAGAACAGATCCGGACAATTGATAAGCAGCGATTAACTGATAAAATTACGCATCTTGACGAACCAATGATGCAAAAGGTCAATGAAGCTTTGCAAATTAGTTTAGGCCTCATTGAGTTTTAGAGAAAAATTTTCCCGTTAAACCGGGCGTTATTATAATACAAATCATTCTTGATGTTTTTAGATGGCACGATTCCTGCAACGGTGGGAATCGTGTTTTTTTTGTCGAAATAACATGCCCGAAATTAAGTAATACAGAGGATGACTCTTCTTGCATATTATTATGAATGTACTTAATCTTACAGCAGGATATATAAAAAATTTGACGAATAAAATCAGTATATAATTAGAAATTGGATAGAATCCTCCTAACTTTTCTTTGAAATGATGTTTTCCTTACCTGAATTTTGGGTATGTAGTTATGTTGTAAATACTTAAATAAAAGCAAAAGTGTAAGGGAAAACCCAATGGAAAACTAGATGGGAAAAACATTACAGTTAGTTAACATCCTTGTGACGAGGACAGGGGAACATAGCAATTGTGTTAGAATGGGAGGATATTATGAATCAATTGGTTTACGATTTTATTAAGCAAAATCAAGATTACATCCTGACTGAGTGGATGGGCATCATGAAGGAAAGTACAGACGAAAGATTAATTAAAGTCGTCTCCGATCGAATGTTCACGCAAACGAGCAGTGAATTTATAGATATGATCATCACGAATGTTGATAGTAAAAACAAGGAATTCACATTGAAGCTTTCAGATTTTGCCGAGAAAGTCGTCCAATTGGGATGGCCTCTCACTTTCGTCAATGAAGGTCTTCATAAATTCACGTTAATTGTCATTAATGGTATGGTGGCCAAGGGTCTGGTGACCCCTGATAATCAAGTCAATCTTGTTAACCATTTGGATAAATGGGCAACTCCAATAAATAATGAAATAGTCAATATTTATACCCAAACTTGGGAAAGAACTGTTACTATGCAAAAAATAGCCTTGCAAGAACTTTCGGCTCCGCTCATTCCTGTATTGGAAGGCATTACGGTTATGCCACTGATTGGTACAATTGATACAGAACGTGCCAAACAGATAATGGAGAACCTGTTGACTGGCGTTGTTAAGCATAGATCTGAAGTTGTCCTTATCGATATAACGGGTGTGCCTGTCGTGGATACCATGGTTGCTCATCATATCATTCAGGCAGCGGAAGCAGTCCGATTAGTGGGTGCAAAATGTATACTCTGCGGCATTCGCCCTGAAATAGCTCAAACCATCGTTAACCTAGGCATTAATTTAAATGAAGTGATTACAAAAAATACATTGAAAAAAGGGATAGAAGTTGCGTTGGAATTAACGAGCCGTAAGATCGTAAAGGTGGAGGGATAAGTATGAGGATTCCGATATTAAAGCTTTATGACTGCTTGTTAGTCTCTATACAGTGGGAGTTGGATGATGTGACTGCCCTTCAATTTCAAGAGGATTTATTGCATAAGATTCATGAAACAAGCGCGAATGGCGTAGTTATAGATATTACCTCAATAGATTTTATAGATTCCTTTATCGCAAAGGTATTAGGCGATGTCTTTAGCATGTCTAAGCTTATGGGGGCCAAGGTTGTAATTACGGGGATCCAGCCTGCTGTTGCAATAACATTAATTGAACTGGGAATTAGTCTCGATGATGTTCTGACAGCATTAGATCTAGAGAAAGGCCTGGAGAAATTACAACAGGAATTGGGGGATTAAAGAATGGAGTTCCAATCCTGCGTAAAAATCATAAATGAATGGGACATCGTAGCTGCAAGGCAGCTCGGAAGAAATGTCGCTAAAGAGTTGGGGTTCGGCACTGTAGACCAGGCGAGAATCACAACGGCTATAAGCGAATTGGCCCGAAATATATACCTATATGCTGGACAAGGCAGTGTTAGCATAGAGAAGCCAAATAAAAATGGGAAGTCAGGATTGAAAATCATTGCAGAGGACAAAGGGCCGGGAATTGAGGATATCCGGAGAGTCATGGAAGATGGATATACCACCTCAGGGGGACTGGGGGCAGGCCTTCCGGGAGTCAAACGTTTAATGGATGACTTCGATATTGAATCGATACCAGGTGAAGGGACTAAGATTGTCGCTACGAAATGGCTCCGTTAGGGGGGGACTATGGATATTAGGGAGAACATGGAGAAAAAGTATCATGAGGCGCTTTCTACTTATCTTAAAGACCAAAATGAGCAAGCACTCTACCAAGGGCAAAAGATTAGCCGCCTACATATTAAATACAATATATCTCCTGAAGAAATAATCAGTATGCATAAAAATAACTTAATGGAACTTTACCCGGAATTACCGGGAAAAGTATTGGATTCTTTCGATTTTCTGCTGGAAGTCATGATGGGCTATGGCATAGCATACCGTGAACATCAAAGCCTTAGACATCAACAGCAGGAACTGAAAACGGAAATTGAGATTGCGGCAAACGTTCAACATACTCTTTTGGAAACGGAAATTCCTGATATCAAAGCTCTTGAAATTGGGGCGATCAGTGTTCCGGCCAGACAGATGAATGGAGATTATTATCATTTTGTCCAAGATGAAAATGAGCGAATCGGGGTAGGGATAGCTGATGTCATAGGAAAAGGCATTCCGGCTGCATTGTGCATGTCGATGATTAAATATGCGATGGATAGTCTTCCGGAGCATCGACATGAACCGAAAAGCGTGCTTGAGAGTTTGAACCGTGTTGTGGAGCATAATGTGGATCCAAGCATGTTCATAACCATGTTCTATGGTTTATATGATCCGCATGACAGGCAATTTTCCTATGCTTCAGCTGGACATGAACCTGGATTTTACTATGATGCCGCTACAGGTACATTTAGCGATTTGGATGCAAAAGGTTTGTTGCTTGGAGTTGATAAAAAAACAAGGTATCGCCAATATGAAAAAACGGTGAATGGCGGAGACATGATCATTTTATTATCTGATGGAGTAACGGAGTGCCGGACGAATGATGGGTTCATAGAAAGGGAAACGCTTATTGGTTTCATTAAAAAGAATATGCACTTACAAGCCCAGGAAATGGTGAATAATATATATAAGCAATTGGAGAAAATGCAGAACTTCCAACTGCGGGATGATTTCACATTAATAATTTTAAAATCAAATGTTTAGTATTATTTCCGCGGGGTATAGATATAAGAATGATGAGCATTTAAAGAGGTGGGTCAAGGATGAATATAACTGTAGATGTTAATGAATTAAATACTGAATTTATTGTAAAACTAAAAGGTGAAATCGATGCCTATACTGCACCAAAACTAAGGGAATCACTATTTCCGATTTCAGAGCAGGACAATGTTTCGATTACTATTGATTTAACCGAAGTTTCCTATATGGATAGTACGGGACTTGGGGTATTTGTCGGTGCTTTTAAAAGCGTAAGGGCAAATAATGGCGAATTCACTTTAGTTGGGTTATCAGAAAGGTTACGACGTTTATTTGATATTACTGGTCTTGCAGATATCATTGATATAAAAAGTGGTACAGAGGGTGGGTTAGAATGAGTCAAGTATATGATTACATCGAAATGAAAATACCTGCAAAACCGGAATTCATCGGTGTCATTCGTTTAACGCTTTCTGGAATAGGTAGCCGGATGGGGTTTGCGTATGATGAAATTGAGGATTTGAAAATAGCTACCAGTGAGGCTTGTACAAATGCAGTACAGCATGCATATAAGGATTCCGAAAAAGGTGAAGTGAAAGTGAGTTTCGGGCTTTATCCTGACCGTTTGGAGGTCATGGTTTCTGATAGCGGTAAGAGCTGTAATTTCGAAGAGGTTCGCCAAGGGCTCGGTCCATACGAAAATGGACAAAAAGTTGAACTCTTGAGAGAAGGAGGCTTGGGTCTTTACCTCATTGAAACTCTGATGGATGATGTGAAAATTCATCAGCATGACGGGGTTACAGTATTTATGACTAAGTTTATAGAAGGAGAGCAGGTGGAGATGGATGCAAAAACAGTCTCAACCTAATCAGGCACAAAGAGAACAGGTAAATGAATGGATTAGAGCTTATCAGCAAGACCAAGATGATGAAGCACAGAGCAATCTAGTCATCCATTATAAAAGTTTGGTTGAAACAATCTCCCGTAAGTACGCGAAAGGAAAATCGTTTCAGGAGGATATCTCCCAGGTCGGCATGATTGGTTTATTAGGTGCCATCCGACGATATGATGAATCCTTTGGTAAGAGCTTTGAGGCATTTGCCGTCCCTACTATAATTGGGGAAATCAAAAGGTTCTTGCGTGACAAAACATGGAGTGTCCATGTGCCAAGAAGAATAAAGGAACTTGGTCCAAAAATCAGGGTGACTGTCGAGGAATTAACAACGACACTTCATCGTTCACCAAGAATAGATGAAATAGCCGATTGTATAGGAGTGACTGAAGAAGAAGTTTTAGAAGCGATGGAAATGGGAAAAAGCTATCAAGCTTTATCTGTTGATCATTCTATTGAGGCGGACTCTGATGGAGGTACTGTCACATTACTTGATATATTCGGTAATGTCGATGAAGGTTTTGAAAAGGTCAATCAGCGCCTCGTGCTCGAAAAGGTGCTGCATGTGTTAAGTGACCGTGAAAAGATGATCATTCAACATACTTATTTAGAAAATTTAAGTCAAAAAGAAGCTGGCGATAAACTTGGAATTTCTCAAATGCATGTGTCGAGACTCCAGCGACGCGCGATCAAGAAACTTCAAGAAGCGATTAATGCTGAAAACTCGGAGTTAATTCAGTGATTAAAGATATTCTGAGGGGAGAAAGAATTGAAGTCGTTGTCTCTCAATCCTCTAAAAACGGGATGGTTTATTGTGGTGATGATTACTTCTTTCTTCATACGAAAGAATACTTTGTGTGTGTACTGGCTGATGGGCTAGGTAGCGGGAAAAACGCTTACGAATCTTCCCATGCCGTCATCGAGGAAGTAAAACGTAATCATGAGTTGGATGTAGAATCACTAATGGCAGTGTGTAATCAAGTTTTAATCGATAAGCGGGGGGCCGCCGTTTCCATTTTGAAGATATTTTATGACAAGAATGAATTTGTATACAGTTCAGTGGGTAACATCCGCTTTTTCCTGTATAATCCAAGCGACGACAAACTAGTTTACCCTTTACCTGTTACAGGGTATTTATCCGGCAGGAAACAAAAATACCGGACGCAAAGCTACAAATTTGAACCAAATGCAAAATTCATTCTTCATTCCGATGGTTTAGAACTTAAGGGAGCTAAATCTTTTTTAAAAAGGCTGGTCCCTATCGATAAGAACGCCAAATGCATTTTAGAAAGCAGTCCAACAACTGCAGATGATACAACTTTCATTTTAGGAAGCTTACTTTCGTCGTAATTCGAAGTGAGCTTTTTTGTGTTGAATTCGCAACTTCATCTCTCATTTGCTAGACTATATATATAAGATCAAAAGGTTGGGGGTAAACATAATGATCGTTGTAGAAGATACATTAAAAGAATTGATTAAACAAATATCCAATGAGCTAACTTTGAAAAATCATCAAGTTCAAAACGTCATACAGATGCTGCAAGAGGGGAATACTGTTCCCTTTATTGCCCGATATAGAAAAGAAATGACAGGTTCACTTGATGAAGTGCAGATTCGATCCATCATGGAAAGGTGGAACTACCTGGAAAACTTAGGCCAGAGGAAAGCGGAAGTTACGCGTTCGATTGGTGAACAGGGGAAATTGACGGAAGAATTAACAAGACAAATCGAGAAGGCAACAAAACTGCAGGAAGTCGAGGATTTATACAGGCCATTCAAACAAAAAAGGAGAACGAAAGCGACAGTTGCTAAAGAAAAGGGTCTTGAACCACTGGCTACTTGGCTTCTTGAATGTCAAATCCATGCTCGAGTTAGCGAAAAAGCCGCAGAATTCATATCGGCAGAAAAAGAAGTTCCTTCTATTGAAGAGGCAATTGCAGGAGCACAGGATATCATAGCAGAACATATTTCCGATGATGCAGAATTAAGGAAGTGGATAAGGGCTGAAATTTTCAAAGCTGGAAAAATAATTTCGACTGTGAAAAACGAAGAGAAGGACGAGAAAAGAATCTTCGAGATGTACTATGAATATGAGGAGCCGGTTCAAAGGATCGTACCCCATCGGGTTTTGGCACTTAATAGAGGTGAAAAGGAAGAGGTTTTACGAATATCCATTCAGCCTCGTACGGAAATCATCATTGGTCATCTGGAACGGAAAATCATTAAAAATAACAAATCTGAAGCCCAGGTTGTTCTTAAATCGGCAATTGAAGATGGACTTAAGCGTTTGATCATGCCTTCTGTAGAACGGGAAATCAGAAAAGAGCTGACGGAAAAAGCTGAGGATCAAGCTATCCATATTTTCTCTGAAAACCTCCGGAACCTGCTCTTGCAGCCCCCGCTTAAAGGGAAAGTGGTCCTAGCCTTAGATCCGGCATATCGGACTGGCTGTAAGTTGGCTGTCATTGATGAAACCGGAAAGGTACTCGATATCAATGTAATCTATCCGCATCCTCCTGTTGCGAAGCTTAATGCTGCCCGTGAAAAAACGATCGAAATACTTCAGCGGTTCTCGGTTGAGATCGTGGCAATCGGCAATGGTACCGCATCACGTGAATCAGAGCAATTCATCGCAGATATTCTAAAAGAAGTGAACGGGAATATTTCATATATTATTGTTAATGAAGCGGGAGCCAGTGTGTATTCAGCCTCGGATATTGCCCGTGAAGAGTTTCCGGATCTTCAAGTGGAGCAGAGAAGCGCCGTATCAATTGGCAGAAGGCTTCAAGATCCCCTTGCCGAACTTGTTAAAATCGATCCTCAATCCGTGGGGGTAGGACAGTATCAACATGACGTGTCCCAGAAAAAGTTAACGGAATCCCTCACCTTTGTAGTAGAAACAGCTGTTAACCAGGTGGGCGTGAACGTCAATACCGCTTCATCGTCACTATTACAATATGTAGCTGGTTTATCAAAATCGGTTGCTCAAAATATTGTGAAGAAAAGGGAAGTGGAAGGGAAGTTTTCAAGCAGGAAGGAATTAAAGAAGATTCCCCGCCTTGGTGCCAAAACATATGAACAATGCATAGGGTTCCTGCGTATCATTAATGGAGATGAGCCTTTGGATCAAACTGCGATACATCCTGAGAACTACAGTGCCGTGAATAAATTGTTGAAGAAAATGGGATTCACATCTGTGGATTTAGGCAGTGATGCACTTAATGAAGAGTTAAGTAAACTAAAACCGGCCGAGTTAGTCAATGAATTGGAAATTGGGGAAATTACGATTCAAGATATCATTGATGATTTGATGAAACCGGGAAGAGATCCTCGGGATGAATTATCAAAACCACTGCTTAAGCAAGATGTACTGAAAATGGAGGATCTACAAACTGGGATGGAATTACAAGGCACAGTGAGGAATGTTGTGGATTTCGGTGCGTTTGTGGACATTGGTGTCAAACAGGATGGACTGGTGCATATTTCCAAACTAAGCAACCGCTTTGTAAAACACCCATTGGATATAGTTGCCGTTGGGGATGTTGTGACGGTTTGGGTAGAGCTGGTCGACTCTCAAAAGCAAAGGGTATCTTTAACTATGCTCGAGCCGAAGAATCAAATCTAGCCTATGGAAAGCTCCTTCTATATTAGAAGGGGTTTTTTTAGCGAAGCGAATGTATGTCATATTTCGAACACAGTTGAATCTATAACCGGAGACTTTCTTTTTTTTGATAAAAAAACCAACATTGATTCAACATCTTCACTTGATAATAATCCTTTTCATAAAAGGCTTTACGTATTTGATTCTGGAACCAATTAGGCATAGCTTTTCCTCCCTTAGTTTCCTATTGTATTATTAGTCTATGTTATAATGGGTTGTCATGTTACCAAGGAAAGGGAGGGGGAAATGGATAATCTGCAATTGCAAAAACTAGTCGAAGAAATTTCGTTGAAAGACTTTAAAAAGACCTTTAACCACGTAGCCACTTTTAATCCGCGTCTCCGAACTACAGGAGGACGATACTTGCTGCGTTCACACAATATAGAAATCAATAAGAAGTATCTTGATGAACGCGGTGTGGAAGAAATGATTGGCATCATAAAACATGAATTGTGCCATTATCATCTGCACATCGAGAAGAAAGGGTATCAGCATCGTGATGCGGACTTTAAGCAATTACTCAAAAAAGTCGGGGCACCGAGATTTTGTGAGCCACTCCCATCAAACCAAGTAAAGAGAAAGATGAATACTATTCAATATAAATGTGAAGACTGTCAGCAGGTGTATATAAGAAAAAAACGAATCGACACTATCCGTTTCGTTTGTGGTAAATGTCGTGGAACGTTGATTTACCAAGGGTTCAAGGAAGAAAAAACAAAAATATAAAAAAACACAAAAGAACCCTTGACTTTAGGTTGCAACCTCTTTATAATCATAAGAGTCGACAAGATAACAACTTGTTCTTCACGACAAACACTAAGGTCCTTGAGCGTGAAAAAGGAACCCAATTTTCATTATTCCGCAGTAGCTCAGTGGTAGAGCATTCGGCTGTTAACCGAACGGTCGTAGGTTCGAGTCCTACCTGCGGAGCCATTTTTTTGGGGAAGTACTCAAGAGGCTGAAGAGGCGCCCCTGCTAAGGGTGTAGGTCGCGTAAGCGGCGCGAGGGTTCAAATCCCTCCTTCTCCGCCAGTTACACATATTATCAAGGCCCATTGGTCAAGCGGTTAAGACACCGCCCTTTCACGGCGGTAACACGGGTTCGAATCCCGTATGGGTCACTTTCTAATAATGCTGGTCCCGTGGTGTAGCGGTTAACATGCCTGCCTGTCACGCAGGAGATCGCGGGTTCGATTCCCGTCGGGACCGCCATATTTTTTTAAAAAATACTTGCTAAAATAATATTATCGTGATATAATATTAACCTGGCTGTTAATTAGTATTTGATTAATGGGCTATAGCCAAGCGGTAAGGCAACGGATTTTGATTCCGTCATGCGAAGGTTCGATCCCTTCTAGCCCAGCCATTTTCATTTGGAGCCATTAGCTCAGTTGGTAGAGCATCTGACTTTTAATCAGAGGGTCGAAGGTTCGAATCCTTCATGGCTCACCATTTATTTTCGCGGGTGTGGCGGAATTGGCAGACGCACCAGACTTAGGATCTGGCGCCGCAAGGCGTGGGGGTTCAAGTCCCTTCACCCGCACTGATAATTTTCTTCTTGACACCAAGTTGAAAAGGTGTTAAACTTACAAAGTCGCTTTCGCGGTCGTGGCGGAATGGCAGACGCGCTAGGTTGAGGGCCTAGTGGGGGAAACCCCGTGGAGGTTCGACTCCTCTCGGCCGCACCAATAACATCATAGAAATTAGCGCCCGTAGCTCAATTGGATAGAGCATCTGACTACGAATCAGAAGGTTGTAGGTTCGACTCCCGCCGGGCGCACCATATTTTACGGGAAGTAGCTCAGCTTGGTAGAGCACTTGGTTTGGGACCAAGGGGTCGCAGGTTCGAATCCTGTCTTCCCGACCATTCTTTCTGAAAATATCTTAAAAATTAAATGCGGGTGTAGTTTAGTGGTAAAACCTCAGCCTTCCAAGCTGATGATGAGAGTTCGATTCTCTTCACCCGCTCCATTATTATTATTGCTCTTTGAAAACTGAACAAAACAAAGCGCCAACGTTAAATTTTAAGTGAGCACACACTATCAAAAAAGCAAAATGAGCAAGTCAAACATTTCTTCGGAGAGTTTGATCCTGGCTCAGGACGAACGCTGGCGGCGTGCCTAATACATGCAAGTCGAGCGAATCGATGGGAGCTTGCTCCCTGAGATTAGCGGCGGACGGGTGAGTAACACGTGGGCAACCTGCCTATAAGACTGGGATAACTTCGGGAAACCGGAGCTAATACCGGATACGTTCTTTTCTCGCATGAGAGAAGATGGAAAGACGGTTTCGGCTGTCACTTATAGATGGGCCCGCGGCGCATTAGCTAGTTGGTGAGGTAATGGCTCACCAAGGCGACGATGCGTAGCCGACCTGAGAGGGTGATCGGCCACACTGGGACTGAGACACGGCCCAGACTCCTACGGGAGGCAGCAGTAGGGAATCTTCCGCAATGGACGAAAGTCTGACGGAGCAACGCCGCGTGAACGAAGAAGGCCTTCGGGTCGTAAAGTTCTGTTGTTAGGGAAGAACAAGTACCAGAGTAACTGCTGGTACCTTGACGGTACCTAACCAGAAAGCCACGGCTAACTACGTGCCAGCAGCCGCGGTAATACGTAGGTGGCAAGCGTTGTCCGGAATTATTGGGCGTAAAGCGCGCGCAGGTGGTTCCTTAAGTCTGATGTGAAAGCCCACGGCTCAACCGTGGAGGGTCATTGGAAACTGGGGAACTTGAGTGCAGAAGAGGAAAGTGGAATTCCAAGTGTAGCGGTGAAATGCGTAGAGATTTGGAGGAACACCAGTGGCGAAGGCGACTTTCTGGTCTGTAACTGACACTGAGGCGCGAAAGCGTGGGGAGCAAACAGGATTAGATACCCTGGTAGTCCACGCCGTAAACGATGAGTGCTAAGTGTTAGAGGGTTTCCGCCCTTTAGTGCTGCAGCTAACGCATTAAGCACTCCGCCTGGGGAGTACGGCCGCAAGGCTGAAACTCAAAGGAATTGACGGGGGCCCGCACAAGCGGTGGAGCATGTGGTTTAATTCGAAGCAACGCGAAGAACCTTACCAGGTCTTGACATCCTCTGACAACCCTAGAGATAGGGCTTTCCCCTTCGGGGGACAGAGTGACAGGTGGTGCATGGTTGTCGTCAGCTCGTGTCGTGAGATGTTGGGTTAAGTCCCGCAACGAGCGCAACCCTTGATCTTAGTTGCCAGCATTCAGTTGGGCACTCTAAGGTGACTGCCGGTGACAAACCGGAGGAAGGTGGGGATGACGTCAAATCATCATGCCCCTTATGACCTGGGCTACACACGTGCTACAATGGATGGTACAAAGGGCTGCAAACCTGCGAAGGTAAGCGAATCCCATAAAGCCATTCTCAGTTCGGATTGTAGGCTGCAACTCGCCTACATGAAGCCGGAATCGCTAGTAATCGCGGATCAGCATGCCGCGGTGAATACGTTCCCGGGCCTTGTACACACCGCCCGTCACACCACGAGAGTTTGTAACACCCGAAGTCGGTGAGGTAACCTTTATGGAGCCAGCCGCCTAAGGTGGGACAGATGATTGGGGTGAAGTCGTAACAAGGTAGCCGTATCGGAAGGTGCGGCTGGATCACCTCCTTTCTAAGGATAATTACGAGAGCGCTTTTGTTTTGTTCAGTTTTGAATGAGTAATTCATTCAGATAGGGAAGAAAAACATCACGATGTGATGGATTCTTTCTGCTTTGTTCCTTGAAAACTAGATAATAGATAGAAGGCAATTAATTTTTTTCAAAGCATCTGTAAGATCTTTTTAACGGTTAAGTTAGAAAGGGCGCACGGTGGATGCCTTGGCACTAGGAGCCGATGAAGGACGGGACTAACACCGATATGCTTCGGGGAGCTGTAAGTAAGCTTTGATCCGGAGATTTCCGAATGGGGAAACCCACTGTTCGTAATGGAACAGTATCTTTACCTGAATACATAGGGTACTGAAGGCAGACCCGGGGAACTGAAACATCTAAGTACCCGGAGGAAGAGAAAGCAAATGCGATTTCCTGAGTAGCGGCGAGCGAAACGGAATTAGCCCAAACCAAGAGGCTTGCCTCTTGGGGTTGTAGGACACTCAACATGGAGTTACAAAGGAACGGGGTAAATGAAGTGATCTGGAAAGGTCCGTCAAAGAAGGTAAAAACCCTGTAGTTGAAACTTCGTTCCCTCCTGAGTGGATCCTGAGTACGGCGGGACACGAGAAATCCCGTCGGAAGCAGGGAGGACCATCTCCCAAGGCTAAATACTCCCTAGTGACCGATAGTGAACCAGTACCGTGAGGGAAAGGTGAAAAGCACCCCGGAAGGGGAGTGAAATAGATCCTGAAACCGTGTGCCTACAAGTAGTCAAAGCCCGTTAATGGGTAATGGCGTGCCTTTTGTAGAATGAACCGGCGAGTTACGATTTCATGCGAGGTTAAGTTGATAAGACGGAGCCGCAGCGAAAGCGAGTCTGAATAGGGCGAATGAGTATGAGGTCGTAGACCCGAAACCAGGTGATCTACCCATGTCCAGGGTGAAGTTCAGGTAACACTGAATGGAGGCCCGAACCCACGCACGTTGAAAAGTGCGGGGATGAGGTGTGGGTAGCGGAGAAATTCCAATCGAACCTGGAGATAGCTGGTTCTCTCCGAAATAGCTTTAGGGCTAGCCTCAAGATGAGAGTATTGGAGGTAGAGCACTGATTGGACTAGGGGCCCCCAACGGGTTACCGAATTCAGTCAAACTCCGAATGCCAAATACTTATTCTTGGGAGTCAGACTGCGAGTGATAAGATCCGTAGTCGAAAGGGAAACAGCCCAGACCACCAGCTAAGGTCCCAAAGTATACGTTAAGTGGAAAAGGATGTGGAGTTGCTTAGACAACCAGGATGTTGGCTCAGAAGCAGCCACCATTTAAAGAGTGCGTAATAGCTCACTGGTCGAGTGACTCCGCGCCGAAAATGTACCGGGGCTAAACGTATCACCGAAGCTGTGGATTGACACCATTAGGTGTCGATGGTAGGAGAGCGTTCTAAGGGCGTTGAAGTCAGACCGGAAGGACTGGTGGAGCGCTTAGAAGTGAGAATGCCGGTATGAGTAGCGAAAGAAGGGTGAGAATCCCTTCCACCGAATGCCTAAGGTTTCCTGAGGAAGGCTCGTCCGCTCAGGGTTAGTCGGGACCTAAGCCGAGGCCGAAAGGCGTAGGCGATGGACAACAGGTTGATATTCCTGTACCACCTATACATCGTTTGAACGATGGGGGGACGCAGAAGGATAGGGTAAGCGCGCTGTTGGATATGCGCGTCCAAGCAGTTAGGCCGGAAACGAGGCAAATCCCGTTTCCATTAAGGCGGAGCTGTGATGGCGAGGGAAATATAGTACCGAAGTTCCTGATTCCACGCTGCCAAGAAAAGCCTCTAGTGAGATGTAAGGTGCCCGTACCGCAAACCGACACAGGTAGGCGAGGAGAGAATCCTAAGGTGTGCGAGAGAACTCTCGTTAAGGAACTCGGCAAAATGACCCCGTAACTTCGGGAGAAGGGGTGCTTTTTAGGGTGAATAGCCCGGAAAAGCCGCAGTGAATAGGCCCAGGCGACTGTTTAGCAAAAACACAGGTCTCTGCGAAGCCGCAAGGCGAAGTATAGGGGCTGACACCTGCCCGGTGCTGGAAGGTTAAGGGGAGAGGTTAGCGCAAGCGAAGCTTTGAACCGAAGCCCCAGTAAACGGCGGCCGTAACTATAACGGTCCTAAGGTAGCGAAATTCCTTGTCGGGTAAGTTCCGACCCGCACGAAAGGTGTAACGATCTGGGCACTGTCTCAACGAGAGACTCGGTGAAATTATAGTACCTGTGAAGATGCAGGTTACCCGCGACAGGACGGAAAGACCCCGTGGAGCTTTACTGCAGCCTGATATTGAATTTTGGTACAGCTTGTACAGGATAGGTAGGAGCCTGAGAAGCCGGAGCGCTAGCTTCGGTGGAGGCGTTGGTGGGATACTACCCTGGCTGTATTGAAATTCTAACCCGCGCCCCTTATCGGGGTGGGAGACAGTGTCAGGTGGGCAGTTTGACTGGGGCGGTCGCCTCCTAAAGAGTAACGGAGGCGCCCAAAGGTTCCCTCAGAATGGTTGGAAATCATTCGTAGAGTGTAAAGGCACAAGGGAGCTTGACTGCGAGACCTACAAGTCGAGCAGGGACGAAAGTCGGGCTTAGTGATCCGGTGGTTCCGCATGGAAGGGCCATCGCTCAACGGATAAAAGCTACCCCGGGGATAACAGGCTTATCTCCCCCAAGAGTCCACATCGACGGGGAGGTTTGGCACCTCGATGTCGGCTCATCGCATCCTGGGGCTGTAGTCGGTCCCAAGGGTTGGGCTGTTCGCCCATTAAAGCGGTACGCGAGCTGGGTTCAGAACGTCGTGAGACAGTTCGGTCCCTATCCGTCGCGGGCGCAGGAAATTTGAGAGGAGCTGTCCTTAGTACGAGAGGACCGGGATGGACGCACCGCTGGTGTACCAGTTGTCTTGCCAAAGGCATAGCTGGGTAGCTACGTGCGGACGGGATAAGTGCTGAAAGCATCTAAGCATGAAGCCCCCCTCAAGATGAGATTTCCCATGGCGCAAGCTAGTAAGATCCCTGAAAGATGATCAGGTTGATAGGTCAGAGGTGGAAGCGTGGCGACATGTGGAGCTGACTGATACTAATAGATCGAGGACTTAACCAACGCTTTAAAAAAATGAAATACCTTCCTATTACCTAGTTTTGAAGGAATGAAAATTTCTTCTTGCATTTTGATCTCATACATGATATGATAATAAATGTACTGAAAAAAGATTAAATGTTTGGTGGCGATAGCGAAGAGGTCACACCCGTTCCCATTCCGAACACGGCAGTTAAGCTCTTCAGCGCCAATGGTAGTTGGGGGTTTCCCCCTGTGAGAGTAGGACGCCGCCAAGCTATAATCTTCTTATCCTTTTTGAGAAAATGGGAATACTAAATTTATAAAAGTAGCATTTATACCGTCGCGGGGTGGAGCAGTCCGGTAGCTCGTCGGGCTCATAACCCGAAGGTCGCAGGTTCAAATCCTGTCCCCGCAATCATGAAAAAAACGAAACTTAGGTTTCGTTTTTTTGTTTTATCCGAAATTCGAATAATTATGTCCCTAACTTATTTGTTTCTTCTTTTGAAACAAGGTAAACTACATATAGAATGGTTATTGTTCGATAATACTGCGTTTATGGTTCTCTTGATATGAACTATAGGACGTTTTCCTAATAACGATAAAGGTGATTGATATATGCAACATTTTGAATGGATTTCTCAGGGTGAAGAAGAAACGGCGCAATTTGCGCATGAATTGGCACAAAAACTTTCGAGTGGTGATGTACTTGCTTTAGAAGGTGACCTGGGTGCAGGAAAAACGGCATTCACAAAAGGGCTCGCTAAAGGATTAGGTGTAACTAGAGTAGTAAATAGCCCTACCTTTACGATAATAAAGGAATACATGGGGCGACTGCCTTTATATCATATGGATGTATATCGGGTAAGTGAATCAGAAGAAGATTTAGGCTTTGATGAATATTTTGAAGGTGATGGTGTGACTGTCGTTGAATGGGCCCATTTAATAAAGGATCATCTCCCGGATGAAATCTTGACCATATATATTTATCGTCTTAGTGATACAAGCAGGCGTATTGTCTTAGAGGCCAAAGGCGAACGATATGTAACGTTATGTAAGGAGATTATTTGATGAAGGTTTTAGCTATAGATACATCGAATTTTACATTAGGGATTGCACTGGTAAACGGGAGTCAAGTAATTGGTGAGTATACGACGAACCTAAAGAAAAATCATTCGGTTCGGGTAATGCCAGCAATTGAAACGCTGCTAAGTGATTGTGATACTAATCCTAAGGAATTGACAAAGATAGTGGTCGCTCAAGGTCCAGGCTCCTATACAGGCGTCAGGATTGGTGTGACGATTGCGAAAACCTTGGCATGGACGCTTCAGATTCCGTTATCAGGTGTATCCAGTTTGGAAGTTTTAGCAGCCAATGGACGTTATTTTAACGGGTTGATATCTCCCTTGTTCGATGCAAGAAGAGGGCAGATTTATACTGGATTATATGAAATGGAAAACGATTTGTTAAAAACAGTCATGGAAGATTGTAATATTCTATCCTCTGAGTGGGCGATTCGATTGAAGGAATTAAATCGTCCCGTTTTATTTGTTGGTCAAGATGTGGATATCCATCGGGATGCTATTACGGATGCATTGGGCAATTTAGCAGTATTTGCTCCGGTACAGTCCTTTAACTCAAGACCAAGCGAACTTGCTTTCATTGGTCTTGAGAAGGACGAAGTGGATGTTCACCAGTTTGTACCGAATTATATTCGTATGGCTGAAGCAGAAGCTAAGTGGCTTGAACAGCAGGGGAAATAAAAAAGGAAAGCGACCGATTATTATGAGTAAAACATTGACGTTCCGAAAGATGAAAACGGAAGATATCGACCAAGTGCTTAACGTGGAAAAGCAGTCCTTTACATTGCCTTGGAGCCGGGAAGCCTTTTTTAATGAATTGAATCATAATCAATATGCTGTGTACATGGTGATAGAGGATGAGGGGAAAATTGCCGGTTATTGCGGTGCGTGGATCGTCATTGATGAATCGCACATTACCAATATTGCTATTTTACCTGAATACCGAGGGCAAAAGCTTGGAGAAGCCTTGCTCAGGAAGATGATTGAAATCTCCATTGCGATGGGTGTGGTGAGGATGACGCTTGAGGTTCGTGTCAGTAATGCAGTCGCCATCTCACTTTACGAAAAACTAGGTTTCCAAATGGGTGGAATCCGGAAAAATTATTATACAGATAATCAAGAAGATGCTTATGTTATGTGGGTGAATTTTTCATGAAAACAGATCAACTTATATTAGGAATTGAAACCAGCTGCGACGAAACTGCTGCAGCTGTCATAAAAAATGGAACAGAAATACTGAGCAATGTCGTGGCTTCACAAATAGAAAGCCATAAACGTTTTGGCGGTGTCGTGCCCGAAATAGCTTCCCGTCACCATGTAGAGCAAATTACGATTGTTCTTGAAGAGGCACTGCTCCAGGCAGGTGTGACATATGAAGATTTGGATGCCATTGCCGTTACAGAAGGCCCCGGACTTGTAGGGGCACTATTAATAGGCGTGAATGCAGCTAAGGCTGTAGCTTTCGCACATGGAATCCCGATTGTTGGTACGCATCATATTGCGGGCCATATCTATGCAAATAGACTTATTCAGGAAATCCAATATCCTGCCCTTTCTTTAGTCGTTTCGGGAGGTCATACGGAATTGGTGCTTTTAGAAGAACCGGGTTCTTTCAAGGTGATAGGGGAGACGCGGGATGATGCAGCAGGAGAGGCGTATGATAAAGTGGCTCGAACTTTGGGGCTCCCTTATCCTGGTGGACCGCATATAGATAGGCTTGCGCAAGAAGGCTCACCAACTTTGAAACTGCCCCGGGCATGGTTGGATGGCAGCTATGACTTTTCTTTCAGTGGGTTGAAATCAGCAGTAATCAACACTTTGCATAATGCAGAACAGCGCGGGGAAGAAATTGAACCTAAAGATCTAGCGGCAAGTTTCCAAGCAAGCGTTATAGAAGTGCTTGTAATGAAAGCTGTAAAGGCTGCAAAGGAATATAATGTGAAGCAGGTACTGCTTGCGGGAGGAGTTGCCGCAAATAAAGGCCTGAGGGAAGCGTTAACGGAAGCTTTTAAGGATTTACCTATGGATATATCGATTCCGCCCCTCTACCTTTGTACGGACAATGCGGCCATGATCGGTGCTGCTGGCAGTGTCATGTTTGAAAAAGGAAAGCGCTCTGGATTGGATTTGAACGGAAATCCTGGATTGGATATAGAAGCATTTTGATTGACGAGAAGGCAGGATTCCGAACTTCGGCATCCTGCCTTTTTATCGTCTTTAATAAAAAAATAGAATATTCTGTGGATAAAGTTTTTTTGACAATCATACTGGATGTGTATAAATGGGTGGTTTTGTGGATAAGTGGATATGTTTCTGTGGATAATGTGCATAACTCAAATTAATCCCTAGTAAACGGTAAGTGATTTGTTAACAAGTTTGTGGATAACTTTCCGAAACATTTTACCTGAAAAAGAAAAGACCGAGTCATTTGACTCGGTCAATTGTCATTCTTCCAGCTCAGCCCATTCTTCGAGAAGCCGGTCTAATTTTTCCTGTGCTTTATCAAGCTTTGTTTGGACTTCCATTACTTTCTCATGATCTTGGAAAACATTTGGGTCACAAAGTAGTTCATTATACTCGTTTATTTCGGTTTCAAGAAGCTCCATGGCAGCCTCGATATCCTCAATGCGCCGTTTTCGCTGACGTTCAGCTTTTTTTGCTTCTTTATCGATTTTATAATTTGTTTTTTCTACGAATACATCTAAGGTTTTCGCTTGATTTTCCTCTTCAAGTGCTTTGATTTCCGCTTGCTCCTGTTTCTTCTCCACATAGTAATCATAATCACCGAGGAATTCTTCGTTGCCGTCTTTGGAGAGCTCGATCACTTTCGTTGCTATCCGATTAATGAAATAACGGTCATGTGAAACGAAAAGAATAGTTCCCGGATAATCGATCAATGCGTTTTCAAGCACCAATTTACTATCGAGGTCTAAATGGTTCGTTGGTTCATCAAGAATTAAAAAGTTCCCTTTTTCCATCATCATTTTGGCTAGAGCAAGCCGGGCCTTTTCGCCGCCGCTTAGTGTGGAAACGGTTTTTAAAACATCGTCCCCGCTAAAAAGGAAATTACCGAGTACGGTGCGTATGTCCTTTTCCGGTTTAAGGGGATAGTCATCCCATAATTCATTGAGTACGCGTTTATTGGAAACAAGGTTAGCCTGTTCCTGATCGTAGTAACTGACTTCGACGTTCGTTCCGAAACGGAAATCCCCGGAAAGTACAGGCAGTCTAGAGATGATCGTTTTCAATAACGTTGATTTTCCAACGCCATTTGGGCCAACAAGAGCTATGCTCTCTCCTTTTGTCATCCGGGAATTTATATTTTTTGATACCATTTCCCCTTCGTAGCCGATAGCCAAGTCCTGAAGGTGAAGCACTTCATTTCCGCTTTGCTTTTCAATCTGGAATGAAAAATTTGCGGATTTTTCATCACCTTGCGGCTTGTCCAAAACATCCATCTTTTCGAGCTGTTTGCGTCTGCTTTGTGCTCTTTTCGTGGTGGAAGCCCTTGTGATATTGCGTTGGACAAAGTCGCGAAGCTTTTCGATTTCCCCTTGTTGTTTCTCGAAAAGCTTCATGTCCCGCTCATAATCTTCCGCTTTGCCTTCTAGGTAAGAACTATAATTACCATAGTATTTTTTCATGTTGTTCCGGGAAATTTCATATACCTGGTTTACGACTTTATCTAGAAAATAGCGGTCATGGGAAACAATAAGAACAGCTCCTTGGTAGCCTTGTAAATATTGCTCAAGCCAAGAGAGGGTTTCGATATCCAAATGGTTCGTTGGCTCATCCAGAATCAATATATCCGGTTTCCTTAAAAGCAGTTTCCCTAAAGCGAGTCTAGTTTTTTGCCCACCGCTTAAAGTGGAAATTGGGGTAGAATAGTCAAAGTCAGCAAACTGAAGTCCATGCAATACGGAACGGATATCCGCTTCATATTGATAACCGCCCTTCTCTTTGAATGCTACCATCAAAGTGTCATATTCATTCAACACTTTTTGGTAAATTACTTCGTTTTCAAAGATGTCAGGTCTGGCTATATCGGCCTCAAGGCGACGCAGTTCTTTTTCTTGCTCTATAAGGTCCTTGAATACTGTCAGCATCTCATCCCAAATGGTAAGTTCGGATTCCAGTCCCGTATCCTGGGCCATATAGCCGATGGTGACGCCTTTTGGTTTGATTATTTCACCGCCATCATGGGAAATTTGCCCGGCTATGATTTTTAGCAGAGTGGATTTCCCGGCGCCATTACGGCCAACAAGTGCAATTCGATCTTTATTTTGAACTTCGAGCTTCATATTTGATAAAATAAGTTCAGCTCCATAATATTTCGATAGTTGATTGATTTGTAATAAAATCATAGATTTCACCTCAATTGATTATTGTTAGTGTAACTTATTTTAGTTATTATCGGCAACAGCTTGGTTCCAAGCTAAAACAAGCTGTTACATAAAGTGGAATAATAGTGTATGATTTAGGAGGGGTTACTTAAATGGGAGACTTAACGCATTTTAATGAGCAAGGCAGGGCCAAAATGGTTGATGTGAGTGCTAAGCCTGAAACAACCCGGACGGCTATAGCTCAATCGAGCATTTTATTGAACGATGAAATATATGAATTGGTCACGAACCAGAAAATGAAAAAGGGTGATGTACTGGCTGTTGCACAAGTTGCAGGAATAATGGCCAGCAAGAATACATCCAATATAATTCCGATGTGCCACCCCATTGCTCTGCAAGGGGTCAATATAGCCTTTGATTGGGAAAAGGAAGATCAAGGATATAGGCTTAGGATTGAAACGGAAGCTAAGACAAAAGGGAGTACAGGTGTGGAAATGGAAGCGTTAACAGCTGCATCCGTGACTGCCTTGACTATTTATGACATGTGTAAGGCCATTGATAAGGGAATGGTAATCGGGCCTACATTCTTAGTGGAGAAAACAGGCGGAGTTTCTAGCAACGATTATAAAAGACAAGTAAAACAAACAGATAGAGATTAAGTTGAAAAGCATGTGTGAAGGCGGGGAAGAATGATGAACCATGACCCAAAGATACCGCAGGCAACAGCCAAAAGGTTGCCATTGTATTATCGATTTTTAAAAAACTTACATTCCTCAGGCAAACAAAGAGTTTCCTCGGCAGAGCTAAGCGAAGCCGTAAAAGTGGATTCTGCTACCATTCGCCGTGATTTTTCCTACTTTGGCGCGCTTGGGAAAAAAGGCTACGGCTACAATGTCAATTATTTATTATCCTTCTTTAGAAAAACACTAGATCAGGATGAATTGACAAAAGTCGCTTTAATCGGGGTAGGAAATTTAGGGACCGCTTTTTTAAATTACAATTTCATGAAAAATAATAATACGAAGATTGAAATGGCATTCGAAGTCTCTGAAGATAAGGTCGGCAAGCAAATAGCTGATGTGCCAATCTACCATATGGATCAAATCGATACACTATTGCAGGAAAATAATATTACTGCGGCTATTTTGACAGTGCCTGCCCAGGTAGCCCAGACGATAACCGATCGTCTAGTCAAAGCCGATATAAAAGGAATATTGAATTTCACACCTGCACGGCTGACAGTACCTCCATCCATAAGGGTTCATCATATTGACCTGGCTGTGGAGCTTCAGTCGCTCATCTATTTTCTGAAACATTATCCTGTAATGGAAGAAGCTGCATTGGAGGAATGAAAAAAACGCTGCGTTATAGCAGCGTTTTTTATTTTTTCTTATTTTTTTGGGCGGCTTTAATCTTAAAGTGAAGCATGATCATGCGTAATCCCGATCCAAAGTCCAGGGTCGCGATCAGTACAAGTATGTAGGCAAAGATTCCCCATCCTGTAGAACTGACGGTTTGAATCGCGATAGCGGTAAAAAGAGCTCCTAAGCCTGCATAGATGATGCCCATGAATAATGGTGATTGACGTTTCATAATAAACCTCCGATGAATGCCTGTGCAGTATCTATCATCTTCTCAATATCTTTCCGATATACCACTTGAAGGATGATAACAAGCGTATTCATCGCAACATGAGCGCTAATGGACACGAGGATGCGGCCCGTTTTCGCATAAAGGAAAGCAAAGGTGAAGCCCATTGCCGAATATAAAAGAAGATGTTCCAATTCACCATGCGCCAAGCCGAAAATAACTGAACTGAGTAAAGCTGAAATAAAGAAGTTAAAGCGTTTATGAAGTGATCCGAAAATGATTTTCCGGAAAATGATTTCTTCCAATATAGGTCCAATTACTGAAGTGACGAAAATGACCATGGGGACTTGGTAAATGAGTGAAATGAGCTGCTGCGTATTTTCAGATTCAGGCTCCACTCCAAGCATCTGTTCAATGCTCCCGGCAATGCTTTGCGCAAAAAGAGCCATGAACACTCCTGCTATTGCCCATAATATGGACATGGGAATAGAATCTTGATTCCTTGTGTCCACCTTTTCCCTCATATCTTTTCTTATTAAAAAAAGAATCAAGGATAGAGCAACGAGAAAGCTGAATACGATCCAGTATGCTGCAGACTTCACTTGGAGTTCATCAGCAGGCATTCCAATTGAAGACCCGATCAACATGAAAATGGGTACCCCAACGATACTGGATAATTGCATGGCAATGTAAGTGATGATGACGAACCAATATTCTTTTTTCAAAAATGAAAACTCCTTTTATTTTGTCACCCATTTCGCTTAGAACGTTCCAAATATGGGGACAATCAATAAACGCATACTCCAAAATGGTATCAAATATTGAAGCATAACACCACTTAAAGGTACCCCTAATCAAACATTTCAGTCACTTTGTTAAAAGAATCATTATGCTAAAGTAGTATACCCGTAATTTATCAGAAATTAATAAAAAATTTTCGATAAGATACTTGCAAAAAAGGCTCGGTTTATTTAATATTATAAATGTGTTAGCACTCGATGATGAAGAGTGCTAATAATCATGAAACAAATTATCAAGAGAATATGAGGAGGTTGTTTCACTTGTTAAAACCATTAGGTGATCGCGTTATTATTGAACTAGTTCAATCTGAAGAAAAAACTGCAAGCGGTATTGTTCTTCCTGATACTGCAAAAGAAAAGCCACAAGAAGGTAAGGTAGTAGCTGTTGGTACTGGCCGTGTCCTTGAAAATGGCGAACGTGTTGCTTTAGAGGTTGCCCAAGGCGATCTAATTATCTTCTCAAAATATGCAGGTACTGAAGTTAAATACGAAGATACTGAATACTTAATTTTACGTGAAAGCGACATTCTAGCTGTAATCGGCTAATTATACATCATACTTAACTGAACGAAAATTTTCTTAAATTTTAGGGAGGTACTTATAAATGGCTAAAGAAATTAAATTTAGTGAAGAAGCACGCCGCTCCATGCTTCGTGGTGTGGACGCACTTGCAGATGCAGTTAAAGTAACGCTTGGACCAAAAGGTCGTAACGTGGTTCTTGAGAAAAAATTCGGTTCACCGCTTATCACTAATGACGGTGTGACGATCGCTAAAGAAATCGAACTCGAAGATGCATTCGAAAACATGGGTGCGAAATTGGTTGCTGAAGTAGCAAGCAAAACAAACGACGTAGCTGGTGACGGTACAACTACTGCAACGGTTCTTGCACAAGCCATGATCCGTGAAGGTCTTAAAAACGTAACAGCTGGTGCTAACCCAATGGGTATCCGTAAAGGAATCGAGAAAGCGGTCAATACTGCAATTGCAGAATTGAAAGCCATTTCCCAACCTGTTGAAAACAAAGAATCGATTGCACAAGTTGCTGCCATCTCTTCAGCTGATGAAGAAGTGGGCCAACTGATTGCTGAAGCAATGGAGCGCGTTGGTAACGACGGCGTCATCACAATCGAAGAGTCAAAAGGTTTCACTACTGAATTGGACGTTGTAGAAGGTATGCAGTTCGATCGTGGATATGCATCTCCATACATGGTTACTGATTCAGATAAAATGGAAGCTGTCCTAGAAAATCCATACATCTTGATCACAGATAAAAAAATCACGAATATCCAAGAAATCCTTCCTGTACTTGAGCAAGTTGTTCAACAAGGGAAACCGCTATTATTGATTGCTGAAGATGTAGAAGGCGAAGCGCTTGCAACTCTTGTTGTGAATAAACTTCGTGGAACATTCAACGCAGTTGCGGTTAAAGCTCCTGGATTCGGTGACCGTCGTAAAGCAATGCTTGAAGACATCGCAGCTCTTACAGGCGGCGAAGTAATCACTGAAGAAATCGGTCTTGACCTTAAATCTGCAACAATCGATTCATTAGGCCGTGCGTCTAAAGTGGTTGTTACAAAAGAAAATACAACGATCGTTGAAGGTGCTGGAAATACAGCTCAAATTCAAGCTCGTGTAAACCAAATCCGTGTTCAGTTAGAAGAAACAACTTCTGAATTCGACCGTGAAAAATTACAAGAACGCCTTGCTAAATTAGCTGGTGGTGTAGCGGTAATCAAAGTCGGTGCAGCTACTGAAACAGAATTAAAAGAACGTAAACTTCGTATTGAAGATGCATTGAACTCCACTCGTGCCGCTGTTGAAGAAGGTATCGTAGCCGGTGGTGGTACAGCACTTCTTAACGTATACAATAAAATCGCTGAAATTCAAGCGGAAGGCGACGTAGCAACAGGCGTGAAAATCGTTCTTCGTGCCATCGAAGAGCCTGTACGTCAAATCGCACACAACGCTGGACTTGAAGGCTCTGTAATCGTAGAGCGCCTTAAAGGCGAAGCAGTAGGTACTGGCTTCAACGCAGCTACTGGCGAATGGGTCAACATGATTGCATCCGGTATAGTCGATCCTACTAAAGTAACTCGTTCAGCTCTACAAAACGCTGGTTCTGTAGCAGCTATGTTCTTAACGACAGAAGCTGTTGTTGCTGACAAACCAGAACCTGCTGGCGCTGGCGGCATGGGCATGCCTGATATGGGCGGAATGGGCGGAATGGGCGGCATGATGTAATCATCGCCTTGAACCCTTGATATATAGGGGTTTGTAGGGTGGAGATTAGTGAAATGCTAACCTTTTGCTAACTTTCAATTTTTGAAACAACTTTACTTCACCAATTAGAGGAGACCTTTCGTAAGTTCACTGAACTTATGGGAGGTCTTTTCTTCGATATTTTTAGTCATATGAGCGTATATGTTCATCGTCGTGTTTATATCTGAATGCCCTATTCTTTCTTGAATCTCTTTTACGCCTGCCCCAGCTTCAATGAGAAGGGATGTATGAGTATGTCTAAAGCTGTGGGGGGTAATATGCTTGTCTAC
This sequence comes from Peribacillus sp. NJ4, assembly GCF_030348345.1. Lineage (NCBI taxonomy): Bacteria > Bacillati > Bacillota > Bacilli > Caryophanales > Bacillaceae > Peribacillus > Peribacillus sp. NJ4. The sequence continues at coordinate 216,982 of NZ_JAUCFQ010000006.1, forward strand.
ATCCAAATGCTTTATTAAACGCTGTAAACGCAATACCACTTGCTTCATAACCCTTGGATGCCCGATGTTTTCAGCAAAAATGAAATCTTGATCCTTATATACTAACCGTTGTTTCATTTTCAATTCCATCTGCTCACGCTTGTGTGCTTTGAATAAGGCGACAAGTCCATCGTCAATCATGATTGTGCGGATTGACTTTTTTGTTTTTGGGGTTAGGAGTTGAAAACCTGTACTTTTGTTATTTGGATTATAGTATGTTTTGGTGATTCTTATAGTTTTCTTAGTAAGGTCCAAGTCTGTCCATTTTAATGCTAACATTTCGCCTAAGCGCATACCGGTATATGCCAAAGTAACAAAACATAGATAGTCTAGATATAATCCTTGTTCTTTTGTGATACGTAGAAAGGTTTTCAGTTCATTTAACTCAAGAAACTTTTCCTTAACCTCATCTTCCTCGATATCCTCAACAGTCACATGCTTTTTTGGCATGACAAAACCATAGGTTGGATTTGTCTTTATCAAGTCTTGCCTGATAGCATGCTTGAAGATCATGTTTCCCGTCGTATGGATACTGTCAATATAGTTATGGCTAAATTGTTTGCTTAATTCATCTATGCGAGTTTGGTACATATGCCTTGTAATCTTTTTCAAAGGAGTATTTTGCCACGAAGATATAAGGTGTTTCATCGCTATCTTGCGCGCTCGAACGCTACTAATTTTTACTTGGTTTCCATAATAGCTTAACCATTTAGTAGCAAATTCTTCAAAGGTTATGTTGCTTTCCTGAAACACTCCACCGTTTGCTATAGCATCTTCTACCTTGTTAGCAGCTGACAAATGGGCTTACATGGTTAACGTCGCAAAAGATCCAGTGACCGGCAAAAGGAGACAAATTACTAAATCCGGCTTTAAAACAAAAAAAGAGGCTAAACAGCGAAATATATACATAGTTTTAACACTGTATAAAGAAAGACTGTGTAAGACTGAAGAAAATAAACCTTTTTAAACTGGCTTGGGCGACGTTCAACCTCTTTCGTATTATTTTAAGGAAGGGGTTTTTTGTTGCGGAAAAATGACTTCTCTCTTATACAAACACTTAAACAGTTCGGTCTTCAAATCGTTCGCTGTTATTTCTTTACAGATATATTGATCCTGTACTTGCGCGAGGAAATTTACTATTCAATGGCTTTTAATATTAGGGTCACCCGGTTAGGGATAACCGTGTCTAAGTTACTGACGTTTATGAACATAGAAAGAAAAATTTAGGGGAATTATGTTAGGGGGTAGATTAATTTATATTCAACTCAAAAGGAAAGGCTTATCCGTTTCTTTGTAAGGAAGGGGGATAGAGGAAAAGAAATTTAAACAAACATCAAGTTGAAATAAATATAACTTCCATGTATTTTCTTGCATCTTTTGTAGTAGAAACATGGCTTCATGGATAGAAAAAGGGAGGAAAATAAATGAATTTACAGAGTGATTTATCAATGCAAAATGAGGATTTAAATTATAGAACAATGGTAGAAAAAGATTTAAATGAGAAATTAAAGATTCTAAGGGAGAATCAAGAGAGAATTGCTCGAAATGAAAGAGAATATTTTGACGAAGAGAAAAATCAGCAAGATATTAATCAATATTATCAAGGTATTAAATTTCACAATTCAAACGGTAAAGAATTATTTAAATCGCTTCACAATTTATTTAAAACAACACATCATAAACAATTCAGTTATAACCAAAGTGGTCATCACTTGGAAACATGGGTAGACCTTCATCCAGATGGTAAGTATAAAAGCCTCTACTCAGGGAAGCAAGCAGACCCTGAGATGGTGATTCAAAGTGAACTGGAAAATCCCGCTATTTCTAATATAGTCCCTGGTGAAAATGGAGAATTATTAAACATTGAACATGTAGTCCCTCAATCATGGTTCTCTAAGAAAGAGCCAATGCGTGGGGACATGCATCATCTATTTTATTGTGAAAAGGATTGTAATTCTTTTAGAGGAAATAAACAATATCGTGATTTTCCTGAATATAATCCAGAAGCAATTAGAGTGAACAAAGAGATAGAAGAGTGTGGCATGGGCAAGAGCAATTCAAATGAGTTTGAACCTGAATATGGAAAAGGGATGGTTGCAAGGGCTAGTCTTTACTTTCTATTACGTTATCCTGATAAAATCTCTATTGAACATGAAAGGGAAACTGACATACCGTTACTTCTGAAATGGCATACTGAATTCCCACCTGATTCTAAATATGAAAAGCATCGTAACCAAGCCATTTTTGAACTACAAGGAAATAGAAATCCTTTTATTGATTTTCCTGAGTTTGGGTCTGAAATAGACTTTAGTGTCATTTATCTAACTCATTAATTAGAAGTGGGTGATATTTGAGATTATAAAGGAAAAGATGCAATCAAATAAAAGCAAAAGAAAAGTATATTAAGATTTTATGTGGACAAATTAATCTCGGGTAAGAAAGTTAATAAAATTTTAGAGGTGAAAATAATGAGTAATAGCAATGTAAAAACGAATGAAGTAAATTTAATTCCATTTGAAGTTGTATCAGTTGTTGATCAAGTAAAAGAGATACCAGCAGGTGTGAATCTTATTAATGCTCCAGCTGCATGGGAGAAAGGTGAAAAGGGTGAGGACATTGTGGTCGCTGTACTAGATACAGGCTGCCAAGCCGATCATCCTGAATTACAAGACCGTATTATTGAAGGAAGAAATTTTACTACAGATGATAATAGCGACCCAAATAATTTCACTGATTATTCCGGGCATGGAACTCATGTAGCAGGTACAATTGCAGCAACTGAAAATCAGAAAGGTGTTCTAGGTGTTGCTCCAAAAGCAAAATTACTGATCGTTAAAGTTTTGGCTGGAAAACAAGGTTCCGGAGCGTATGAGTGGATAATAAATGGGATTAATTATGCGGCAAACTGGCAAGGTCCAAATGGTGAGAAAGTACGAGTGATCTCTATGTCTTTAGGGGGACGTCAAGATGTACCAGAACTTCATAAGACTGTAAAAAATGCAGTAAATAAAGAAATATTAGTTGTTTGCGCCGCTGGAAATGGTGGAGATAATGATCCTGGTTCAATTGAGCTATCGTATCCAGGATCATATCAAGAAGTTGTAGAAGTCGGTGCAGTAGATTTAAATAAAAAAGCATCGAGGTTTAGTGAATCGAATAAGAATGTTGACTTGGTTGCACCTGGAGAAGGAATTTTATCAACTTATATAAATGGAGAATATGCAACATTGAGTGGGACTTCAATGGCAACTCCACATGTTTCAGGAGCAGCTGCATTGATTATTAAACACAGTGAAAAAGAATTTGAAAGAACATTATCTGAGGATGAAATTTATGCTCAATTAATTAAAAGAACAGTTGCTCTTGAGTATCCTAAACGAGCTGTAGGTAATGGCATATTAGATTTAGCGCAAGAATAAAAAGAGTTTTACATTTGATTTGTCCATTTATCGCAGGTTAAGGGGTAATTTTAGGTGAGGGATTAACTGCCCCTAAAAGCCCGATTCGTTCAACTAACAATCAGTGGGGGAAGTGCGAAAACCCCCACTGATTGAAGTTTCACTTTATTAGGTTAATTGCTTATGTCTCGATACTTCCTAAAGAAAATTTGTCGAAGTTGCTGAAACAAACAAATTATCGACCGGATTTGATAGCTCAAAAGTTGGAAGATACGAAAAACACCACTCCCTCCGTTTAACACTCTCCAAAAATGGAGCGTACAACTTTTTCGGACACTTCTTACGTATCAGGGCTATGAGATGGAAGAACATCACTGTGACCTATTTTTACACGTATCTCGGTCGTATCCCTGTAAGTGGCGAATTGTTTTTTATTCCGTAATTCCATGATTTTAAGGATGATATAGGAATCAACATAAATATTTTGATATCTGTTAAATTTCGTTTTCCTCTGCCCCTCTTGCATTACCTCATGCCAATCATTTGAAGTTACTTAGTATATTGTTCCTGTTCTTTTTTAAGTTCAGCTATCATATACATTCATCATTCCGGTAATAAAGTCAATGCTCGTAGTGCCAATAGCGTTTTATTGACTTCAATACTGTTCTAACCGGTATATTTGGTACAAGTGATACTCGTCCTAATACATTAGGGGAGTTCTTCTAATGCTGTGTACATTGGTTGTACGTAATAGAAGATACAAATTATATTCGAGATATTCAGAAGCTGAGGTTACTTTATGAACATGCTAATTAGTTACCGTTAATGCGAAATGTGTTTTAATGAAACTACGAAGGGGTTTAACTGAATCTATCCCAGAAATAATTAGGGGATTAGTTAAGGGTTAAAAAGAGCTTTAGCCTATAGTTAGAAAGGAGAATTGAGATATCTATGCCAAATTGGGAATATGGAAAGTTGTTTAATAATTCAGATGAGTTTATTAAGTGGCTTAAAAATATAAGAATCACATCAAAAATCACCAATGTACATGTTCATCATACTCTCAGTCCCACTCATGAGGACTTTGAAAATAAAAACCGTAATCATCGTAAATTACAAGATGGAATGAAATATTATCATAAGAACGATTTAGGATGGGGTGATATTGCTCAACATATTACCATTTTTCCGGATGGTAAAATGATGACAGGACGTGACATTAATAGCCCTCCAGTATCTGCAAGAGGGGGTTATAACGGAAACAATCGTAAACACCCATTTATGTTTGAGATGGTAGGAAATTTCGATATCGGTTCTTCAAATCAGTTGAAGGGCGAACAGCTAAAAAGTGCGATTACCGTTACGAGATATTTTCATGAAAAAGGTGCAGAAATTGTCTTTCATCGAGAGTGCTTGTTCAATGGAAGACCACCTAAATCTTGTCCGGGAACTGGAATAGAAAAGAACTGGTTTGTTAATTTGGTTAAAAATTCAAGAAATGTATAAGCAAAATTCACTCCTAGAGTAGTACATTAAAATTGAAAACCTCCCTATAATTCTTTTGCTTTTTCCTACCATGTTACCCTCTGCTATAACTAATTCGAGTCCACTAAAAATCATATGTTTTTCAGTGGACTCAAATTTAAAAAAACTTTATTAAAGCACGGAGAAGATAAAATGGATTATCTATAATCTAATATAGAATAGTAAAGAATAGATATTTTATACCAAGTTTGAAAATTTACATTCCCGTCTTGAGGTATGAAAAATATATCTTGAAAGGTTTTAACGGCTTTTGTTGTTGTATTTTCGAATTTACCATTCTCCTCAATTCCAGGAATTTTACTATAATATTTAGAAATCTCGTTTAACATAACTTGAATTTTACGTACATCAGAACCTGACGTTCCTTCTTTTAACATTCTTTCTGGAGGAGGAGTGGGACGACCTTGGAAAACCACACCTGCAGCTGATGTTATTTCTATAGGCCCGTAACATAAATCAAAAAAATAGTTTAGAATATCTAGATGTTTATATCCTTGATTAGCAAGTTCTTGACTTTTAAATTGGCCAAGTTTACAAGGTTTTTTTCTTGTATAATGAGCAAGAAATTCTGCTAATAAGGGTTGCCTCTTCTCAGGATCTGGATGTTTAATATATTGATAAAATATCGTATCTACTATTTCTATAATTTCTTTATAAGTTGTTTGAACATGATTGTATTTTAGGTCGAATTGTCTTAAACAGGTAACATCAAACCCTGTGTATGCTTGGGTGAATATTTTATTTAAGGTATAAGAAATCATACAAAGAATATTAGCTTTTAAGGCTTCTGGATGCCAATTGGCAAAAGATTCGCCACAAGCTACTTTTGTAAGATAATCTGTAAATCTTACTTTATATCTAGGTGCCGTTTCTTTGGGTGCCCCACAGTGTACGATAATAAATTCAGGTATTAACAGTCCTATAGGAGGACTCTCAACAGGACGAGGTTGTAAATGTGGTTGCGGATCAGGAATAGCTAGTGGATCGATAACAGGTTTTATAGCTTCCGGCTGAGTTAATTTATGTTGAGGGATTTTGTATTCTTCAGTAGGGCGATATTGATCACTCAGGATATTAGGAGTCATTTGAATTTCTTGTATAGCCGTAGCATTTGGGATAATTTGAACACTATCAAAATTTATTAAATGGTACCCATCTGCTGAAACTGAGACGGAATACTCAAAGTATGGCTCCACAGCTGGTAAATCTACTGTACTTGTTTGGCCTGATTCATTTGTTTGAAGAATTATATTTTGATTGTGTCCCGTTATGGTTACGGTAGCTCCAATAATGGGCTTGACTTTATCTCCCTCAAATACAAATACCAATAGTTTTCCAGTAGATTGTCTAATATTTAACTGATGGTAATTCATTTATTTTCACCTTCCTTACATTAAATGTATATCTTAGGATAATATTTAACTTTTATTTATATATTTCCAGTGTGTTTGTCTATGAATAGGCAAAAAATTCATATATTCAGATACAAAAAAAAGGCCGAAGCCTTCTTTTACCAACATTATAGTAAAAAAGGATTTCAATATAGAACCCAGATCTTTGATTACTCATGGTGGTTAGGAGCAAACGGCTCCTGGAATTCCAGATTGTTTAATTCGAATTATATTTCTTGTATTCGTATAAGATGTGTAAGGTTGGCCACCACTGTATATCGTGTAAGTGACATCTCCATAAATGGCCTGTGTTTCATCCGGTTCGGGAGAAACATAATCAAGTTTAGCATTACAAATTTTTTGACCGTTATCTAATTCTATATCAACATAAAAACCTACTAAATTTATAATTTTATCAGGGTCAACAAGTCTGTGAGGGATTGCCCTATTATAGTAAGGAATATAATGATGATAATGACTGTAATAATAGGGATTAAAATGATAATGTCTATAATAAATAGGGTTGATGTAATACATTAGACACTCTAGCTCCTTTAAGGTTTAAAATAAGCACTGTTTTATATTAGTGATTACATTATGGTTAGGATCCATTTATTTTTTTATATTCTAATATAGAATAATAAAGATTAGCCATTTTATACCAAGTTCGGATGTCTACAACCCCAGATTCCGGTATAATAAATATTCTTTGAAACACTTTAACTGCATTTGTCGTTGCGGGTCCAAATTGACCATCTGCTTGTAATTCAGGTATTTGAGTATATTGTTTATTAATTTCATTTAGATAGACTTGAATTTCACGTACATCTTTACCGGATGACCCTTCTTTTAACGTTTGATCTAGAGGGGAGACAGGACGACCTTGGAAAATGACACCAGCTGTATTTGCTGTTTTTATTGAACTATAACAGCTTTGTTTTTCATAGAAATATTTAAGAATATCCTGATGTTTATATCCTTGTTTTGCGAGTTCTTGACTTTTATATTGAGCCAACCTGCAAGGTTTTACATCACGATGATATTCGGCTAAAAATGGTTGCATTTTATTAGGATCAGGATGTTTAATATATTGATTAAATATAGTATCAACGACTTCGATTACTTCTTTAAAGTTTGTTTGTCGAGGATTAAAAGTATGATCGAATTGACTGAGACATGTAAGATCAAAACCTTCATAGAATTGGGTAAATATTTTGTTCAAGGTATAAGAGATAATACAAAGAATATTTGCCTTTAAAGCTTCAGGATGCCAAGAGGAAAAAATTTCAGCACAAGCTACTTTTGTAATATAATCTGTAAATTTTACTCTATAGTTAGGTGCAGAGTGATCTTTGGGCGCTCCACAGTGTACAATAACGTATTCAGGTATTAAAAGGCCTATAGGACCGTTATCTGGACGACTAGGAGAAGTTTGTTGTGGATCTAGTTTTGGATCAGGAATAGCTAGTGGATCTATAGGCTGTTTTTCTGGTTCTGGATTAGTTAAAGCATGTGGAGGAATTGTGTACTGTTGTCTACTATAATGCCCTCTCTGGATAGTCATTTGAATTTCTTGTATACCTGAAGTATTTGGGAAAACTTGCACTCCATCTATCGTTATATGACCATATCCGTTAGATATAACATCGACAGTATATACAGAGTAAGGCTCTTGTGCCGGCAATTCGACTGACTCTGTTTGGCCAGCTGCATTTGTTTGTAATGTTATATTTTGATTATTTCCGGTTATCGTTACGGTTGCACCACTAATTGGTTTGGCTTTGTTACCTTCAAATACAAATACCATTAATTTTCCAGTTCTTTGTCTGGGATATAGATTATAGTCTTCCATTGGTATTCACTTCCTAATAAATTTTATCCCTTGGAATATAACTTTTTAAAGTTGATTTCCTAGTATATCTTTAATTGATTCATTTACCGTTGTCCCGTCTTTTACTACAGGAGCTACGATTGTAACTAGCTCTTCACCTGTAGAGGTAATGACAACATTATGAATAAAAACTCTTGTATTAGCTGGAATTGTATAACCTGCACGGGTAGTGAAAGGTTTTGTAGTCGTAAAGTATTGGCCGATGATATCTGCAAATTTTACTCTAATGTAAAAATCTTGAATAGAATGATTTTGATACAAAGGATATGGATCTCGATTAGGAATGTGGTAAGGATTTTGATATACATTTGGATAACCGTTAGGATAATTGTAAGGATTTTGATATATATTTGAATAACCAATTGGATGGTTGTAAAAGCTTCTATACATTAAAATTTCTCCTTTTTTAGTAAATTTTTCTCGATCTTAATACATTTAATTATATATTCACTAAAGCCTGTGTGTGTGTATGGGGTTTTTTGTAAATTTAAAAAGTGTTAAAACTGTTATGATACATAAGTATGTCTATAGAATTCACTGTTTTTGTGTTTGTTGTCATACAATTGAAAAGAAATCTTGTTTTACTTATTTTTTCCTTTTAAATTTTTTGAAAATATGCACTTAATAAATATAGGTTAAGCAGAAAATTGCAGCAAAAAAGACCAATCTCCTAAAATAAAACGCATTGCTGTCCACTCCAAATCATCAGAAAGGACACACCATGCTTTTTTTATTAGTTAAGATTTTAAAAAGTAAATCACCACAAGGGCTAGTAGTAATCAATTGTGATCAGCCACCATCAATAGTTAATCCACTCCACCAAGGGATACGTCATCAAATACATAAAGACTCCAGTTTGTTCAATATTGTTTTTCAAATAGGAAAACTTTCGTTATTGGAAAGCAACCATTACATACCACCATATAGCTACCGGGGTAGGAAACCACTTGATATTTGGGAAAACAGCGTCCCTGACATTCCCAAGTCTACACTTTGGGAAAGAAACCTTGCATGGGACGGTATGAGTTAGCGTTAGCACCAAATTTTTGATCACAATTTGACCGCGAAACATATAGGATCGTAAAAACTCAATTTTCTTAAATACCTAGAAGAGCCCTTTAAATAGGGCGATTCTAGGAAATGTTTTTAATCGTTTTTCTTTCTGTTTTATTGACTAAATAAAAGAACGTAAAAAAATACGGTCTTAAAGCCATGTGTCATGCATGGAAAACTATAGAAATAGTAAGGGATGAAAGTGCAAGATGAACCATTATATGAGGGGTATTTGAGTAACATAGGGGTAACATAATCCCATAAAAAGCCGTTATTTTACGTTAAGGATGTTACAACATAAATTCCTAAAAACGTTGATACACCGCTATTTCGTAAACTATGGTGAAAGATGTTACAGTATAGGGGATAATGGGCGGCATGATGTAATCATCTCTTAAATCCCTTAATATCGGGGATTAACGAGGATTCAGAATGAATGATCTCCTAACATGTGAATATCTTTAAAGTTGAAGGCCTCCCACAGTAAACTGTGGGAGGCCTTTTCTTTATATTTGAATTCTGTATGTCCTAATCGTTGTTGGACTTTATTAATTCCTACTACAGCTTCAATCAATAGTGAAGTGTAGGTATGCCTAAATAAATGTTGAGTAATAATCTTTTCCATTCCTGCTTTTTTCGGAAGCCGTTTAAGCTGGGTATCAACTATTCGGTGCTTCTATGACATGTTAACAGCATTTCATCAATCTTAATCGTACGTAAAGAACCCTTTGTTTTTGATGTTAAGTTGCCCATTTTAAGAGAGATGATCACCGATTCTTGAACCGGTATAGGGAATACACGATTTCTACTAGGGAAGTATCGCTGAAAAATAAGGGAATTATGAAATGTAAATTATATCGTTTCATTTTTGGAACGAGAGGATTTACTAAATATATTAGTATAAAGTTAGAAGTGCGGAAACACTTTCCCTAACCCCATTGTTAAAAGGCGTTTGACCAAAATGAAAATTATTAGAGTTAGAGAAATTGGTGTTAAGAGAATTATAGTCCCAGCTGTTGTAAGTGCTTTTCTATTTTCAGCTTTTGCTCCATTTTCAAAAGCTTCTGCTTCTGAACTAAATGAATCAATAATTCAAACAAATACTGAAATTGGTTCTATAATAGTAACCGAGCAAACCCAAATCAGCCTAGAAGAAATAGAAAGTGTCATTGCTAACCAATCGACTCCAACAAGTGTGTTAATGCAACAGGCCAACCCCGTCAATCCTTATGATGGTACTCAAATGTCATCTGAAATTATTCAATAATTAGAAATTGAGTCCAGAAAAAGGGGATTTAAAAAGACAGTTGTAGTGTATGCACTAAAGTATGGTGGTACAGCAATGAGCAAAATTGTTGGTAGTTTATCACCTGCCAATGGTAAGCTTTTGAAAAAACATGCTTTTGAAATTGGTGATGCATTAGACAGAATGTCTAATAAAATTGAAGCAAGATTAGTTGATTTCATGATACATGAATTAGGCTTTGCACAAAGTGCTGCTAGAGCTATTGCTTGGGCAATTGCACTTTGGGTATTATAATAGTAGGAGTTGAATTTAATGGATGAGTTAATAGATGAATTTAAAAAGATGAAATATCATCAAAAGTTATTACTTACAATTGCTTTGGATAAAAATCCTGAACAATATACTTTTTTTCATTTCATTTTGAATAATGATCTGAGTGAAAAGGATTCAAAGGTAATTTTTGATATACTTCATGCTTTAGAAAATAAAAAGGAAGGTACTTACCAAAAGGGTAAATATGAAGGAGTCATTGCATCATTATTAGGAGATAATCCTTCAGTGTCCATGGATACCTTTGAAAAGTCATTGTTACATGTAAATATTGATGTGAACCCTATTTATCTAATTAGATCCTTGAGAAATCAATATTTTCAAGTTGATTTATGTAATTACCTCTTGGAACAATAAAATATGATAATCTCAACAAGCATCAGGATATAATATTATTTCGGCAAACTAAACTAACTAAATATGCAAAAGCGAGAAAACCCCTTTTTCTATAGTTGCACTGACCTAAAAATGAGAAAAGTAAAAACACCATTCGTTGAAAAGTAGGTATTGAATATCAACCAATCAATGTGGAGGTGTTTTTTCTATGGAAAAAAATGCAGTGTAGTTAAATAATTCTAGAAGGATTTGACGTTATAATAATAAATTTTTTGTCTATAGTGTAGCTTTTTCTCCATAGAGGGTGGTTCATCCACGTACCCATTTTTTTATAATTTTCATAATTATGATGAATTGCGTATAATGAGATTATGCAAGGGTATACATAATTTTAAATAAATACGAAATGAAAGAATGGTTATCATTCTATTCTATAAGCAATTAATCTATTAAAGGTGAAATGATTATGATAGCTAGTCTTATGAAGTCTTGGACAATATGGATGAAAATTGGAGTGATTTTATTCGGGGTATTCTTACTGTCGTGGTTGGGTCCTGACGAAATTGGTCTTACTGATTTGCTTATTTCATTAAGAGAAGGTGAAGAAACAGGAAATAAGCTAATGCTTGCCGTTTTTTTGTTAATTTCTTTAAATACAGTTTTAGCTTTGTTTCATTATATTGGTGCACTGCTGTTGGGAGACGAAATCGGTGCTCGTTTAAATCGTCCATGGTTAAAAATCGTCATTCCTCTTATTGTTATTCCTCTCGATTATATCGTGATAAATGCTTATTATTCTTTAACATACTCATTTAGCGCATATGCGTTGTTATTGTTGTTAGCCATCTTATTATTGCAAGCCTTTGAAAAGGATAGGCTAAAGCCGATTATTAAAACGATTATTTGTTCTCAATTAATCTTTGGGATTGAATGGCTGAATGAGATTCCTTCTTTATCTAAATATGGATTTGGCCAAGGATCGATTTCAAAGGAATTAAAAGATATAGCGGTTCAAATTGGATTTGAGCAATCTTTAACATTGTACAGTTTAACTTTGTGTTTAATTTTTGTTATTAATGCTGTTATTTTAGCTGTGTATTTTTCTTTAGCTGAACAAAAGTGGCGGATAAAGCAAGAGCTTCATTATGCGCAGTTAGAAGCAATGCAGTCAAGATCAGGACGAGAAGCACTATATCTGGTCCATGATTTAAAAACACCTCTCACAGCAATTGAGGGGCTAAATTCTTTAATTAGTTTGAAAGTGGACGATTCTAAGATTAAAGAATATTGTCAAAGGATTTCATCATCGATTCATTCCGTTAGCGACATGATTTCTGAGATTTTATATGATGATAAAAAACATTGGTGCCGTATAAAAGATTTAGTTGAATACGTCGAAGCAAGCAGACTGAGCGGGACAAATCTTAATCTGAAGGTAGACTTTCAAACAGATCCTGAAATTAAAATTTTAATTAATAAAATCCGAATGACAAGGGCATTAGTGAATTTAATTGACAATGCTTACGATGCAGTGAATGGAATAGAAGATTGCAAGATTTTGCTTAAGGTAAAAACCTATGAAAATGAACTTTGGTTGGGCGTATCAGATAATGGGAAAGGGATTTCACCTAAAGAGCAGTTGAAAATATGGAAAGCTGGGTTTAGTACAAAATCGCATCCAGGAATGGGATTAGCTTTCGTACGACAAGTTGCTGAAGGACATGGTGCATCTTTAGAAATTGACAGCAAGCTTGGGCACGGGACAATAATTTGGATTAAACTAGCTGAGAGGAGTGTGTCAAGATGAACATTTTAGTCATTGATGATGATGCATCAATTCAATATATGCTAAGTGAAATTTGTGAATTTGCCGGCTGGAATGTAGATACGGCTAACAACGGAAAAGAAGGGTTAAATGTGTTTGCAGAAAAAGGAGCAGATGTTGTTTTAGTTGATTATCATATGCCGGAAATGGACGGAATAAAAACAGTGGGTGAGCTTCGTAAACTTAATGCTGATGTTCCGATTCTTGTATTAACAGTAGATGAACGACAGGAAATTGCTGATCGCTTTCTTGAAGCAGGCGCAACAGATTTTGCATTAAAGCCTGTAAAAGCGCCTGATTTGATTTCAAGAATTCAACTGCATGCTCGCCTTGCAAAATTAACTCAATCAGCTCCGCAGCAAATACCCAGTGAAGTAAAGGATGTATTTGTAACAAAGGGAATTAGTAAGAGAACACTTTGTCACGTTAGTGATTTTCTACATTCTAATCGTGAACCTTTTTCTGTTGATACAATTTCTAAAGAAGTTGGTTTGGCTTATCCGACCGTCTATCGCTATATTATGCATTTACTTGATGAAGGAAAAGTGGAGATTATTGTTAGTTATCAAAAAATAGGAAGACCGAAAAATTTATATCAATGGATTGTTGACTAAGAAACTGCCTTAATACAAGGCAGTTTTTTATTATAATGGGGGTCTCCTTTGCTGCACAGACCGCTAATGCAGCAGGACTTTTTTTCTTTTTTTTCTGTGTTTTTATATTTTCTGATAATATAAAATTATTTTACAACACTAAATATTCTTTAAGATTTAAATGCCTTCATTGAATGTCTTTATAAGTTAATGCTCATTTAGATTTTGCTATCATATTCTTTTTGCACCAGAGCAAAGATTAAAAATGTAAACGCTTACTGATGGTGAGTTGGATGGCATGCGTGGCCATCATCGTACCAATCAATTGTCTATTAAAATAAAGACGATGCAATTATTTTTTGAATGTAACGATTGGTGGTTAACCATATTGAGGAGGACTTTATTATGCAAGCACTATTAAAAGAAGATGTTCAGCAGCCAAATCAGTCCAGGAAAAAGCATCCTCCAGGACTGTATATGCTGTTCGCTACTGAGGCATGGGAGCGCTTCAGCTATTACGGAATGAGAGCAATTCTTGTTCTTTATTTAACAGCAACTGTTGTAAATGGCGGGCTTGGAGTCGACAAATCTACGGCTATGGGCATATACGGATTCTTTACTGGTGCCGTTTATATTACGCCGATGATTGGCGGATACTTGACTGACCGTTTCATAGGCAGAAGATTGGCGATCACGATTGGCGGTATTTTAATGGCGCTTGGTAACTTTTCGCTATTCTCAAGTCAGAGTTTGACAGCGCTTTACATTGGTCTTGGTTTATTGATTATCGGTAATGGTTTCTTCAAGCCAAACATCTCGACAATTGTTGGTGATCTTTATGAAGACAACGATCCGCGTCGTGATGGAGCTTTCACCATCTTCTATATGGGTATTAACGTTGGGGCTTTCTTCGCACCATTAGTAGTTGGCCTTATGAGCTATAAATATGGGTTCTTGACAGCAGCAATTGGCATGATTGTAGGGCAGTTAGTTTTCAACTTCTTAGGCAATCGCTATTTAGGTGATATCGGTAAAGAACCTACTGGCAAACCGGAAGTTAAAGCTGGTCAAAAATCAGCTGCACCGTTAACGAAAAGAGAACAAAAACGTACAGCGGCTATCGTTATTTTGGCAGTCTTCGTTATTGCGTTCTGGGCCGCTTTCGAGCAGGCTGGAAGTTCATTGACATTGTATGCTAATGACCAAATTGATCGGAATGTATTTGGTTTTGAGGTTCCAACTGCCTGGTTCCAATCATTGAACCCGTTATTCATCGTGATTTTAGCGCCAATTATGTCTGCTTTATGGTACAAGCTTGGCAGCTCAAAACGCGGTGACTTAAAAACTCCAACGAAGATGGCTCTTGGTTTAGTCACTGTTGGTTTAGGTTTCTTAGTACTGCTTCCTGCTGTTATGTATACAGGAAACGATACTGCGCTGAAAGTAAACATCCTGTTCATGATTGTAACGTATTTCCTTCATACATTAGCTGAATTAATGATTTCACCAGTTGGTTTATCAATGGTAAGTAAAATTGCTCCAATCAAGCTTGCCTCTCTTCTAATGGGAGTATGGCTGGCAAGTTCCGCGGTAGCTAATATGGTAGCCGGCCAATTAGCTGCATATACGCAGTCTTTAGGTTACCTGGAAATCTTCAGTGTAATTGGTTTTGTAACAATTGGTTTAGGTATTGTTTTATTGCTTCTTTCGAAGCCAGTAGCAAAGCTGATGAAATAATGAGAAAAGGAGCTGACCCAAAAGGCATATAATGTGCCATTTGGGTCGAGCTTTTTTTAGTGTAAAAAAATAATAGAATCGGTCCAAACTGGTGTAAGAGGAGTCTCCACAACGGCCCAAACCAGAAAGGAACGATTTCTCTGAAGTTTTATTTCTTTTTGCTTAATCTTATTGTGTTTCAGCATTTTCACGAGTCTTTCATCAATTTGAATGATACGGAATGCTAATATAAGTAAACAAAAAACAAATCAATGGGAAGTTCTTATAGAACAAGTTAAAGCTATATTAGATAATAAACAATAATAAACACTTAGGTGGATTAATAGACTTAGTTTCAATAATCGGCCAGCCGCTTTTAGTAGAAAAGGACTCAGAGCTGGTTATGTAAAAGAGCCTATGAATTTAGGATGGAATTCTACTCTTTATTGAGCACTTCGAAAGAAAATATGCACAAAGTTTTTCAAGAAAGCCTGCGATGATAGAATATCATGTATCTAGTGATGGAAATCATCGAACGTTACGGGCTAAATTAGTGGCTGCAGACTATATTAGAGCTAGAGTATACACCTATAAGTTACAATCTTATCAAGAATGACAATTATAAGAGGGTTCAATCTAACTTAAGTGATTATACGAAATTTGTGCGAGTGTATAACTGGCAACAAAAAAGGGGGAATCTTGAGGATAAGGCTGGCCAGTTTTCTAAAGGCACGGGACCAAGCGCCAGGCCCAACCAGATGTAACATCCACAATGGATAAGGGTAGATAGAGGCTATGCAAGAGAAGGAAGGTAAGCGAATAGATGATCTAATCCTATATGGAAACAGAAGAAAGGAAAAGGAAATCTTATCGCTATCCCTAACGACTTCTGGATAGGCTATACTTATCTAGACAGAAAATTTAAGGTCAGGTAGACTACAGATACAACTAGTTATAGAAAAGAGGTCCGATATGCGACGTGATATACAATTGAATGAACGAGCTTTCTCTTCCAAGGAAGTGGCAGAAGAAGTGGGGATTGCAACTCCCACTGTTCGAAAGTATGGTCAAATCTTAGAGCGGAATGGATATGAGTTTTTGAAAGATGGAGATCGACGTATCTTTGTTAAATCTGACATCGGGGCGCTTATAGCGCTACGCGATACGGACAAGCCCCTAGACGATACAGCTAAAGACCTTGTATATCAACAAAAAGAAAGATTAGAAGGAACCAATGAAACACAGATAGCGATACCCGATACATATGAGAATTTACCCCACGACCCCAATCAATTAAACGAGGTCTTAATGTTTTTAGTCAATGAACTCGCAGCCACACGTGAAATGAATGTCCAACTGACAAACGATATGTCACAGCTTAAAACAAAGGTTTCCCGGCTCCAGCAAGATCATCATGTTATAAGTTCTAGTATTGGAAATTCAGCGCAAAGAACTAATTCTAAAATTGAACAATTAACTGAACAGCAAAATACCCATTACGAAACATTGCTGGAACAAGAAAAACAAAAAAGTGAACTCTTACAAAAAGAAATACAAAATATGCGGGACGAACAGAAAAAAGAATGGAGTTCACAAAATGAATTTAATAAACGCTTAGAAGAGGCTATACAAAAACGTTCCGAAAAATGGCGGGGGCTATTCTCCATATTCAGAAAATAAGGTGACTGTTAAGGTTTTTTGCCTATCTGTGTATTGATTTGTGGAAGCAAATTATTGATGAAGAATCATTTGATAAATATTTTTTAAATAAATAATGATGGATAAAAGCATTGAGATGCGAATCCACAAAACTTTAAAAAAATCATAGTGCCATATATGATTCGCGTAGTTGAAACACAGAATTAAGAAAGAATATTTCAATTTTACAGGATTTGGTACCTGTTATGTAAGAGCTCGGCGATACCAATGTATCGGACATTCTACCAAAGGCAAACTAAGGCTCAATTGAAATTCATTGGAGATTTGTTTAAGCGATATGCATCTAAAACAAGAGTCATCCTTACTAGAGTTGCTCCAGACAGGGGGGGATCGCTGGGCGATATAACTTGCAAATAAATTCGAAACCTTTAGGTTTAGTAGAAAAGTGGCGTTCGATATGCAAACATGATATACATCCGAATGAACGAGTATTCTTTTCTAAGGAAGTGGGGATGCAACACCCACTGTTCAAAAGTATGGTCAAAACTTACGAAACGGATATGAGTTTTTAAGATGGTAGTTGCCTATCTTTATTCAATCTGACATCGAAGCGCACATAGCGTTACGCGATACGGACAAGTCCCTAAAGGGTACAGCTAAAGACCTTGTGTATCTACAAAAAGATAGATTAGAAGGAACCAATGAAACAGAGATAGCGATACCCGATATATATGACAACTTAACCTATAATTCCAAACAAATAAATGAGATTTTAATTGTTTTAACCAATGAACTCGCAGCTACGCTTGAAATGAACGTCCACTGACAAATGATATGTCTCAGCTTAAACCAACGGTTTCCCAGCTCCAGCAAGATCTATGTACTCAATAGTGTTCCTCAAGAAAGGGCCTTATCGGTTCTTTTTTGTGTATCGTATCGCTGGGCGATATAACATGAAAATAAATCCACAGAACCTTCATCTTTAATCGAAAGGGAGGTCCGATATGCGACAGGATATACATCCGAATGAATGAGCATCCTCTTCCAAGGAAGTGGCAAAGAAGTGGAGATGAAAAATCAATGTTCGAAAATATGTTTAAAACTTAGAGCGAAATGGATAGTTATTGTTAAAATATGGAAACAGACACCCTTCGTTCAATCCGACATCGAAAAGCTTAAAGCGTTACGCGATACGAGCACCCCTCTAAACGATAGAGCTAAAGACCCTTGTATCAAGAAAAAGAAAGATTAGAAGGAACCAATGAAACAGAGATAGCGATACCCGATACATATGACAATTTATTTAACCCATGTTCTCATTCAATTAATAGAGAGCTTGATTTTTTAACCAATGAACTCGCAGCTACGCGTGAAATGAACATCTAACTGACAAACGATATGTCACAGCTTAAAACTGAACAACAAAAACCCCATTACGAAACATTACTTCAATAAGAAAAAGGTTTCATTACTTTTTTTTAGTCTCCTTTACGATATTCATGTGTTAATTTGCGTTAATAACTATTTAAACCTAAGGCAATCAAATCAAAAGTAGAAATTCCTTTGTTCCAACTATTCGGAATCACTATTTTCAAATTTCAACAATTTCCCGAGAAATATCTACAAATTCTGAGTAGATATCGACAAAATTAGAAGCTTCTAAAAGATGTAGTAAAACATAAGTACATCGAAAAGAGTAAATATGACTAAATTCTTAGCTAGACACACTTATTGGGTAAAAATGATATCTATGCAGTAATTATTGCAGGATTTTCAGATAAAGTTGCAAAGATATATTTTTATGATGGCTTGATTTTTTACGCATGTAAATAACGTATATGATGACGCTTTTTTAACTTATATACAAGTTGCAAAAGAGAGCTTCTTTATCGAGCATAACGAAGAGTTTAATATTAATGAAGTTAATACATTGGTGAAAATTATGACCAATTGAGCTGTTTTTTTATTAAAACTGCGGGATAATGGCTGTGGAAATGGAAAAAAATTAAATTGATGATTCACTTTATTAATTTTACATAATTTACCTTATCAGACTTTTGCAAAAAGCTAGTCTTAGCAATAATTACTGCATTTAGCTTCTATATTATCTAGCCTTACCAAGTGACGGGCATCCGAGCCTCTAGGGTATAAGTACTTTTCTTTCGCTTATTTCTTCGCCAGTAAAGTATTTAAACGCCAGTTAGGGTAAGTACACCATTATGGGATTAGCCGTATCAATAGTCAACCGCTGCGATGAATGCATTTGCTATCACATGGAAGGCTGCTTAAATGCCGGGGCAACCATCGATTACCAAAAGTGCTGATATTATTACCTTGTTACTTCCTATTAAATTATCAATTGAATGGGCTGCATGATGTAATCATCCTAAAACCCTTGGAATATAGGGGTATGTAAGGTGGTATTAGTGAAATGCTAACTTTCAGTTTTTGAAACAATTTAACCAATTTGAGAAGCACTTTCGTAAGTTCACTGAACTTATGGGAGGTCTTTTCTTCGATATTTTTTGTCATATGAGCGTAAATGTTCATAGTCGTATTTATATCTTAATGCCCTAATCTTTCTTGAATTTCTTTTACGCCTGCCCCAGCTTCAATGAGAAGTAATGTGTCTCCTCTTAAACCAACAGCAATTTTTATCCACCTTTTGTTTTCCAGAGGAACGATATTTTTTCACCAGCTGGGAAACTAATGTTACCATGCTAGGGGAATCGCTGAGAACGGGATCTGATGATAAAAGGACGGCTGAAGGACGTGTAAGAGCAAAGGACAAACTGTATAATAAATCACCAGAAAAGTTCCATTTTTATCATTACCACAGTACAGTATCGGAAATAAATTTATAAAAGAAGACCATGACTTATAAAAAATCATGGTCTTTTCAATGCTCTAAATTTTGATAAGCCCGTTTTACTGATCGAATTCGTTATCGGACGTTCGTTAGGTATTTTGCGTGTACATAACCTGTTCCCTTACCGGACTGGATTTTGTACCAAGAACCGCTCTTAGTAATTACGGTAACGATTTGGTTTTTCTTCAAAGAGCCAAGAACTTTCCCTGATGTGGATGGTTCGGAACGGACATTTAACTTCGTAGCATTGACCTTGCCAGTCAAATTCTTCGCTGCCGATTTGTTTATTGTATAGGAAGTGGTCGTTGTACGTTTATTCTTGCTTGGATCAATCGCTGTAATGGTAAATGTATACTTTCCGTTCGATACCTTTGTTACATTCCATGATGCACTTTGGATACCGGCATCTTTTGTAGCATTATTGATTAGTGTCGCCAAGATTTTTCCTTTTGCATCTTTTACTTGAACGGTAACCTTTGATTTTTCATTGATCTCATACTTTAAACCAACTTTACTCGTTTTTGAATCATATGAGGTTTTTAAATTCTTAATGGAAGGTGCCGTTGTATCGGGTTTTGTTAATGTAAATGGAACCGTTGCTGAGCCTTTATTTTGACTGCTGTCGATTGTTGCAATTTCATATGAGTATTTCCCGTTCGATACCTTCGACACATTCCATGATGTCCATTGGACACCGGAATTTTTCTCTGCATTATTGATCGGAGTAGCTATGATTTTTCCTTTTGCATCTTTTACTTGAACGGTAACCTTTGATTTTTCATTGATCTCATACTTCAGGAAAACTTTATTCGTTTTTGAGTCATATGAGGTATTTGTATTTTTAATAACTGGAGCCGCTGTGTCAGGCTTTGTTAATGAAAATGGAACAGATGCTGAACTTGCATTATTACTACTATCAATCGCTCTAACTTCAAAGGTGTATGAACCGTTACTTACCTCTGATGCATCCCAAATGGCTAATTGCGATCCTGACGGCTTTTGATCCCCTTTGACAAGAGAAGCGATGATTTGCTCTTTTTCATCCGTAACTTCCACTGTCACATTCGCTTTTTCATTTGTATCAAAGGTTACTTTGACTTGGTTTGTTTTAGCATCGTAATGGGCTTTTAAACTATTAATCATTGGTGCTGTTTCATCTTTAGGTGCGGGATCCGGAGCTGGTGTTGGAATTGGCGTTGGAATGATAGGTGCCGGTTCTGGCTTGACTGGTTCTACTTCTTCAGGCTCTGGCTGATAAGCTTGTTTTAAGCTTGTCCCTTCATAATAGAAAGCAAGAATCTCGCGATACGTATTTCCCTTTTCGCCAGCCTTTTTCGCGCCATACTGACTTAGTCCGACACCATGGCCGTAGCCCTTGCCTGAAACGTTAATCGCATCCCTTGCAGTATCCACTTTGTCTACTAAAAAGCTTTTCATGAAGCCCAGACCGATTATTTCTCTAATTTTCGAAGCCGTTACATCTTCTAATATTACACTTTGCTGTAGCGCATTCCCCTTTTCTTTCACCATAAATTCAATCTTTATACTTCCTTTACTTACCCTGCCGCTACTTGTTTGTGCGTGAAGGGATAGATGAGGGACGGCCGTTATTTTAATGTCTTTGTCGGTATATCCATTTTTCTGTAGCCATACTCTTATATTAGAAATTACTGGTGTTTGTTCAGCTTCCTTGGTATTAGCCCACCATGTATCTGCTTTTGTCAAATCTAAATTTGTAAGGTCTATTTGTTGCTTTTTTACACTAAAACTCCACACTGTTTGCGGATCATATGGATCTTCTTTGACCATTAAATATGGTAGCTCTGTACCAATCCAAACATTATTGTTCGACTCGGTTTTCCCTCCATTGCTAGAGGAAAAAAGAGCATCTGAACCTATGTGTAGTTTTTCACCATAACCGATGACCTGACCTTCTGTTGCTTTAACAGCCTTTGTTGAGTTTTCGTGCCAAGCATAGCCACCGTATACTTGGTAACTCATTGTGTCATCGGGCGTTTTGTTGATGTAGCTCATTGCATAGGTTCTCGCCGCAACAGCCTGTGCCTTTAAGGCTTCCTGATTCCATAAAGCCGGCATTTCAGCTGGAACAACCCCTTTTAAATAATCTTCAAGACCAATTGAGTTAAATGGACGGATGAATTTCCCATCTTCGATAATAAAACGAAAACTACCTAAGTATGTACGGCCATTAATCGAAAGTGGACCATTTCCTGTTTCGGGTTTCACTTCAATCTCAGAAGCTTTCCCAACTTCTTTTGAATCTGTTAGAACAACAATGTCCGTACCGCTGACCCTCAACGTATACTTCTTGTTCGATTCTAGTTTTACATTTGCTAGATTCGTAGTGTACGTGACTTCCGGTTCGACAGTAATCTCGGATTTGTTACCAAGATAGCCTTTTAATTTGACCTTAACGAATGGATCGGCTGCCGCCTTAACGAATGTTTCTGGAAGTAGAGAAAACATGAGAACGAGCGTAACAAACATCCACATTCCATACCGTACCTTTTTCATTGAATAACCTCCTCTGAATTTAGAAAAATACCTAAATAATAGTATATCATCCATAATTATGAAACGGACGATATTTTACTATTGTAGGAGTCCCACCCTCATAAACAGCCAAAGTCTGCCCAAAATGACGTTGGATTCATTCATAAGTTGTTCGGAGTAGCTGCTCTATCCCTTAGTTAACAGATATTACCACCCTGTGTTTCTTCTTTATTTCTGCCCCAGAACCTTCTAAACTCCCTATAAACTTTGACTAAATTAGCAAGAAGCTAGTTGAATTCAAAAAACTTGCATTATTAATTATTTTTATTATAATACTTGTATACAAGTGTACTTGAACTCTATTAGAGGTGAATTTATGGTTGAACCAAAGGAATTTCTTTATCCTGTAAAATGGCTTTCAAAAGCCTCAGCTGGTGATCGTGTAACATCCGAGCTTAGAATGCGTATTATTTCGGGGATGATTGAAAGCGGTACCATCCTTTCTGAAAATAAATTAGCTGCTGATTTTGGTGTTAGCCGCTCACCAGTTCGTGAAGCGTTAAAAATACTGGCATCTGAAAATATCATCCGATTAGAAAGAATGGGTGCGGTTGTCATTGGTTTAACAGAAAAAAAATATGCAGAAATTTATGATGTACGAATACTCATCGAGACGTTTGTATTTGAGCGTCTAGTAAGGGTTGACACGAATGAATTAGTAAGGGAGCTTAGTAAAATATTGGAAATGATGAAAATTTCCATAAAATACCGAGATGCTGATGAGTTTTCCTATCAGGATGTCCTGTTCCACGAAACAATTATTCGGTCCATTAATCATTCCTATATCCTGATGATCTGGGATAATTTAAAACCTGTGATGGAAAGTTTGATTCTTCTATCCATGCGTTGTCGTTTTAAAGAAAAGTATGAAGACTTTACACGGATCATTAATAATCATCAACTTTATATTGATGCGATCAGAACAAAGGATCGAGACCTCATGATTAAGTCGTTACATGTAAACTTTGATGATGTTCAAGGGGAAGTTGAAGACTTATGGATGGCCCAACAGATGCTTTCAAAAGGAGTCGAACAAGAAAATGACTAGCTATATGTTAGGTGTAGACATCGGTACAACTAGTACAAAAGCTGTTTTATTTACGAAAAAAGGCGATGTCATTCAGCAAGAGAATGTTGGTTATCCTCTTTACACACCGGATATGACAACAGCGGAACAAGACCCTGAGGAGATTTTCCAGGCTGTTCTGAAAGCCTTTTCAAATATAACGAAACAGCATCCAGATAAAAAGATATCATTTATTTCATTTAGCAGTGCGATGCATAGTGTTATAGCTATGGATGAAAATGACCAGCCGCTAACCCGTTGTATCACTTGGGCAGATAATCGCAGTGAAGCTTGGGCCCATAAAATTAAAGATGAATTAGATGGGCATGAAGTTTACAAACGAACCGGAACACCGATACACCCGATGTCTCCATTATCCAAAATCACCTGGATTGTGAATGATCACCCAGAGATCGCAACCAATGTTAAAAAGTATATTGGGATTAAAGAATATATCTTTAAAAAGTTCTTTGATCAATATGTTGTCGATTATTCCCTTGCTTCATCCATGGGCATGTTGAATCTCAAAAACTTGGATTGGGATGAGGAAGCCCTAAGAATTGCTGGAATAACTCGTGGTCAATTATCTGAAATCGTATCAACAACAAAGATCTTTAACAACTGTGACCCGGATTTAGCCAAACAGATTGGGATTGATCCACAAACCTCTTTTGTCATTGGGGCAAGTGATGGTGTCCTTTCAAATCTAGGTGTAAACGCTATCCGGAAAGGCGAAATCGCTGTCACGATTGGGACAAGCGGTGCGATTCGGACGATTATTGACGAGCCGAAAACAGACGAAAAAGGAAGAATCTTTTGCTATGCCTTAACGGAAAAGCATTGGGTGATTGGCGGGCCGGTAAACAATGGCGGGATGGTCCTTCGCTGGATTCGCGATGAATTTGCTTCTTCCGAGGTAGAAACAGCTAAAAGGCTCGGAATCGACGCTTATGAAGTCTTAACCAAGATTGCCGAACGTGTAAGACCGGGCGCTGATGGATTGTTATTCCATCCATATCTTGCAGGTGAACGTGCACCATTATGGAATCCGGACGTACGGGGTTCATTTTTCGGATTAACACTGTCGCATAAGAAAGAACATATGATTCGAGCGGCTCTAGAGGGAGTCATTTACAATTTATATACAGTATTTTTAGCCTTAACCGAATGTATGGACGGTCCCGTGACCCGAATTCAAGCTACGGGAGGCTTCGCAAGGTCGGCTGTTTGGCGGCAAATGATGTCCGATATCTTCGAATCGGAAGTCGTGGTTCCAGAAAGCTACGAAAGTTCGTGCCTGGGTGCTTGTATATTGGGATTATATGCCACTGGGGAAATTGAGTCCTTCGAAGTAGTTTCAGAAATGATAGGCAATACCCACAAGCACACACCGATAGATGATTCTGTAAAAGAATATAGGCAACTACTGCCGATTTTCATTAACCTTTCAAGGGTATTGGAAAACGAATATACACAGATTGCGAATTATCAAAGAAACTTAATAAGCGCTACAAAATAAAGACATGGAGGAATTACAATGCCATTAGTTATTGTCGCTTTAGGAATTGTCGCTTTATTAATTTTAATAATGGGCTTAAAATTAAACACCTTTATTTCCTTGATCATTGTTTCGTTTGGAGTGGCTTTAGCACTTGGGATGCCACTTGATGGAATTGTCAAAACCATTGAGGCTGGATTAGGCGGAACACTTGGTCACTTAGCGTTAATCTTTGGACTTGGAGCGATGTTGGGTAAGTTAATCGCGGATTCAGGCGGCGCGCAGCGCATTGCCATGACCCTTGTTAAAAAATTCGGTGAAAAGAATATTCAATGGGCAGTCGTAGCAGCATCATTTATTATCGGTGTCGCATTATTTTTTGAAGTGGGATTAGTATTATTAATTCCAATCGTATTTGCCATTTCAAGAGAATTAAAAGTTTCGATATTATATCTTGGTATTCCAATGGTAGCATCATTATCCGTAACTCACGGTTTCTTACCGCCGCATCCAGGACCAACCGTTATTGCTGGTGAATATGGTGCAGACATTGGTCAGGTTTTACTTTACGGCTTCATTATTGCGGTTCCAACAGTTATTTTAGCTGGACCAGTATTTACGAAGATAGCTAAAAGATTAGTACCTGCATCATTTACGAAAACAGGCAGCATTGCCTCTTTAGGAGAACAAAAATCTTTTAAACTTGAAGATACACCTGGATTTGGAATCAGTGTATTTACCGCTTTACTTCCGGTTATATTAATGTCAATTGCTACGATTATCACTTTGATGCAAAAAACAATCGGATTTGAAGATAATGGTTTACTAGCAGCTATCCGTTTTATTGGTGAAGCCGGTACTTCCATGTTGCTTTCCTTATTATTTGCGGTCTATTCAATGGGATTAGCAAGAAAGATTCCAATGAAAGATATTATGGAATCTTGTACATCAGCAATCTTGCATATCGGAATGATGCTCTTAATCATAGGGGGCGGCGGAGCCTTCAAGCAAGTATTGATCGACGGCGGTGTAGGTGACTATGTAGCTGAATTATTCAAAGGAACATCATTATCACCAATCTTGCTTGCTTGGATCATCGCGGCAATCCTGCGTATTTCCTTAGGATCTGCTACCGTCGCTGCCTTAACGACAGCTGGTTTAGTTATTCCGATGTTAGGTCAGACGGACGTTAACCTTGCTCTAGTTGTACTTGCTACAGGAGCGGGAAGTTTAATCGCTTCACACGTTAACGATGCTGGCTTCTGGATGTTTAAAGAGTATTTTGGTTTAAGCATGAAAGAAACATTTGCAACATGGACCTTGCTTGAGACGATTATTTCAGTAGCTGGATTAGGATTTATTCTATTACTAAGCTTATTTGTATAAGGCTTTCCCGGCAGTAAATCCCCCACTTATGAGAGGGGTTTACTGCTTATTATTCTTACATAAAAGGAGCAGAAATAAATGTTCAATACAATTGGTGTCATTGGTTTAGGGGTAATGGGCAGTAATATCGCTTTAAATATGGCTAGTAAAGGGGAACAAGTAGCTGTCTATAACTACACAAGAGATTTAACGGATCAGCTTGTTGCTAACTTGGACAGTCAGTTGCTCCATCCGTATTACGAAATCCAAGACTTTGTGCAGTCATTGGAAACTCCAAGAAAGATTTTTCTAATGGTGACGGCAGGTAAGGCGATTGACTCAGTGATCAATTCATTACTTCCTCATCTTGAATCAGGCGATATTATCATGGACGGCGGTAACTCCCATTACGAAGATACTGAACGCAGATATGATGAACTGAAATCTAAAGGAATCTGTTATTTAGGAATTGGTATCTCTGGTGGAGAAGTCGGGGCGTTAAAAGGACCTTCAATCATGCCAGGTGGAGATAAAGACGCCTATGAAAAGGTAGCTCCGATTTTGACAAAAATCGCAGCCAAAGTAAATGATGACCCCTGCTGTACCTATATCGGCCCAAAAGGAGCGGGTCATTTTGTGAAAATGGTCCATAACGGGATTGAATATGCAGATATGCAATTAATCGCCGAAGCCTATACGTTTTTAAGAGAAAAGTTGCATTTGGAAGTTAATGAAATAGCTGACATCTTTGAAACATGGAATCAAGGCGAACTGAAAAGTTATTTAATCGAAATCACAGCCGAAATTTTAAGGAAAAAAGATGAAGTAACGGGCTTACCCTTGATCGATGTGATTCTTGATAAAGCAGGACAAAAAGGCACAGGTAAATGGACCAGCATGCAAGCTATTGATAACGGAATCCCGGCATCGATTATTACAGAGTCTTTGTTTGCTCGTTACATTTCCGCTTTAAAAGATGAACGGGTCAATGCAGAAAATATTCTTACAGGCCCTGAGAACGATCAGCAAAAGTTAGATAAAAATGAGTGGATTGACTATATTAGAGAAGCATTATATATGGGAAAAGTTTGTGCGTACGCGCAAGGTTTCACTCAATATAAAATGACTTCTGAACTTTACGGCTGGAATTTGCCTTTAAAGGATATTGCGCTGATTTTCCGCGGTGGTTGCATCATTCGTGCAGAATTTTTAAACGTCATTAGCGAAGCCTATCAAGAGCAGCCGAATCTGGCCAATTTATTAATCTCACCATATTTTGCTGAAAAGGTTACAGGTTACCAGGTAGGATTGCGAAAGGTAGTCTGTGAGGGAATAAATTCTGGTATCTCGTTTCCATGTTTAGGCGCTTCACTCACTTATTACGATAGTTATCGAACAGGCATCTCAAATGCAAACCTTTTGCAAGCACAACGTGATTATTTTGGTGCACATACCTATGAACGACGTGATATAGCAGGATCCTTTCACACAAACTGGCAGTGATAGAAAGTGACAAAGTAACAGTCATTTTTCAATAACCGTTCAAGTTGAGATGAAGAAATTTGATCAGTGAAAAAGTATAATAATTTCTTAATTAATTTAAGCAGAAATATACATAGCCAATTCAATGACTTTGTATATTTCTGCTTTTCTTTACATCATAAAAACCTAATTTACTTATGATACGGTTCACCGAGCTTAATATTATACTTATCAATAAAGACAAAAATACTCCAATTAACGAAAAAGTCTATCTCCTTGCAATTCAAGGAAGTAGGCTTTTTTTTTGCACTACGTATATCAATATATTTTGGGTATCCAATAAATCGTCTTATAGGGGTACCACCAAAAAGGCCGGCCGATTGCTTGACCATAATACAGTCCTAGTTCTAAAAAAAGAATTCATTGCGTGTTTGTACATAGGAAAACTTAATTATGTGAAAAAGATACTATTCGATATATTTCCCTGAAATACGCGGTATGGAACAATTGATGACAGAGGCTAGTTTGAAATTCATGATAGCCCTATTAGCGCAAAGAATTACATTTTTACGTTGAAATGCCGGGTCATTTGAAAAGCAAGTTAACCGAAAAACTCTCTAAAAATTAAAATGGAGAAATAGTCGGGATATATCATAATGTTTACATGTATCACATTTGATGGAGGCTAGAAGGTCAATCTGAATGTTCACTTCTTTGATCCTCCTGATGCACCATAATCATTAATAGTTAATTTCACATCATAGTTTATAGTAGTTTCACTAAATCTTTGATCCCAATCCTTTTTGACTTTCTTCCATACTTTGGGGTGCTCAATTCTCAATCGATTTCCGAAGCCAGCAACGTCCACTTGGTATTCTTTTTGCATTTTTTCTAATACATTCCCCACCAAGCGTTTCACTTCTTTTTCAGATGATTTTTCTGCTTTTTTGAGAAATTCATTTTTAAAAGAATCTCCCGAAACCACCCAAGTTTCAGACAGTCTACCCACTGATTCAATGTTTACATCAAAAGAGATGTTGTCTCCTTTAACTCGAGGTACGATACTGCTTTTCATGGACTCTATTTCATATACAATCTGCTGACCGGTTTCTTTATCTAAGCTTTTCACTACACCGCCTTTCCCCTTACCTGTTATCCATGTCACGCCCTCCAGTTCTTCCTCATTCAAAAAACCAGACATTTTGTGTGTCTTTCCATCGATCACGGCAGCTCCCGCAAATTTGACTTGCCCATCCACTGATATAACTTTTTGTATTAGAAAACTAGATCCTGATTTGATCTTGCTTTCTATTTTAATATGCGACATGGGAGGTAAAATCCTCGTTGTTCGATATGCATTTTCTACAATGCCGGCCAGACGAAACGCAGGAATTTCTCCTGCTTTCTTTGTTTCCAGTGTCTTGCTTGCTCTCCCTTTACTTATGAGCACAAGACAGCTTGGTCTAATCTCACTTTCTCGAAAGTTTTGATCAAGTAATTGTTCCAATCTATACGATCTTGCAAGACCTTCACCGATAACAACCACTTTCATATGGTGAGCGGTTACGGGTTGTTCACTTCTCAATGATAATTCACGAACCATTTGATGGAGGGAATCTCCAGTTTCAGAAACGTTAATATAAGATTTTTGTTGTGGTCCTGATTGTTTCGTTGTTGAACTTGCTACTTGTGGAGTGATAAATTGATAGGTTGCAGTAATCAGGTCCTTTTTTGAATAACCATCCCCTTGTTCGTTTAACTTTTTCTCGATGGAGGACTGCTTGGCTTTATCGAATGCCAAACCTATACCTAGACTTTGCTCTTCAATTTCATGACTGCTCCAACATCCTGTAAGGGATAAGAACAAAAGAACGGAGAGGGAAATGAAGAGGGGGCGTATATTGTTATGTGATTGTTTCATATTTTCCTCCCTTTATTCTTGAGATGATAAGCAGGAGAAGCGGGAGTAAACCAAATAAAAACAATGCCATATGGCCGACGAAATCCCCTTGTTTAAATAGGTCATTCATATTTTTCGGAATCATGGCAATGATGTATAGAATCGGAAGCAAGCCATACATAAATGGGTGAATGCTCTTTTTCGTAAGTTGAGCCAGCCCTACAGCAGCTGCAAAGTATGAGATGGTAAATGTAGCAAATATTTGCATGATCCAAACCCCGAGCAATAAAGATTCAAACCGTTCAAAGATTAAACCGGAGATTTCAAAACTCCGTATAAGATCCAGTGTCGGCCATGTTCTCAGGACCACTCCATCAACAGATAATGCCCCGATAACC
The DNA here is from genome assembly GCF_030348345.1 of Peribacillus sp. NJ4. Classification (NCBI taxonomy): domain Bacteria; kingdom Bacillati; phylum Bacillota; class Bacilli; order Caryophanales; family Bacillaceae; genus Peribacillus; species Peribacillus sp. NJ4. The sequence continues at coordinate 247,156 of NZ_JAUCFQ010000006.1, forward strand.
ATTACGACCGTTATCAAATAAAAAATCAATGGAATGGAAACTCCAACAAGCAGGGCTTTTACTGCTTTTTTTGGCTGATTCATAAACGGAACAAGCAGTAACATGATTTCAGGCCCTGAAAAAGCGAGAGCCGTTGTTTTTACTCCTTTTAGTACAGGGATGACTCCGTCTCCTAATACAGGACGCAGATTATCGATCTCAAATATTTTGAAGCTCATAAAGATAACAACCAAAAAAAGGATAACTGACAAAGGTAATATAATCTCAAAAAGACGGGCGATGGGGTTAACTCCGCCGATGATGATATAAAGACTTACCCACATGAAAATCATGGTAATTGCCCATGTAGGCGTACCTTCAAGAAGTAAATACCTTACTACCTCAGCCATTGCTCGGAGCTGAAATCCGGAAGTCATAATAAAATAAAGTATTATAACTAAACTAAGTAAACTCCCCAACCATTTTCCTACAATTTCATTGATGTATTGATAAACGGTTTTTTCGGGAAACCGTTGGCTTAATTTGACCATGATCACCCCCGCGATTATCGCGATAATTCCGCCTAAAATAACGCTTATCCATACATCTGGTGTATGCACCTTCTCGGTAGCTGATCTGGGTAGGGTGAGTAATCCTGTGCCGAGTATAAAGTTGATGATAATGACAGCTGTTTGAGGAGTTGTAATTTGGTCTTTCGGACTGAGAATCATTCTTTAACCACCCTTTCACCGATAGGTTATCCTTTGCGTGTGGGATTTTTTGTATGCATCATCTTTGGACGGCGTTTCATCATCATAAGTGGCATGCGAACCATCAGGTCTTTCCACTCACTTAAGCGATAAGGAACGGCTGGACTCAAATAGGGCACACCAAAGCTTTTTAATTTAACTAAATGGCTGGCCATTAAAAGAAAAAAGAGAATGACCCCGTATAATCCAAATGTGGCAGCACATAGCATTGCGGGAAAACGAAGCATCCGTAATGTAATCCCAATACTATAGTGCGGAATGGAAAATGATGAAATAGCGGTTAAGGCTACTACAATTACCAAAACAGGGCTAACGATCCCTGCCTGTACAGCAGCTTCCCCAATGATTAAACCGCCGACAATTCCCATTGCGGGACCGATTGGCTTAGGTAAGCGCAGTCCTGCTTCCCTCAAAATTTCGATGGATATTTCCATGAATAATGCTTCGATAAGTGCCGGAAACGGAACCCCGGACCTGGTTCCTATAATGGAGATGGCCAGTTTGGTCGGAATCATCCCTGAATGAAATGAGATGAAAGCTATATACAAAGACGGTGTAAAAAGAGCCAGAATAGCTGCGAGGTAACGAAGCATACGGATGAATGTGCCAGGAATCCATCTTTCATAATAATCTTCCGGTGACTGCAACATCATGCTTAAGGTAACCGGAACAATCAAAGCGAATGGCGTCCCATCCAATAAGATGGCAACTCGACCTTCCATCAAAGCAGCGATTACTCGATCAGGACGCTCTGTATTCTGTACCTGCGGAAAAGGACTAAGGTAATTATCCTCGATAAGTTGCTCTACATAACCTGATTCCGGCACACTATCAATATCAATTTTCTTAATTCGGTTTTCTACCTCTTGAACTAATTCGGGATCAACAATATCTTTTATGTAAGCGACAACTAAGTCCTTTTTTGAACGCTTTCCTACTTGGAATTTTACTAACGATAAATTTTCAATTTCACCACTACCCCTTAAAAAGGATGTATTATCACTCAATGATTCAGTGAAACCGACCCGTGGACCTCTGACTAATGCCTCTGATACCGGTTCTTCAATCGACCTTGTTTTAAGTTTTGTCGTTCCGAGGATTAGTGCATCCACTGATCCCTCAATTAAAAGAGCGGTAGACCCCGATAATACTTTTGATGCTAAATCTTTAATGGAACCAACCTCTTCTATGCCACTAATAGATAACACTTCATTTTTTATGAATTCTTTTGAAAGGCTTCCTTTGGTATAAGGAAGGTTCTGTTTATATTCTGCTGAAAAATCAACCATCAATGATGGCATAATATGTTTATCAATGAGGTCTTTATCCGATAGTCCATCCACAAAAATGATAATTGACCGAATATCGGTTCGCCCTATATTAAATTCCCGAAAATGCACATCCCAATTATGGCCAATTTCTTGCCTAACCATTTCTAGATTAAAATTAAAATTATCTGTAAACTGACCAGTTGAATCTTGGGAGGAATACGCTTCTTGTTTGTCTTTATCGGTAACTTTTCCTTTTTTACTAATCTTTGATATCCACTCTTTCATTTTCATCACTCATCCTTTGAGGTACGAAGCCAATTAAACAATTTGCCGATTGAATACGGAATAACAAACGCAATAAAAGCTTGTATAAAGACCTGCCATTCTGGAAGGTAGGAAACAATCGTTTTCCACATTTTCATCACCCTATACTTGCCTAATATCAGCAGCTAAAATCTGTGAAATCTTCTGCAAAATTCCTTTATTTCTCAAATAGTATTATTATCTTCTACGTTTCTTATGCAATGAAGTTAAAAGCAATTGGCCATCACTATATATATGTATTAGCTATACGGCACAATAAATGTCATCCACAATCTCTTACATAACAGTGCAGATGATCCCAAGCTAATAGCTAATGGTCATTGGGAAAAGAGCGGTCATAAAAGTCTTCGATAGTGAAAATATGTAAGTAGAATAATACTAAGAGAAGCAAAAGGAACAGAAGTACTTTGATTTAGTTGAGGAGAGAACGAGGGAAAATCAATATCATCTGGAACTTAATAAACGATGAATGAAGGCGGAATCCCTATATATTAAAGTGAGGATCGAATGATTTTATTTTTCAATAATTGACTTTTCCTCATACATTAAAATTGAGAGGGTTTATGCTAATGATTGAAATATAATTTTGAAAATATAAATATCAAATTGAAATTATGTTTGAAGTGATATATACTGAAAATTGAGAATAATTAGTAATCATTATCCATTTTTGGAAAAATATCTACTTTTATCAACGATGGACTTAGTGAAAAAAGAATTGATAAATTAGCTCTTCAAAAGTTATCCCAATCGCTACTACTTTTCTCCCTGGAACGGATACACGGTTCTCGCTTTATAGGATTGTGAAGCCTGATGTAGATAAGAGTGAAAGGAAAGAATTTCGTCCGAATGAATGAGAGTTTTCTTTTGTTTCGACAATTGGTCAGAAGGTAAAGTTGTTCGTTTCTTGTTTTCTAAAGTACGATTTCATAGGGGGAATATGATGAATATATGGACAAGCTGCACACTAAGTTCAATTCTGACTCTCTCATTACTTGTTTCTCCTGTATCTTACGCTAAAGCAAATGCAAATCAGGAAGTTACTGTGAGTAAGGAGACTAGCCAGTACCCCGTGTTAACGAAGGCCAAAAAACCGGAAGAAGCGGGCTTTTCATCTGAAAAACTGGAAAAGGTAGATCAGCTAATTGAAATGGAAGTGGCTGCCGGTTTTCCTGGTGCTGCCCTGATTGTCATAAAGGACGGAAAGATCGTTAAAAGTGAAAGCTACGGGTACAAACAGAAATTTAATGAACATATACCTCTTAAGAAGTTTCGTAAAATGGAAAAAGACACTTTATTTGACCTTGCTTCAAATACGAAGATGTATGCAACTAATTTTGCCATTCAAAAATTAGTCAGTGAAGGCAAGTTGGATATCCATGCAAGAGTTCAGCAATATATTCCTGAATTCAAAGACACGGAGTCGGATGTGATCAAAGGGAAGGATAACCTGAGGATAATCGATGTTCTTCATCATACAGCAGGGTTTAAACCAGATCCGCAATACCATAATCCAAAGGTTTCGAAAGATCTTTATTCACAGGAACGGGATAAGACCATTGAGTTCATATCCAAAACACCGCTGACATATGTACCTGGAACACAGAATGTATACAGTGATGTCGACTATATGCTGCTCGGTACCATTGTTGAAAAAATCACGGGTCAGCAGCTTGACGCCTATGTTGAAAATAAATTGTACAAGCCGCTTAATTTGAAAGATACAAAGTTCAATCCTCTGCAAAAGGGCTTTAAGCCAAAGGATATTGCGGCAACTGAACTGCTTGGGAACACTCGGGATGGCGTGATAGATTTCCCTAACATTCGCAAATACACGCTTCAAGGTGAAGTTCATGATGAAAAAGCCTTTTATTCGATGGGAGGCGTTTCAGGTCATGCAGGTCTTTTCTCGACTACCAGCGATCTCGCTGTCCTTCTGCAGGTGATGCTGAATGGCGGGGGCTACGGTAAGCATATGTTGTTTGATAAAGACACAATCGATGAATTCGTTGCACCCTCCGAGATGAACCCTACCTATGGACTCGGATGGAGACGAAATGGCGATGCCAGCATGGAGTGGATGTTCAGTCCTTATGCGAGCGACAGTGCATACGGGCATACTGGATGGACTGGGACGGTCACGATCATTGATCCTGAAATAGACTTAGGGATTGTTTTACTTACAAATAAAAAGCATTCCCCGCTAGTTAACCCTGTAGCCAATTCGAATCAGTTTATTGGCGATCTCTTCAAAACAGGGAGCTATGGAAGTGTTGTAACTGCGATTTATGAAGCATTGGAAACGAATGAATAAGAGGAAAAGAATAAAATGATTAACAGCGGATGAAGCCGACGTGCTAAATCAAAAAAAGTCTGTGAATAAAGTTCTGCTGAGGGAGAATGGTTAATTACTGATAGGGGATAACCTTATGAATTCCGTTAGTGATTTATTTATATCTCTTTAAAGCTGAAGGCCTCCCATCGTTTATTTTGGGAGGCCGTTCTTCTTGTTGTCGGTTATGGTAGAGTGCCTTGACCGTTGTAGGATTTCTTTTATACAAAGGGAATTAAACTGTTTGAGCAAGGATTAGATTTTTATATGCTCCGTCTTGATGGAGTAGGTGTACAGGTGGAAAAGGAACGCAGGCTTTTATTACTGATTTCAGTGGCATTGGCAGCGGTTTCGGTGGGCGGAGGTATTACGTTTTTAGGCCTGATTGCACCGCATATAGCCAGGAGATTAGTGAGGGCGAGACATGCAAAACTATTACTATTACCACTGACTGCAATCTTAGGTTCATTATTGCTGTTATCCGCCGATACATTAGGACGAGTGATCATGGCCCCGATGGAATTGCCAGTGGGGATTATCGTTTCGATTTTAGGAGCGCCGTATTTTATCTACTTACTCGTGAAAAACATTTAATATATGTGAAGAAGTTCAGGAGAGATAAAGAAAGGTAGAAAAAGCACATTTTCCAGCTTGACGGAGGATGGGCTGTTTTTGCAATCAGGGGAATATGCCTTTTTGAGAACCTTTGATGATTTTCAAAGGATATTCATGACATGTACGATGGATAGGCTGGCATTGGGGGTGAAAAGTCATCCTCTAAAAGAAGTATTTAAAAAAATATGTTGACCAAATGGCTTGTATCCGCTTACAATGATACTTAGTTATTAGTGTATTTAGAAAATTGTAAAAGAGGTACCTGCATGACAAAGGAATTCGACAGAAGAATCGGGCGCCATGCAATCATGTACGCGTTTGCGGAAGAAGAGGAAGAAGTCATATTAACAACTGATCTAAAGCGGATGAATTGGCTTTATGGAAAAGGTAAAGTCGGTTCAATGGAGCTGCAGAAAATAGTTGCGGCCATTGAGACATCAGCGAAAAGACTAGGATTGGTCAATCCCGACATTTATCGTGAAATGCATGCGCTGTATCATGCAATCATCGAAGCACTCCAAGGAGTGACACGCGGCCAAGTCGAGCTTGGCGGTCTTTTGAGGACGGCAGGCCTTCGGTTTGCAATCGTTCGGGGCAGGCCGTTTAAAAACGGGGACGAAGGTGAATGGATTGCTGTCGCCGTGTATGGAACGATTGGAGCACCGGTTCGGGGATTTGAACATGAAGCGGTTGGATTGGGAATTAACCACATTTAAATAATTAAAAGCCTATAGTTATTTAGTGAAATAGGGGGCTGTATTGGAAGACTGGATAAGTCTGTCAATATGGCCTCCTTTTGTTTGTTTAAAAAAGAATAGGGGTGCAGGAAATGATTATGTTAACGGGCCAAACTTTAACGATTGATGAAGCGAAAAAAGTATTGTATGGGGAAGCATTTGTCACGGCTTCAGCCGAGAGTGTTAAGAAAGTGGAAAAAAGCCGGGAAGCGGTTGAAAATATCGTGAAACAAAAGAAGGTCGTTTATGGCATTACAACAGGTTTTGGAAAGTTCAGCGATGTTTTGATTGATGCAGAGGACGCAGAGCAGCTCCAGTGGAATTTGATTCATTCCCATGCATGCGGGGTGGGGGAACCGTTTCCTGAGGTGGTTTCAAGAGCTATGGTCCTTCTCCGTGCCAATGCTCTATTAAAAGGGTTTTCCGGCGTCCGTCCTGTTGTCATTGAACGTTTGATCGATCTTTTGAATGCCCATATCCATCCGGTCATTCCTCAGCAAGGTTCTCTTGGGGCAAGTGGGGACTTGGCGCCGCTTTCCCATTTGGCGCTAGTATTGATGGGAGAAGGGGAAGTGTTTTATAAAGGGGAGCGAATGGAGGCCATCGTAGCTTTATCGAAGGAAGGCATTCTTCCAGTGACACTTAAAGCAAAAGAAGGTCTTGCATTAATTAATGGTACACAGGCCATGACGGGGATGGGCCTCGTAAATTACATTGAAGCTGAACAGCTGGCCCATCAAACTGAAGCGATTGCTTCCCTGACGTTGGAAGGGTTACGCGGCATTGAAGATGCCTTTGATGCGGATGTTCATCTAGCACGCGGTTACCGCCAGCAAACAGAGGTCGCGGAACGGATTCGTCGAATGATCAATGGCAGCCAGCTAATCACCAAGCAAGGAGAACTGCGGGTACAGGATGCTTATTCGCTCCGCTGCATCCCGCAAGTGCATGGTGCATCATGGCAAACTCTTGATTATGTTAAAGAAAAATTGGAAATCGAAATGAATGCAGCGACGGATAATCCGCTTATCTTTGATGATGGGGAAAAGGTTATTTCAGGGGGGAACTTCCATGGTCAGCCGATTGCTTTTGCAATGGATTTCATGAAAATTGCTGTTGCCGAGCTTGCGAACATTTCAGAACGCCGGATTGAGCGACTCGTCAATCCACAGCTGAATGATTTACCGCCATTCTTAAGTCCGTCACCTGGCTTGCAGTCGGGAGCGATGATCATGCAGTATTGTGCAGCTTCACTCGTCTCTGAGAATAAAACACTCGCACATCCTGCAAGTGTTGATTCCATTCCATCTTCAGCGAACCAGGAAGATCATGTAAGCATGGGAACGATCGGGTCCCGACACGCCCATCAAATCATTCAAAACGTTCGCCGCGTTTTGGCGATTGAGCTCATTTGTGCCTTACAGGCGGTGGAATACCGTGGAACAGAAAAAATGGCTCCATTTACAAAAGAGTTTTATACGGAAGCAAGAAAACTCATTCCAAGCATCACCCAAGATCGTATATTCTCAAAAGATATTGAAGCAACGGCAAGCTGGTTACATCAAATTGATTGGAATTCATTTATTCACAGGAGTTTACCTACGACATAAAATTCCGGTGATTCTTTTTCAATAAACGTTAGGCTTATAGCCCTTTCACTTGGGTTTTTAAGCCTAACATAGTTGCGTAAATGCTACATAGATCCCTGAAATCCAAAAAAGGTCTCAGCATAGAGAAAATGACCTTTAAAATAGTAATAAGTGCAGGAAATAACTATTGATGGAATGATTGACTTTACTTATTCGTGCTAGAAAAAATATGCATTTTTGGAGGGGAATCTAATTTGGAAAATCGGCAATTGCAACCGTTTGTTAAAAATGAACAAAACCAGCCGTCAAATACTTTACAAAGAAAGCTAAAGGCGCGCCACCTTACGATGATTTCATTGGGCGGTGCAATTGGAACAGGGCTTTTCCTCGGAAGCGGGCCGGCCATTCACTCTGCAGGACCTGGCGGGGCCTTGGTCGCTTACGCCGTAATTGGTATAATGGTTTATTTTATTATGACAAGTCTCGGAGAACTAGCATCATTCATGCCAGTCAGCGGAGCTTTCAGTACCTATGCTACGCGTTTCATCGATCCAGCACTAGGGTTTGCACTTGGTTGGAACTATTGGTTCACTTGGGCGATGACTCTTGCCGCGGAACTATCTGCCGCAACGATGGTAATGAAGTTTTGGTTTCCTAATAGTCCTTCATTTTTATGGAGTTCTTTGTTTTTAGTTTTGATATTCTTATTGAATTACGTATCCGTTAAAGGGTATGGAGAAGGGGAATATTGGTTTTCGCTCATTAAAGTGGCGACCATCATCATTTTTATCGTTGTCGGTATTTTGATGATATTCGGGATTATGAACGGAGAGGCGATTGGTTTTAAGAATTTCACAGTTGGTGAAGCTCCTTTTGCCGGTGGATTTTTGGCAACATTGGGTATTTTCATTGCTGCTGGTTTTTCTTTTCAAGGTACGGAAATAGTAGGTGTGGCAGCCGGTGAAAGTGAAGACCCGGCAAAAAATGTACCTCGTGCAGTTCGCAGCATATTTTGGAGAATTTTCCTTTTTTACATCCTGGCGATACTTGTTATTGGATTGATCGTTCCTTATACGAATGGCAGTCTGCAGGGACACACGATCATGGTCAGCCCATTTACGATGGTGTTTGAAAAAGTGGGACTGGCATTTGCTGCTTCCGTGATGAATGCCATCATTTTAACAGCCGTATTATCCGCTGGTAATTCGAGCCTTTACGTGACAAGCCGAATGTTGTACTCAATGGCACACGAAGGATTGGCACCGCGTATTTTTGGAAAGCTCAATAAGCGCGGCGTTCCCATTTGGGGACTGGTTGTGACCTCACTTGTAGGGATGTTGGCATTTTTTGCTTCCGTTTTCGGTGATGGGGTCATTTATATTTGGCTGATGAATGCAGTCGGAGTCACTGGATTTATATTTTGGTTGGGAATAGCGGCAAGCCATTACCGGTTTAGAAAAGCCTATATTGCTCAAGGGTATTCACTGGACGATCTTCCCTATAAGTCAAAATGGTTTCCTTTCGGACCGATATTTTCCTTTGCTCTTTGTTTTTTCGTTTTATTGGCGCAAAACTATCAGGCCTTTATTGGCGATGACATTAACTGGGCTAGTGTGTTCGCTGCCTATCTTGGCATCCCATTCTTTCTGGTAATGTGGCTTGGATATAAGTTCATTAAGAAAACAAAAGTAACTCCGCTAGAGGAATGCCAAATTGATTTTGATGAACATAGGAATGCCAATTAGAATGTATCGATAATATGCATTAACCTTGAAATGAAATAGTTGTTTCAAGGTTTTTTTTGTATATGTAACACATTTCCATGTATGTCTGCATAAAACATAACCTATAAAAAAAGTATAAAATTCCAATCTTTCCAGATCCGGAACCGCTTAAATTTACCCGTTATTTATGACTGAAAATCGCATTTTTCGTTTTTTGGATCATTTTGGATTTTAAAAAAACTGAAAAAAATTTGTAGCTGATGATGGGCGTTTATGATTATAGGAAGCAAAAGTGTTGGTATATCAAGGTTTTTAGAGTCTTTAGGAACCTTAAGAATCGATGGCGTAAATGGGCTTTTTAGGCAAGAATTCCGTCCCACATCATTTGAACTTATATTCATTCTTTGTTAAGGTAATGAAGTACTTTAGGGATACAGGTTCCGTCCGTGTGTTGAGACTGAACAAAACTCTAAAATAAAAAACCATTATATTTCAGTTGGTATATGCTGTGCCTGTTAGTTTCCTCAGTTGTAGTGCACCTCTTTTCCCTGCAAAGCTCAAATTAGACACATTGGGAATCCCATAATCATATTTCAATGCGTTTTGGTGTTATACTGCACTGCAAGTATCATTCCACCTGGTTAAGGAAATGAAGTACTTTAGAGGGTAGTCGTAAGTCCACCATCTGGACAAAACTCTAAGTGGAAATCGTTTATATTACAGTTGGTATATGTTGTGCCTGCTAGTTTCCTCAGTTGTGATTGCACCCTCTTTTTTCCTACTTGAAATGCTCAATTTATCACACAAAATATAATCCAAGTAAAGAAGTGCTTCTTGGGAATAATAAATGTAGATTATTTTTCTATGCACGTTATGCCTTGTGCCACTGAATAAGTGTCACTTCCGCTTTTTTGAAGAAAAAGTAATGGGGTAGAATAGCTTTGTTAATTTCGGTTATTTCAAGATACTTGTGGATTAATAATCATCACTCGCATAAAACGGGGGAATTCAGCAAAACTGAATATCATATGGGCAACTATTAGAATGAGGTGACTTGATGAAGCCGTATGTAGAAGTCAGAAATGTCTCGAAAATTTTTGGCAAATCTCCAAAAGCAGCAACAGACTTATTGAAGCAAGGCAAGACGAAAAAAGAAATCTTGAAAGAAACGGGACAAACGGTCGGAGTGAATAATGTTAATTTCGAGATTTATCCCGGAGAGATTTTTGTCATCATGGGCCTATCAGGAAGCGGGAAATCCACTTTGATCCGCATGTTCAATCGTTTGATCGATCCCACTTTGGGTGAAATCTTAATTGATGATGAAGATATCGTGAAGATGAACGCTGCCAGATTAAGGGAAGTCAGACAAAAGAAAATAAGCATGGTCTTTCAGAATTTTGCTTTATTTCCGCATAAAACGATATTGGAAAACGCTGAATTTGGGCTCGAAATACAAAAAGTTGATCCAGCAAAACGTCATGAAAATGCGATGAAGGCTCTTGAGGCCGTTGGATTGAAAGGCTACGAAAATCAGCTGCCATCACAGCTTAGTGGTGGTATGCAGCAAAGGGTTGGGTTAGCCCGGGCACTCGCAAGTGATACGGATATCCTATTGATGGATGAAGCCTTCAGTGCCCTTGATCCATTGATTCGTAAGGATATGCAGGATGAACTGATTCAAATCCAAGATCAGTACAAAAAAACGATCATTTTCATTACCCATGATCTTGATGAAGCATTAAGAATCGGGGATAGAATTGCCCTTATGAAAGATGGAAGTGTCATTCAATTGGGAACCCCTGAACAAATCATGATGAATCCAGCCAATGAATTCGTCGAGAAGTTTGTGGAAGATGTTGATTTATCAAAAGTATTGACAGCATCTCATGTGATGATACGCCCAGAGAAGATTGCGGTGGACAGAGGCCCGAGGGTTGCCTTGGAAATCATGCGCAAACAAGGGTATTCCAGCATTTTTGTTGTGGATAGAAAGCAGAAGTTATTGGGGGCCGTGACTGCTGAACAAGCTCGTCAGGCAATGAGCAATAACCAATCAATATCTGAAGTGATGTCAACCGATATCCCCACTGTAAAAGAGGATGAATTACTTGGAAACCTCATGGATGTGATGGCGACTTCAAGTTTGCCAATCTCAGTCATCGATGATCAGAATAGAATTAAAGGAATTCTGCTTCGCGGTGCCGTTATCGGTGCTTTGGCCGGAAATAAAGATTCCTTGAATGAAATGGAGAGTGAATAATTCAATGAATATGCCGAAAATCCCACTAGGAGCTTGGGTCGATTCTTTAGTGGATTGGATAACTATTGTATTTGCTGGATTATTTACACTTATTACGAATGTGATCGAGGGACTACTGGATATCCTGGTCGATGTAATGAGTGCTGGACCTTCCATCGTGTTAATTATAGTCCTAACCCTTCTGGTTACCTATACAAGCAGATGGCCCTTAGGGATATTTACATTCATTAGCTTACTATTGATCGATAATCTTGGTTATTGGGAATCAAGCATCCAAACACTGGCAATCGTTATATTGTCAGGAGTCTTAACGATAGTGATCGGGATACCGATCGGAATATGGTGTGCCCAAAATAACACTGTGCGTAAGATTGTTACCCCGATCTTGGACTTCATGCAAACAATGCCTGCATTCGTTTATTTGATTCCTTCGATCTTATTCTTTGGAATAGGGGTAGTGCCGGGGATCATTGCGTCATTCATTTTCGCAATCGCACCGACAATCCGTATGACCAATCTTGGGATTCAAGAAGTGCCTAATGATCTGATCGAAGCATCGGATGCTTTTGGTTCAACCAGCAGCCAAAAGTTATTCAAGGTACAAATACCATTGGCTACTCCAACGATAATGGCAGGAGTTAACCAAAGTATCATGCTGGCACTATCCATGGTAGTTACAGCTTCATTGGTTGGAGCACCCGGACTTGGGGCGGATGTCTACCGGGCTGTCAGCCAAATAAATGTTGGGCAAGGATTTGAAGCAGGTTTATCCATCGTAATCATTGCAATCATTCTCGATCGTATCACGCAAAACCTACGTAAGCCAGCTTACGAGCATATCATTAGCAGAAAAATCATTTTTACAATATTGGCGATACTCGTTGTATGTACTGCACTATTCAGTGCTTTTACAAAAGATACGGCTGGGAACGGGGATGAAAACAGTCTAGCTGCCAAAGCCGATTATGAAATCATCGGAATTGAACCTGGAGCAGGAATAATGAAGTTGACTAAAACGGCTATAGATGATTATAAGCTGGATGATTGGAACGTGGTTGAAGGGTCATCGGCAGCGATGGTTGCAGAATTGAAAAAAGCAATTGATAAAAAAGAACCGATCGTCGTTACTGGATGGTCACCGCATTGGATGTTCTCGACATATGACTTGAAATATCTCGAAGATCCGAATGAATCCTTCGGCAAGGCTGAAAATATTAATTCGATTGCCAGAAAAGGCCTCGAGCAAGATGCCCCTGGCGCTTATAAAATTCTTGATCAATTCTTCTGGGATACTAAAGATATGGAAGATGTAATGGTCAAAGTTACTGAAGGTATGTCTCCTTCAGAAGCAGCAGAAAAATGGATAAGCGAAAATCAGGACAAAGTAACAGAATGGACCAAAGGTGCTAAATCAGGAAATGGTGAAAAAATCAAACTGGTTTATGTTGCTTGGGACACTGAAATTGCCAGTACAAATGTGATTGGCAAGGTACTGGAGCAGAATGGCTATGATGTAACATTAAGTCAGGTTGAAGTGGGGCCAATGTTTGCCGGCGTAGCAAACGGAAGTGCGGACGCAATGGTGGCTGCATGGCTCCCGGGAACACATCTTGAATACTATAATAAGTATAAAGATGATATGGTTGACCTTGGACCAAACTTAAAAGGAACAAAGCTTGGTCTGGTCGTACCGGATTACGTCGATATTGATTCGATTGAAGACTTAAAATAAGAAAAACGAGGCAATTTTGTATTGTCCCCTACAGGTAGACTGAGGAAAAAGAGAGCATGATAAAAATGTTCTTAACAGTTTAACCTGGGAGGGGATTTTTCTATGGCAAAAAAGGGGCAAAGAATTAATATCGTTTGATGTTGGATGAGGGTTAGTCGTATCGTCAGTTTCGTGAGCGATTTGGTTTAAAGGACGACAGTATACATCCAGTTTTAAATTCTATAATACCAGTAACGTTAAATCGCCTAAATAAATTGAGGGCGATTTTTTTCTTTCATCAGAATTAACACATTACCATTGTTTATGATCCTATTTCAGTTAAACGAGCCGGAAATAAAAATTCTTGTTAACCGATATGTTAAAGAACCATTTTATACAAGTTGATTTTATTACAGGTGCAAAAATAGTTCCTATTCCTAAGAAAGCTTCAAGCCTGATGAGAAAGTCTTTTTAATAAGAATGGTAGCAAAATTGAGAATTTATAAAGTGTGGGGTATGTAAACCAAGCCGTTTTACAGGAGAAATAAGTTGGCATGGTTTTTGCTGTATAAAATAGTGAGTAAAAGTTGGTAGCCATTTACATCCTAATCATTAATGCTGAAGCGTTAGATTGGTGAGCTACTTTATAAAATGGAAATGAGGTGCTTAGAATGGCAAAGCTGAAGAATGATACACATTACAAAATTTTGATTGTAGGAGGTGGCAGTGCCGGAATTACGGTCGCAGCTCGTCTCTTGCGTGAATCACGTACTCTGAGCGGAAACATTGCCATCATTGACCCTGCCACGAAACATTATTATCAGCCATTATGGACACTTGTAGGAGCTGGCGAAGCTGACAAAACTGTGACACAAAGGGAGGAAGCATCCGTTATTCCGAACGGAGCCGTGTGGGTACAGGATGCGGTTTCCACATTTGAGCCCGATGAAAATGTTGTTGTAACAGCATCCGGAAAGAAACTGCACTACGAATATCTAGTTGTCGCAGCCGGGATTCAAATTGACTGGCATAAAATCAAAGGTTTAAAAGAGAGTATAGGAAAGAATGGGGTATGTAGTAATTACTCTTATGATTATGTTGATAGCACCTGGGAGGCGATCAGAAACTTCAAGGGGGGGACTTCCATTTTCACCAATCCCAACACGCCGGTAAAATGCGGTGGGGCTCCTCAAAAAATTATGTATATAGCAGAAGACTATTTCAGAAAATCAGGAGTTCGCCAGCAATCTTCGGTTATTTTTGTTTCAGGTAGCCCATCCATATTCAATGTGAAAAAATATGAACAAGCACTAAATAAGATAATTGAACGAAAAGAAATAGAGACATATTTTATGCATCATCTTGTTGAAATTGATGGTGACAAGAAGCGAGCGACATTTGAAAACCTGAACACAGAAGAGCGCGTGAATATGAATTATGACATGATACATGTGGTACCACCGATGAGCGCCCCTGATATTATCAAGAATAGTTCGCTCGCGGCAAGTAATGGGTGGCTGAATGTGGACAAATATACGCTTCAGCATCAACACTATGACAATGTATTTGGCATAGGGGATTGCACAAACCTGCCTACGTCAAAAACGGGGGCTGCGATTCGCAAACAAGCGCCCGTGCTTGTGCAAAATTTGCTTCATCGGATGCGTGACAAACTTATGGTTCATAAATATGACGGCTATACATCATGTCCGCTTGTTACTGGATATGGGCGGCTTATACTGGCTGAATTCAATTATGATTTACAGCCGCAAGAAACCTTTCCAATCGATCAATCCCGTGAGAGATTAAGTATGTATTTATTGAAGAAGAACTTGCTTCCCGTTATGTATTGGAACGGGATGCTTAAAGGAATGATGTAATAACATTGATAGCCATAACAAAACAAAGTATCCGAGGTGCTTGAAAGGAGAAGGATTTATGCTATTAAAGTATTTTTATGATGAGAAACTGGCTCAAGCTTCATACCTTGTGGGATGTCAGGCTACCGGCGAAGCAATCATTGTTGATCCCTCACGTAATATAGAACCTTACATAAAAACTGCAAGAGCACATGGTGTGAGGATCGTGGGAGTAACGGAAACACACATCCATGCCGATTTTTTGTCTGGTTCACAGGAGCTGGCTTCAAGGCTTGATACCACATTGTATTTGTCTGATGAAGGAGGGCCGGACTGGAAATATGAGTACGCAACTGGGTATGAACACCGCTTTCTGAAAAATGGAGATGTATTTGCCATTGGAAATATCAATTTTGAGGTGGTACATACACCAGGACACACACCTGAACATATATCGCTGCTCGTAACAGATGGGGGTTCATCTACCAAGGATCCACTCGGTATATTTACCGGGGATTTTGTATTTGTCGGTGATGTTGGGCGGCCCGACTTATTAGAAAAAACAGCAGGGGTGCACGGGTCTTCGGAAAAAATGGCACGCATGATGTATCGGTCTTTACAGCAGTTTAAAAACCTTCCTGACTATCTGCAAGTATGGCCGGGGCATGGAGCGGGCAGTGCTTGTGGAAAAGCGCTAGGTGCAATCCCGTCGTCAACCATCGGCTATGAAAAACGGACAAATTGGGCACTGCAATATGATAATGAGGATCGCTTTATGGAAGCGCTATTGGCTGGACAGCCTGAGGCACCCCCTTATTTTTCAAAGATGAAGCGGTTGAATAAAGAGGGAGCGCAACAAATTCGAGGGATAGCAGCACCACTTACAATGGAGGATTCAATAGATATTGTGCAGGAATGGACGGAACAGGGAATTGTCTTAGATACGCGTCCAGCCTGTGAATTTGCCACCAAGCATATACGAGGCGTAATTAATATCCCATATAACAAATCATTTGTAACGTGGGCGGGATGGCTCTTGGATTATGACTTGCCTATATATCTTCTAGCAAGCAATGCAGATGTTGTAGATATTGTAAAAGATCTCCAGTCCATTGGATTGGATCGCGTCATTGCAACAATGGATCCATATATCATTGAGCACGCTGGTGAATCTGATTCACGCGTTATGAAATATGAAGAATTGACTATGGGTAAGATAGGTGACGCAATTCAAACAGAAAGCATATATGTGCTTGATGTCCGAAGCATGGCTGAATGGAAGGAAGGCCATATTCCAAAAGCTAATCATGTCATGCTGGGTCATTTACAAGAACAAGCACATAAACTTCCACATGATAAACCAATTTTGGTTTATTGCAAAACAGGAGGAAGATCAGCCATCGCTGCAAGCCTTCTACAAGTTCATGGTTTTAAAGAAGTACAAAGCCTTGTAGGCGGTTATGAGGAATGGAGAAAACAGAAGAAGTTGTGACCCACCGCAGATCTTTATGAAAATCTCTTAATTTTATCATCCATGCGAAAAAATTTCCTAAGATTGCAAAAGTGCTAATGCTTAGGATGAAACGTTTTTTTTAAAATGACCGTGTTATTAGGGACTTCAAACAAGATATTCTATGAAAATAAGGAGATTTTTAAAGAGAAATGAGTTGGCATGACAATTGCTTATATAAAAGTCAGGATACACAAGCAAACATGAGAAGGAGAGATACTCGATGAAATATAATTTTGACCAAGAAATCCGTCGACAGGGTACAGCCTGCGAAAAGTGGGATGATCTTGAAAATCATTTTGGAGTAAAGGATGTTATTCCGATGTGGGTGGCCGATATGGATTTTCAGTCTCCACAACCTGTCATCGAAGCATTAAAACAACGTGTGGAGCACGGTGTATATGGCTACATGCTTAGGCCTGACTCGTATATGGAATCCATTGTTGGTTGGCTAAAAAGAAGACATCGATGGTCCGTTGAGAAAGAATGGATTACCCACAGCCCAGGTGTGATCCCAGCCCTATCGTTGGCGATTCAGTCCTTCACGCAGAAAGGGGACAAAATTATTATCCAACCGCCTGTATACCATCATTTTGCCCGTGTGATCCAAGCGAACGGCCGTGAAATCGTAAACAACCCGCTTAAGCTTGAAAATGGGAGTTATTCCATAGATTTCGATGATCTAGAGGCAAAGATAGATTCAACGGTAAAAATGTTGATTCTGTGTAGTCCTCATAACCCAATCGGAAGGGTATGGAGCAGAGAAGAATTGACGAGATTGGGACAGATTTGTATGAAGCATAACATTCTCGTTGTGGCAGATGAAATTCATTTTGACTTTGTTTATAAGACACATACACACATTCCTTTTGCCTCTATTTCAGAAGAGTTTGCGAATCATTCTCTTACCTGCATTGCGCCAAGCAAAACTTTTAACCTGATGGGTGTACAGACGTCAAGTATCATTATTCCAAACCAGCAGCTGCGTGAAAGGTATGATCGAGAACTTAATGCATTATCCATTGGTTCGCCGAACATATTTGGTGTTGTTGCGTTAGAGGCTGCATACCGCTACGGAGAAGAATGGCTGGATCAGCTCCTTGAATATTTGCAGGGGAATTTGGAGTTCACTCTGAGTTACTTCAGCAAAAACATCCCGCAAATCAAAGTCATTCAGCCTGAAGGCTCATACCTTGTATGGCTTGATTGCCGGGAATTGGGAGTTGAAGAAATGGATCAATTTATGTTGCGCCGAGCAAGGGTTGCAATGAATGAAGGGCACATTTTCGGTATGGAAGGAGAAGGGTTTATGCGACTTAATATCGCTTGCCCGCGTTCGATGTTGAAAAATGCCTTGGGTGGCATAGAAAAAGCTGTTTCCTCTTTGTGCAAAGCGTAGAAATTTATTTTATAATAAAATTATTTTATTATTTCATATAGCGCTATAGCAGAGGAGGATAATATGGCAGGCTTTATCGGCATACAGCAGTTTATTCAAGATTACGCTGAGAACACAGCAGGAATCCTTGGTCTGGATATAACCGTGCTTGATGAAAAGGGCGTTCGCATTAGCGGAACCGGCTACTATAAAGATCTCATTGGCAAAACTGCTCCGGAAGGCTCCTTTTTCAGAATGATATTGGAAACAGGGGAGCCTGGAGTGGTTTACGATGTGAAAAGAGATGAGTCGCAGTGTAGGAGTTGTAAATTCGTAAATCAATGCAAAGAACTCGCTACCATCGGGTTTCCTATTGTAAAGCAAGACAAACCGGTTGGCGTAATCGGCATGATTGGTTTTTCCCATGAACAAAAGGAGAAAATGATTTTAGAATCAGAGAATCTGATACAGTTTTTACGCAATGTTAGTACATTGTTAGTCAATAAATTAGCAATGCTGGATCCTGGTAAAGAACCGGGTTGCAAAATTCAAGAAGATATCCCGATCCCCCCGAAATCTATTACTTTTGAAAACATTCTTGGTAAAGATTCCGGGCTTCAAGATGTTATTAAAAAAGCAAGACGGATTATAAACAGCCCATCCACTGTCCTGATTAGGGGAGATAGCGGTACGGGGAAGGAATTATTAGCCAAAGCGATTCATTTTGAAAGCAAGCGCCGGATGCATTCATTTGTAGCAGTTAATTGCGCTGCCATACCTGAGAGCTTGTTGGAAAGTGAGTTGTTTGGTTATGAGGGCGGATCATTTACCGGCTCAAGTCGGAATGGGAAAATGGGAAAATTCGAATTAGCGCACAACGGAACCATCTTTCTTGATGAAATTGGAGATATGCCGCTTTTCTTGCAGCCAAAGTTATTACGGGTTTTACAAGAAAGAGAGATTGAAAGAATCGGAGGAAAAAAAGCAATCGAGATTAATGTACGGGTGATTGCAGCCACTCATCAAAACTTGGAGGAAATGGTGCGAAACGGCACTTTTCGCGAGGATTTATATTATCGTCTCAATGTCATCCCTCTCCATACCAAACCCTTGCGAGAGCGACGTGATGATATCGCTTTGTATCTTGAACATTTCATGCATAAACATTGTAAGATCATGCAAAGGTACCCATTGAGACTTGACCCCATGCTGGAGCGATGGCTCATACGCTATGATTGGCCGGGGAATATACGGCAGTTGGAAAACGCTGTAGAATATATGGTCAATATGGCCGAATCAGATATTGCGGGCTTCCATGATTTACCTGACTATCTCTTTCAACAGGATCCTCTCTCTTTTGAGTGTAGTGGATTAAGTTTAGAACAAATGATTTCAGAATATGAAAAAGACATAATCCAGAGCTTTTTCCTGGCTGAAAAATATCGCGATGATAAAGAACAAATTGCCCGGGAACTAAAGATTAGCCTGTCTACTCTTTATCGCAAGTTGGAAAAGTATAAATTATGTTAACTTCATCTATTTCACTCAAGAATGCGGGAGAGTGCTTATAGCATTTTCTCGGCTGAATTTGAAAGGAGTGAAGACAAAAACAGAAGGTAGAGGTATTTTATGAGTTGACCGAAAATTATAAAAATATCTCAATAAAGAGATTTTTCAAAAGAACAACAAGATGAGCCTGCATGCCAATTGTATTGGAACTATGAGTAAACAGGGGGATACACTATGGGGAAATTAGAAGCAGAGATAAGCAACACCCTAGAAGAGCGAAATCCAAAAGCAACATTACAAAGGAAGCTTAAATCCAGACATTTAACGATGATGGCTATTGGTGGCGCTATTGGAACTGGATTGTTTGTATCCAGCGGATCGACGATTAGCACTGCGGGGCCGGGAGGAGCGCTTGCTGCATTCATTCTGGTCGGTATCATGGTCTATTTTGTAATGAATAGTTTAGGAGAGCTATCGGCCTTCTTACCGGTTCCAGGGGCCTTTGACATCTATGCCTCAAAGTATATTGATCCTGCGTTTGGCTTTGCGTTAGGTTGGAACTATTGGTATACGACCGCGATAACGGTTCCTGCAGATTTGGTGGCCTCTACTCTTATTATGAAGTATTGGTTTCCAGATGCACCTTCTATCTTGTGGAGCGCATTATTTCTGGGTCTGTTGATACTCTTAAATATTCTATCAGTCAAGGCTTATGGGGAAAGTGAATACTGGTTTGCTGGTATTAAGGTCATCTCGATCATCGTGTTTCTCGTTATAGGGGTTGCCATGATTTTTGGAATTATGGGAGGACATGAGGTCGGATTCAGTAACTTTACCCAAGGGGATGCTCCTTTCCATGGCGGGCTTATATCTATCTTTAGTGTAGTACTCATCGCCGGCTTTTCGTTCCAGGGAACTGAGGTGATTGCGACGGCTGCCGGTGAAACCGAAAATCCATCGAAAAACGTACCGAAAGCGATTAGGTCAATCTTCTGGCGAATCCTTATTTTCTACGTAATGACGATTTTTGTTATCGGTTTGATTATCCCTTATACGGATCCAAACCTGCTTAAATCCGGCGTTGAAAACGTATCTATCAGCCCCTTTACGCTTGTTCTTGAGAAAGCCGGGTTGGCATTTGCCGCTTCTGTAATGAATGCCGTGCTTCTTACATCTGTATTATCTGCAGCAAATTCAGCAATGTATGCTTCTTCACGCATGCTATGGGCTCTAGCAAAAGAAGGAAAGGCACCACGAATCTTTGCACGCCTCAACCGGAAGGGAATTCCCATGTTGGCCCTCTGTACAACAGCAATTATAGGACTAGTCTCTTTTTTAGCTTCCCTTTTTGGAAATGGTGCCGTTTTTATTTGGCTGATAAACGCTTCAGCCCTTACCGGATTTATCAAATGGTTCGGGATTGCCGCTAGTCATTACCGCTTCCGTAAAGCATATGTAGCCCAAGGCCGAGATCTAAATGAATTGCCGTTTAAGGCCAAATGGTACCCTCTGGGCCCGGTTATCACACTGTTATTTTTTGTGGTTTTCATTTTTGGACAGACTCTTTTTTTCGGACATCAGATTGGCTGGGCGGAAATACTGGCTACGTACATCGGTCTTCCTATTTTCTTGCTTCTCTGGTTGGGTTATAAAATCATTAAGAAAACAAAAATGGTGCCGCTAATGGAGTGTGATTTTGAGCGCAAAGAATAAGTGGGAAGATTGTGGAATGTAAGCGTTGTATTCAGAGGGATTTTAAATTGAATTCCGTTTTACCGGGATTACAAAAAAACAAGAGGTGGTTTATATGATAAAAGAAGCAATCATGACAAAAGCAGCCCCCAAGGCTATCGGTCCTTATTCACAAGGTATTAAGGCAGGAAATATAGTGTACACTTCAGGGCAGCTTCCAATTGATCCTGAAACTGGAGAAATGCCTGATAATATTGAGGAGCAAACAAGGATGTCATTGGAGAATCTTAAGAATGTTATAGAAGCGGCGGGAGCAAGCTTACAGCAGGTAATAAAAACAACGGTTTTTTTAAGCGATATGAATCACTTTGCTGTGATGAATCATGTATATGAAGAGTTTTTCTCTGATAATTATCCGGCAAGAAGTGCGATTGAAGTTGCTCGTTTACCTAAAGATGCCTTTATTGAAATCGAAGCCATTGCTATGATTTAATAATAAGAAAAGAGAATGTTAGAATGATATTCTCTTTTCTTTTATGTACATATGGTTAGTCTTAAACAGAGAAATATGGAGGAGATTTAATATGAATTTAGCACAATTCCCCAGACAACGATATACACCAACATATACACCTATTGAGAAATTAGATCATTTTTCTGAAGTTCTTGGGGGCCCATCCATTTATGTTAAACGAGATGATATGCTTGGTCTGACGGCTGGGGGAAATAAAACAAGAAAACTGGAATTCCTTGTTGCCGATGCGTTGGAAAAAGGCGCGGATACGTTGATTACATGTGGAGGCATTCAATCAAATCATTGCCGCTTGACACTAGCTGCTGCCGTTAAAGAGAAAATGAAGTGCATCCTGGTGTTGGAAGAGGGACTTTCAAAAAATTCAGAGCCGGATTTTAACGGTAACTATTTTCTCTATCATTTATTGGGCGCTGAAAATATCAAAGTTGTGCCTAATGGAGCGGACTTAATGCAAGAAATGCAGAAAGTAGCTAATGAGGTAACGGAGAAAGGAAATCGACCTTACGTAATACCAGTCGGGGGATCCAATGTGATTGGCGCAACAGGATATGTTGCTTGCGCTCAGGAGATTTTGGCACAATCATTTAATCAAGGAATCGATATGAAAGCAGTCATTTGTGTAAGTGGCAGTGGGGGAATGCATGCTGGTTTGGTGACCGGATTTCATGGAAAACAAAGTGGAATATCGGTAATTGGAATAAATGTAAGTAGAGGAAAAGCTGAACAAGAAGAGAAAGTTTTTCAACTTGTTAAAGAAACTTCAGCACACGTCGGCATTCCAAATTCAATCCCTCGTGAGGCTGTTACGTGTTTTGATGAGTATGTCGGACCGGGTTATGCTCTGCCTACACCTGAAATGGTGGAAGCAGTCAAGCTAATGGCAAGAACAGAAGGGATTTTGTTGGATCCGGTATATACGGGTAAAGCGGCAGCGGGACTCATTGATTTAATCCAAAAAGGCACCTTTAAGCCGGAGGATAACATCCTATTTGTTCACTCTGGTGGTGCTTCATCGCTATACGCGAATACTTCTCTCTTTTATTGAAATCTGATTATTATATGGCGATAGTGTGAATCAAAAAAAATAAAATAGAAGGCCCAGTAAATATCCGGTTCTGGTTCTAAGATGCCTTTATTTGAAAGAGGTATTTAGAATCAGTCTCATGCAGCCATACCAAATAGTTGATGAATGAACTTCATCTGATTTGGAATAGACTTGAAAAATGCTTTCTCCTGCTGTGGGATAGAATATGATGAAAATTATCCCGTAACTAGACTATTAAATGAGGTTTGTTTTTTTGCATTCGTCAAAAATGAGCTGGACGAAAATTTCCGGCTCATCAGAATCATGGTTTTTAAGAAAACATTCACCATAATGTACATGTCCTTTCCTTCCATATATTCAGTTTTAAGTCGCTGGTTCAATCCCATCGTCTTCCAAAAGAAAAGCTCCATTTTGCTAAGCGGCTTACAGCTTAACCAATGGGGCTTTTTAAAGTATATGTGAGATATCCTTTTTTAAAAATTATATTCAGCTGTTAAAAATATATAATCGATATACGTTTTTTCCTTGTTTGGCATTTTATCAACAAATGGAGAAGTTATTTTCTTTTCATCAAATTCTAAAAGTCTCATCCAGTAATTGATAAATGACAAGCATTAGAATGACATCGTTCCCTGTTGCTTTTTATTTAACTTGCTGTTCTATTCCAAAATAATGGCCATTAACCGTCATCAACATCTAATTGTAATCATTTACAAGTTCATCTCATAACAGTGGACCGCTAGACCCTACAGCAATAGATTTATTCTTTTGAACCTAAGGATAAATAATATGAGAAGCGATGATATAGGTTTATCTTATGGCGATTTAAAAATTCTTTTGACCATTCTGTTCGTTTGAAGTTTTTCCATATTCAACCATTAAAAATAAGTATTCATAGCTTCCCTGCCTTAACAGGTGCGTAAGAGCCAATTCCTTAGGCGAAGACCCATATTAGTTTATTCAGTCAAAACGAAATTCCCGCGTTTTTTCAGTTTTAATGGACAGCTGGGGTTTTAAAACTGAAGTTCAATGTATGGAAACGAACTTACTCCTTAATTCCTCTTCCGTTACTTCGATCTTTCCTTTCAAATCTTCAGCCAGTAATACATAACTTTTCACACCTATGAATTCTGAATGTGATATTAAAAAGAATTTTGTTCCCTTTTTATACGCAGAAGGATCATCTACAATCAACTTAAACATTTTCATCCTTTTTCCACCTTGGATATCATAAATTCGTAACGCATGCATTCATAACTACCTTTGGAGTAGACGTAATAGCATTGAACAAGTTGAAAAGGAATTAGGGCGCTACTAAGATACAACTTCTTCTTTTCACTTTTTATATCATTGATATTTATGAGCGGTCAACTATTTTTACTGGTAGATACAAGAACCAGCGGGCATTGTAATTTGTTTGCAAATTATGAGTATTCCTAACTTTCTGTGGAAGTGCCTATAATTGAATGTTAAAATTCAGTTGGAAAACAGTGTTTCATGATACATAAGAAAAAGAAAAGAGAGGCATTGAAAGAGCTCTCGAAAAGTGATTTTGGAAGGTGTGGAAATATTGAAACCAATCATATTCGATGTTGATACTGGAATTGATGATGCCATGGCGATGGCATATGCTTTAAATTCCCCAGAATTGGAAGTGCTCGGATTCACCACTTGCTTTGGTAACGTGCCCGTTGTTGAATCGACCCGCAATACACTTGCCGTTTTGGAGAAATTAAATAAGCGCATTCCGGTCTTTGAAGGAGCAGCCCAAACATTGGTCCGCGGAGAGAAGAAGAAATATCCCAAGCATGTTCATGGGGAAGACGGGTTAGGAAATACCCTTCAGTTTGAACCAACTATCAAGGCATCACAAGGAAATGCAGTAGACTTCATTATCGATCAAGTGAAAAGCCGACCGCATGAAATTACGATTATTGCAGTTGGACCACTGACTAACATCGCATTGGCGATTAAAAAAGCCCCAACGATCATGTCCTTGGTAAAAGAGGTCGTTATTATGGGCGGTGCCGTAAACGTACCAGGAAATGTAACGCCCTATGCTGAAGCGAACATAATATCAGATCCTGAGGCAGCTGATCAGGTATTTGCTTCAGGGCTGCCTATCACCCTAGTGGGGCTTGATGTGACACTGCAAACATACCTACTGAAATCGAAGCTTGATGATTGGCGTGCCACTGGGAAGGAAAGCGCCAAATTTTTAGCGAAAATGACCGATTATTATATGAAAGCATATGAAAACTCCCATCCAGGTTTAGGCGGTTGTGCCCTTCACGATCCGCTTGCTGTCGGGGTTGCGATTGATTCAAGTTTTGTGAGTACAGAATGGATGAACGTCAAGGTGGTGACCGGGGGTGAAGAAACAGGCAGGACAATCGGTCAACAGGATAGCGAACCTGGAATCCGTGTCTGTACGAAAGTGGAAAGTGATCGGTTTGTGAAACACTTTTTGGAACGGGTTATATGAGGGCTTGATCATTTGATAAGACTTTCATTGCCTAAGCAACGTAATTGAAATTAGGTATAAGGTATAAAGGCTATCACTTTTCCAAAAACCTTTGGGAAGAGATGGCCTGTTTCTGTTGAATTAGATTCACGCTATTTGACTTACTCCTGCTGCGAAAGCATAGCTGCAGTAAGTAGGAGTTCGAAATAATTGGAGATAGGCGAAAAAAGTTGGAGATACGGAAAAAGCGGAGATACGCTGATAGGTTGGAGGTAGGCCGAAAAAAGCCGGGTCAGGCCAAAAAATATTATATTTGCTTTGTAAAAAGGACCTCTGTCCATTCGGATGTCCCTTTTTGAATGGTTTGGAAAATCGTTCAATTATAAGACATTCTGTATGTAAACGCTGGATATTTCGAAAATTAATCAAACGTTTGATTAATTTTTAATGGAAAAGAGTCTAAAGTCACTGATGAAAATCATATATTTGAGTAATGGATCAGGAAAATTGGGTATAAGGAACTTTTTTTGCCATAAAAAGTAAAGTATTCAAAGTTAATTCAAAAAAAAGTTTAATTACTTGGGAAAACAGGTACATAGACTTTCATAATGCCATATATAGGTTTTTTTACATAATCATAATTTACCATTTTTCGACTTTGCACTTATTTATATGGCAGAAAATGTATGGTTCCATTAAAATGTACTATATAAGATATAAGGAGGAGTTTTTCTATGTCACAAATTCGCGTAACACCTTCAGAACTGAAAGATGTAGCTAGGCAATATGATAATGAAAGCCAACAGGTAACGGATATGATTGGTCGTTTAGATAGAATGAGAGATCATTTAACTGGTATTTGGGAAGGTTCTTCAAGTGAGGCTTTCGTCGGGCAGTACGAAGAATTGAAGCCTTCATTCATGGATATGGCTCGTTTGTTGAATGAAGTTTCTCAACAATTGAATAAATCAGCTCAAATCCTTGAAGACACAGATAATCAGATTGCTAGTCAAATTCGCGGATAATCAATAGTCAAAGAGATAAAGAATTTTCTAGGAAAAAGCGCCGCGACTCTTAATGAAGATCGTGGTGCTTTTTTGCTTTTAAAGAGGTGGTTTCCATATATATTCAACTTACGATCGATTTAAACAGGTACACAGGGGAAGTATTTGACTTGCAAGTGTCGAATTACCGATCCATCAAGAAGGTTGTGGAAATTGTATGGCAGGTAAAGGATATTGCCAGTGCACCTAAAGATGGCTATTGGGTGCGGGTCCAGAATAAGGAGTTTGTATGTTCAGGTTATGATACCCTGCTTGATAGCGGAATTACGACGGGGGACCGCCTTGAGATCCTCTAATGGATTAAGTGTGGGCTCGTTATAGGAATAAAGTCTAAAGCCCTTTTAGCAGGGGTAAAGGAGTACATAGAATGGATGAGAAAAAATCTTCATATCTGGAGAAAAAAACAGAAGCTGCAATTGTGAAGGGTGATAATGGGTATTCGTTCGTTTTCCAACGGGCAAAACTGTCGATGCAAGATCCATTGGAATTACAGCTTATTCATGAAGCCGATGATGCTCTCCAGAAACATATAGAAGTGACAGAGGACGAGGTGCAGATCAGAGTAAATCCACCAGCCTCTTTTTTTGTTTTTTCCAAAGCTAAAGATAAAAACCTGATAGGTCGATGGGTATCGTCCTATCAAATCGTGAAGAAAATCAGAAATCATGAATTGACTCGGCTGCAACTAGTCGTCTGTCCAGAAAATATCGTTTTTGATTCAAGCTTGGCCCCATATTTCCTGCATTATGGTGTAAAAGACAGTTTGCCTCCTTATGAACATAATCAAGATGAGCTATTTAAAGAAACGAAGGCAACGATTTCTGTACTTGTGGATGGGCAGTATACATTCGAAGAGTATTTGCTTTACCATAAAACACTAAAACTATCGAACGAATCACAAAGTATATTGGTATCGGGGACTTGGGATGAACTTTCCATGGTCATTCAAAACCGGATAGAAGCTTTAGAGAAGGAAGAAAAAGCATTTGTACATATACCTGAAAAGAAATGGAAAACGGGCCGTTATACACTTTGGGGTACGATGATCGTTCTAGTACCACTGCTGTTGTTTACGATTTACACACTATTCTTCTCCCAACCTAGGCAGGAGGCATATGTAGAAAGCGGTGAAAGCTTCTTAAAACAAAAATACAGTGAAGTCATTGACCGTTTGGAAAACTACGATCCAAAAAATATGCCGTATGTCGTTCAATATGAACTGGCTATGGCCTATGTCACTTATGAGCCGTTAGATGATGTCAGGAAGAAGAATGTAGAAAATGCAATCACTTTGCAAACGGATAGTCAGTATCTTCTATATTGGATTTATATAGGCAGGGGCATGAACGAGGACGCGATCGATTTGGCGAGAATCATGGAGGATCGCGAATTGATTACATATGGTCTGTTAAATCAGAAAGAACAGATTAAGCTGGACGATAACCTTTCAGGGGAAGAAAAGGAAACGCAAATTAAAGAAATCGATACAGAGTTGTCCCAATATGAAAAGGAAATAAAGGAATTGCAAAAGCAAATGGAGGAACAGCAAGATCAAAACCAGCCTGCAACAGAGTCCAATGATCAAGGTGAAGCGGAAGCAAAACCTGCTGTAAAAGAAGAAGTAGAGGAAAAGGAGCCTGCTTCTGGAGAAAAAGAAGAAAGTAAGGATTCCTCGAAAAAATCATCTGAAGAAAAAGAGAAAAGCAAAGAGTGAGCATTTGGCCTTTTGCGGAGGTGAGATTTAATGAGTTTATTATGGATTTATTCTAAGGGGACCTATCAGTCCTTCACGATCAAGGATGATCATAAAGGTCCGATCACGATTGGCCCATCAAAGCAGGATACGATCACCGTCTATTCCATTCCCTTTGAACATGGACCTATCAAGCTGAGAAAGCAAGATGGGCTTGATGGGTTTGAGGTGTTTAGAGAGGAAAAGAAGCTTGGCGATGTAAAGCCGTTTCAAAGCTTCACCTTTCATGAAGGAGAAGAAACGATCGAGATTTTTTATACGGCTAGGGAATTGGAAGAAAGCCTCTATTATATTGGCAATTTGAAAGAAATCACTATATCAGCCAAGCTGGGAGCGACTTTCCGTAAAGAAGGATCCGTTTCCGGCAATGGCTTTTCCTTTGTGCTTCATAAAGGGCAATGGCTTCTCGTGCCAAAGGAAAATAGCAGGATTTTCCTGAATGGTGAAAAGGTAACGAAGGCTGTTCCTGTTCAAAATGGCGATCTGATTTGCTGGCCAAATATGGTGCTGAGGTTGATTGAAGGCGACTTATTGATGATTCATAGTGCCGAGAGTTATGAAACATCTTTATCTAAAATGAAGAAGCCGATCTCTGAAATGAAGAAAAGCTATCCACAATATCGCCGTACACCAAGGATGATCTATGAATTACCGGATGAGAAAGTGACGATATCATTTCCGAGCCAAGAATCGGAAGATAATAATAGAGGTTTATGGCTAATCCTTATGCCACCGTTAATGATGCTTATTGTCATGGGGGTCATCACGATCATTCAACCTCGGGGCATTTTCATCATCATATCGATCGTGATGTTCACAACGACTTTAGTTACCTCGACGGTACAATACTTTAAAGACAAAAAGAAGCAAAAATTCAGAGAAGAAAAACGTCAACGTGTGTATACCAGGTATCTAGAGCAGAAGAGGGAAGAACTGCAAGAGCTGTCTGAAAGGCAAAAGAATGTGCTGTTGTATCATTACCCTTCTTTTGAAAGGATGAAGCATCTGACCGATAGTATCAGCGACCGTATTTGGGAGCGAACATTGGATAGTGAAGACGCTCTCCACTTTAAGATAGGAACGGCGGCCATACCCTCAAGTTATGAGGTGTCGGTAAATAGTAACGATATGTCCAATCGTGATATAGATGATTTACTTGAGCAGTCGCAGGAACTTGTGGAGGTATACAAAAACCTGGATGATCTTCCGTTATCCATTGATTTATCAAGCGGATCGATGGGTCTGGTCGGAAAGGAATCGATTGTTAAACGTGAGTTGCAACAATTGATTGGGCAACTGGCCTTTTTTCATAGTTATCATGATGTACGATTTGTGGCCATTTTTCCGGAAAAGGATTACCAAGAATGGGAATGGATGAAATGGCTCCCTCATTTTCAATTGCCGCATGCCTATGCAAAAGGCCTTATATACAATGAGCAATCACGCGACCAGCTACTTACTTCGATTTATCAGCTATTGAGGGAAAGAGATTTGGATGAGAACAAAGGGAAAGTAAGATTCACTCCCCATTTTGTCTTTATTGTCACGGATCGCAATTTAATTGCAGAGCATGTCATATTGGAATATTTAGAGGGTAAAACAGAAGATTTAGGTATCTCGACGATTTTTGCTGCGGATGCAAAAGAGAGTTTGACGGAAAATGTCCATACGCTTGTTAAGTATATAAATGATCGCGATGGTGAGATTCTCATCCAACAAACGAAGGCTGTTCATACTCCTTTTACACTTGATACACATACAAAAGAAGGCAATGAGCGTTATGCACGTACGCTGCGTTCACTGGATCATCAAAAGGGGATGAACAATTCAATACCAGAAACGGTTTCATTTCTGGAGTTATTGAAAGCTCGTGAAGTGGAAGATCTGCCTATCAGCCAAAACTGGCAGACCAATCAGTCTTCCAAATCCCTGGCAGTACCCATTGGATTGAAAGGGAAAACGGATAGGGTTGAATTGAACTTGCATGAAAAGGCGCATGGCCCCCATGGTTTGGTTGCTGGGACGACAGGATCGGGGAAAAGTGAATTACTGCAAACTTACATCCTATCATTAGCCGTTCATTATCATCCGCATGAAGTTGCCTTTTTGCTCATTGATTATAAAGGTGGGGGAATGGCACAGCCATTCAGACAGATTCCGCATCTGCTGGGAGTCATTACGAATATCGAAGGAAGCAAGAACTTCAGTGCCAGGGCACTGGCCTCCATTAATAGTGAATTAAAGAAACGTCAGCGCATGTTTGATCGATATGAAGTCAACCATATCAACGATTACACGGATTTATACAAAGAAGGCAAAGCGGATGAACCGTTACCGCATTTATTTTTGATATCAGATGAGTTTGCGGAACTTAAAAACGAAGAACCCGATTTCATCAGGGAATTAGTGAGTACGGCAAGAATTGGACGGAGCTTGGGTGTTCATTTAATTCTTGCTACACAAAAGCCTGGCGGTGTTATCGATAACCAGATTTGGAGTAATGCCCGTTTTAAAATTTCCTTAAAAGTGCAGGATGCCAATGATAGTAAGGAAATTCTTAAAAATAGCGATGCGGCAAATATTACTGTCACCGGACGGGGATATTTGCAGGTGGGAAATAACGAGGTTTATGAATTGTTCCAGTCTGCATGGAGCGGTGCACCCTATTTAGAGGATACGGTTGGATCTGAGGATGAAGTGGCACTTGTCACAGACCTCGGTCTTGTTCAAATCTCAAATGTATCGGAACAGATCAATAATAAGAGGAAAGAAAAGATTAGTGAAATTGAAGCCGTGGCGGATCGAATTGTGGCGACACAGGAAGAAATGGAGATTAAGAAGTTGGCAAGCCCGTGGCTACCGCCTCTTTCAGATCGTTTATCGAGAAACGCTGAAAGAAGCTTGGCGAGCAATCAATTCCACCTTGGAATGAAGGATGAGCCCGAATTGCAGAGCCAGACAAATTATGTCTATAACTGGATTGAAGATGGGAATGTTGGGGTTTTTGGTTCTTCCGGATACGGCAAGTCAACCACCGTTTTGACACTTCTCTTTAGTTTTGCAGATCAATTCAGTCCTGAAGAACTGCATTATTATATTTTCGATTTCGGGAATAGCGCTTTACTGCCAATACGCCAGCTGCCTCATACTGGGGAATACTTTAGGTTCGATGAGTTAAGGAAAATTGAAAAATTCATGTTATTCATGAAGTCGGAGATGGAAAGGCGTAAGCAGCTTTTTTCAGAAAAGGAGCTTAGTAACATAAAGCTTTATAATGCATTAGTGGAAGATAAATTGCCGATTATTTATATCGTGGTCGACAATTTTGACTTAGTGAAGGATGAGATGCAAGACCAGGAAGCGCAATTCGTTCAGTTTGCACGTGATGGACAATCACTTGGAATATTCATGATATTAACGGCAACGAGAATCAATGCGATTCGCCAGCCGTTAATGAATAGTCTTAAGACAAAGGTCGTCCATTACTTAATGGACAGTTCGGAGCAATATTCAGTTTTGGGGAGGACCCTTTATGAAAATGAACCTGTTCCGGGTAGGGCGTTGGTGAAAAAGGACCAGACCTATCTCACGCAGGTTTATTTACCAGCCGATGGAGCGGATGATATAGCCGTTTTGGAAGAAATGAAACAAGCGGTGGCAGAACATAAGGTTAAATATAAGGAAATAGCCAAACCGCCGGCGATTCCGATGTTACCGACACGTCTTGATTCCAGCAGCTTCAAGAGTTACTGCTCACAAGCCATTAAGAAGGATTCCATTCCAATTGGGCTTTCAGAGGAAAGCGTTACACCTGTTCTCGTGGAGTTGAATTCCAATCCATTCCTGCTTGTCGTAGGACAGTCACGTAAAGGGAAAACGAATGTCCTTAAAGTGCTCTTGGAATCGTTGCTTACACAGACGATAGGGGAAATTGGTTTATTTGACGGAGTTGATCGTGGCCTATCTTCATATGCGTTAGAGGAGAAGGTACGCTATGTGGAAACAAAAGATCAGATAACCGAATGGCTTGATCATATCACTGGAATATTTGAAGAACGTGAACGACGTTATCTAGAGGCATTGGAAATGAAACCGATGAAGCAACTGGAATTCCCAACGATCATGTTTGTCATAGATAGCATTTCAAGAATCCAACAAACGATCGACGGCAGGATTCAGGATAGGATCAGTGGTTTGATGAAACTGTACAGCCATCTCGGGTTTAGTTTGATTGTCGCTGGAAATGCCAACGACTTCACCAAGGGGTATGATTCGTTGACAACCGAACTGAAACAAGTCAGACAGGCTGTTTTGCTTCTTAAAAAATCGGACCAAAGCTTGTACACCCTCTCCTATTCCAGAAAAGAAGAAGAAATACAGCCGGGTTACGGATACTTTGTGCTGAATGGCCAGGAGAGTAAAATCCAAATTCCACTAAGTGAAGAAAGAAGGAGAGTGCAAGAGAGTGTCTGAAAAAATAAAACCGATGCTATTAATCGGTAAAATACTGGTGATCTTAGCGCTGCCAATCTTATTTTTTTCCTATATTGGCCAAAATCCAATGAAAAAGACAGAAACGGCTTCTCGTGAAATCGCCATTGTAAATGAAGATAATGGCACTGAATTTAACAAAAAACCCATTTACATGGGCTCAGAGCTTGTTACTACATTGGACAAGGATTCTGAATATGAGTGGTTTGTGGTTAATAGAAGTACGGCGGAAAGTGGACTTGCAAATGAAAAGTATGATGCAGTTATATATTTTCCATCCGATTTTTCAGAGAATATTTATACGTTCGATGATGAACAGCCTGTCAAGGCGGGGATGAAATACAAGGTACAACCTAGTTTGAATGCAGAGAATATGGAAAAGGTACAAAAGGAATTAGAGAAGACAAAGAGCAAAATGAATAAGCATATTTCCACACAGTATTGGAGCTATGTTTCCCAATCAGTCGAGGACATTCGTAAGAAGTTCGATAATGTCCTAGCTAAAGAAATCGCTTTTCAAAACACGATGTATGAGTTTTATACTCCAAGCTCGGAAAGCCTTGCTGGCGAAATCAAGCAGCATAAGGACATGCTTGAAGGAGTCTTTGCCCAGACGAAGGATGCAGGGAAAACGAGTACTGAAACAATGGGTGAAATTGGGGACACTAAGGCCCAAATGGCTTCCTTTGTGAAGGATGTTGTTTCTTTTGAGGAGTATCAAAAAGCTCAAAGTAACCTTTTTGAGAAGGCATCGACCCAAAATCAGCAGCTTGTCAAGGAGAGTATTCAATCATATGACAAGGTGTTGAATGAAGGGAACCAATCTGTACCAGAGATTCAGCAAGGGATGAATACGAAATTCAGTCTTAATGACCAAGGCATTAGTGAGAATGTTGGAATCATGCAGCAGAAACTTGATTCTAGTAATAATGAATTGGAACAGTTTTCAACAAGCATGAAAGACAAACAAGTAGAACAAATCACGAAAATCACCCAAGATCAACAAAGCTCGATTGAACAATTGAAACAATCTGAAGAGGGGGGTCTTGATAACCTTCAATCCACTTTACTAATGCAAAGGGGAAATCTTGCAAGCAGCTCTGGTGATGGGGAAATTATCGATGAAGAAACGACCTCTATAGAAGAAATTGAAACGGAAACGGGTAAAGGTGAATCGGATGCTGCTCCTTCAAAGAAGGATCCGATTGATGAACTATCACTCCAGGTACTGCTGGATCAAATAAATGGCATCAACACGGCACTTGAAAGTTTGGTGCCGGCAGAGGGAAGTGAAGGAACTGCCGAACAAATCAATATTCTTACAGCAGAGCTCCAAGCAGAAATCAATAATCTTAGCGGCACGGTGAACGGCAGAACGGGAAATTATAATCAAGTGATTACGGAGTTTAATACACTGGTAGATTCATATAGTGATCTGCTCGCTCAGTTTACGCAATTACAGACTGATTATAATGAACTCGGCACGAATTATAAGGATTTAGGTGACCAATGGAAAAAGTCACAGGAAGATATTCAAAAATTACAGGACATCCAGAGTATGACAATTGACGAGGCCATCGCAGAGATCAAGAATCTCGAACAGTCACTCCTTGAAAAAGTGGGGGGAGAAAGGCGGGCAATGTTGGTGAAGGCCTTTGATAATCCTATCACTAACCGGGATTCAACTACCCTCCTTGCCTATTACGGTTCGCTCTCATCTTATGGTGAGTTGGCTGAAAGAGTCACGGAAGCAAATGTAGATAAGGTATTTGCAGCCAATATAAAAGAATTGGAAAACTTGAAAAATGGGGTTTCCGGAAACGTAGATGAAGAAGCAAAGCTCGTCAAGGCGAGTTTAGCGGGAGTAAATGAAGACTTTGGAATGTTCTCCGACTCCATTATGGGTTATATGCAGGAATATGATGCAAACGTCGAATCAGGGCAGAAAGCAACTTTAGCTGTATTAGCGGCAATTACCGAAAGGGCTCAAGGAGTGTCTGCCAATTTGTCAGATCATATGGAAGCTCCTGAATTAGAGACGGAACCGCCAGTAAACCTTGATGGCGAAATGTTTGTATCACTTCAAGACAATACGGCAACAACTGTCGGCCTCATTTCCGACCTTGTCAACTCTGTAGCGGAACGACAAGACACGGTTACGAAGGATACAGCAGACCTGCAAGCGAAAGTGGGGTCCGTACAGGAAAGGGCCGATCAGCTTAATGATAATTGGTCCCAAAATGTAGACTCAACCGTAAAAATCAAGACAGACGTATATAGTGTCTTGAATAACACTCTGGTCGATGATCAGCAGAACGGGTATGTGTATGAATATTTAGCGAATCCCGTTCAAATAAGCGGTGAAGTCCTTCATCAGGAAAAGGTTAATATCCCGCCAATCGTCATGTTGGTGATCATACTCATTTCTGGGTTATTGATCGGTTTCTTCATGCATCATTATGAAACCATTCCAATGATGGTCCATGCGGCCTTGTTTACCTTATTGAATCTGATCGTAGGTTTAATAATCAGTATATATGGTTTGAAGATTTATCCACTGGGAGATATGCAGGAGATTAAATGGACTGTTTTCACTGTCCTGCTTTTATTCTTCTGTTCAGCGTTTACACGACTTGCCTTCTCAATTGGTCCGTTTGTCGGTGCTATCCTTGTGATTGGTTTGATCAGTTTCTTTACCATTCCATTATTGGATTTAATCATGCCGAATTTCAATGTTGAACACCCGGTTGCAGACGTATACATGTCCATTCAATTCGGTAATCAGTCTGCATTCATTCCGGCTATCATCATCTTGATTGTACTGACGCTTATCGGAACGGTCATTCCATATATAGTGAAGCGTCTGACAGAAAGAAGAGAAATGGCCCATGAAGTGGAGTAAATTCGTAATGCCAGTCTTGTTCATCCTGTTCTTTAGCTATACAGCGCATGCCGGGGCAGAAGAGGAACCCATGGTGGAGCCCAATGAGTATCAAGAAAAGGATATTGATATTCAAACGGAGTATTTCCATGAGGAAGGATTGTTGGAACAGAAGCAAGAACTGCCTGAAGAACTAAAAGACCTTACTTTTGAAAGAGGTAAATATGATGTCATTGACTCGGTGAAGGACTCACTGTTTCTGTCTCCGGTAACGGAGAATCAAAATAATACCATCGCTTCAAAAGCAGAACAGCTTGGATTATTCTCGGAAGTCAGCATTCGAACGAGAAGTGAAGAAGAAACGGAGCCTACCCTTAATTTTGACCTGACGATATTGCTCGGAATTGTTTTGGCACTTTTGGTCGGTTGTTTGTTTTTTATCCTTATTCCGAAAATGGGGAAGCTGAATGGTGAGGTTAAACGAAAATGAAAAAAGCCCGATTTCTGGCATATGTCAGGAATTGGGCTTTTTTGCTACATATCCATAATCGTTTTAAGAAGCCCTAAAAGAAGGGCAACTGCGAAAATCAAAATGAAGAATCTTTTATACATGATCAGTACCTCTTATATCTTTGAGTGGATTGCATCCATTTTAGCATAATTAAGAAAGAAAGGAAGTTGGTTCATTTTTAATTCCTTAAGAATGCATTCCAGATGATCGTAGCTCTATTGCCCTGATGAGCGAGCGGGAAATGGAAAGGATGCGCCAATATATTGGTGCATCCTTCTTCGTGTTATTTGAACAAGTTATGATAACATTAAGCAGCATTAATATTTTTAGAGAAATTCGTTTATGGTTTACTGAATATCTAGTAAACTTACAATGTAAGGTTTAATTGGATCTTAATGTAAAAAAAGTCGGGTTTTGATATAGAAAAGATATGAAATATTGATAGGGTGATCTCAGGAGGTAGAGAATGATTTATAAGCAGATCAATCAAAAGCTGGAAATGATTCTAGGGAATATCGAAAAGGTGATTATCGGAAAACGGGATATAGCAGAACTAAGCATCGTGGCACTTCTTTCCGGCGGGCATGTCTTATTGGAGGATGTTCCGGGTGTGGGAAAGACAGTCATGGTAAGGGCACTGGCAAAATCAATAGGTGCAAGCTTTAAACGTATACAATTCACGCCTGATTTACTGCCTTCTGATGTA
This sequence comes from Peribacillus sp. NJ4, assembly GCF_030348345.1. Lineage (NCBI taxonomy): Bacteria > Bacillati > Bacillota > Bacilli > Caryophanales > Bacillaceae > Peribacillus > Peribacillus sp. NJ4. The sequence goes on from NZ_JAUCFQ010000006.1 coordinate 283,869, forward strand.
ACTGGTGTTTCGATCTTTAATCCTAAGGAACAAGAATTCATTTTTAGACCGGGACCGATAATGGGACATATTATTTTAGCCGATGAAATTAACCGGACCTCGCCGAAAACGCAGTCTGCCTTGCTTGAAGCCATGGAAGAGGCAAGTGTGACGATAGATGGTGTCACAAGAGGATTGGAGAAGCCCTTTTTCGTAATGGCAACACAAAATCCGATCGAGTACGAGGGAACATATCCGCTTCCAGAGGCTCAATTGGATAGATTCCTATTAAAAATGAAAATGGGCTATCCAAGTGTGGAAGACGAGATGGAGGTACTTCATAGGGCTCAACATATGGCACCGCTTGAGGAGCTGGAATCCGTCATCACCATAGATGAATTGATAGCATTACAGGCAGAGGTAAAAGCGGTGATAGTGGATGACACAATAAAACGTTATATCGTTGAGTTGGCGAATCGAACCCGTACTCATGAAGGGGTCTATTTGGGGGTAAGCCCGCGTGGATCGATAGCCTTGATGAAAGCAGCTCAAGCTTACGCACTGATTCAGGGAAGGGACTATGTTCTACCGGACGATATTCAATATTTAGTTCCATTCGTATTCTCCCACCGGCTCATTTTGAAACCTGAAGCGAATTATGATGGATTCGATGCAGGAATGGTGATACATGAAATTGTCGCGACAACTCAAGTGCCTGTGAAGCGGGCTGTGACCTGATGCGCAAATTCATCAACTTTTTAAGGGGAAATATGAGTGTGATCGGACTGGTATTACTCATGGCCATTTCCTTTTGCTTTGCAATGTTTCAAGGCGGTTTTGTCAGTTGGTTTATTTTTTATTCGTTTTTTCCATTTTCTGCGTACGCTGCGATTCTGCTGTTTTATCCGATGCATGCCTTTACCGTTGAGAGAAAGGTCAATAAACGGGAATGCCAGGCCGGGGAATCCGTTCAAATAGCCGTGACGTTTACCCGTAAAAACCGGCTGCCCCTATTATTTATGGTGGTAGAGGAGGAATTGCCTCAGGAGATGGAAGATAGGGGATTCCAAAGGAAAATACTTATCTTTCCGGGATTCAAGCGTACCTTCAGCATGTCATATACCTTGGAAAACTTGCCTCGTGGAGAGCACTCGTTTCAATCGATCCGCTTCAGGATAGGGGACTTTTTCGGGCTCGCTGAAAGGGAGGCGATATATAGTTCACCTTTGAAGATAACTGTTTTCCCTCAATATCATGAACTTGCCTACAGTGATCTTGATCGAGTGTTCAATCAGGGGGCAGTGGGTTCAACAAAGAAAACTAAACGGGAACATTCAGTGGTCTCCGGGGTAAGAGAGTATCAGCCAGGCGATCAGTTGTCATGGATTAATTGGAAGGCGACGGCCAGAACGAATGAAATCATGACGAAAGAATTCGAAGTGCAGAAAAACAGGGATGTATTCATCATGCTTGATAATAATCCATCGGATTTATTTGAAGAATCAGTTGTAATCACGGCTTCCATTGCACACGCCATGTTAAAAAAAGGCATGGAGATTGGGTATGCAAGTATGGGATCGAGACTAATCATACCGACAGGAGCAGGAAATAACCAGAGACGAAAGATTTTTTACCGACTTGCTAAAGAAGAACATAGTGTTGTGAATGCATTGGAAGAAAATGTAAGTAAGGGCAGACTTCCGGCAAACGCTGCTGTGATATTCATAGTTTCAGACTTAACCTTAGAAAAGGTGGACTTATTGAGTGCTTTCCGCGCTAATCAGGGATTAATGTTATGTGTAAAGAAACAGGCCGATCTTACTGATGAGGAAAAGATGTCAAGTTCTACAGCTGTCTCGAGGGGGATAAAGGTTAGCTTTTTTGAACATGGCCAACTAAAGTTTGACAGATCAGGGGTGATGGCAAAATGAATGTCACTACCGAAAAGTTGGAAAGGTTCATGCATGTCCTCTTATATATATTTGGTCTGTTGTTGATTACTGAATGGTTAAGGCCTGTCGATAAACTCACCGATACAGGTAATATCATCATTTTTGTCCTATTTTTGATTTATTCCCTACTACTGCATTATTTCCGCATTCATTGGTCAATCCGAATTATTCTCATTATTGCTTATATTATGATTTCATTACAGTTCCTTCATTCCAAAAGCGCTTTATTTCAATTATCATGGTTGAAAGGATTTCTAGTGGATTTTACGGGCAACCTTGGGTATATGTACGATGGGAATTGGGAGTCGATCACCAATCCATTTCGAACATTTCTATTTTTTGTTCTTCTTTGGCTAGTAACATATTTGATCCATTACTGGGTGATGGTGAGGCAAAGCATCTTTTTCTTTTTTATGTTAACGGTGATTTTTATCTCTGTACTTGATACTTTCACTCCCTATGTGGGGGATAAGGCAATGGTAAGAATCATCATCATCGGGTTCTTGATGCTCGGTCTACTATCCCTGCTGCGTCTAACGATACAGGAGAGAATACGGTTTCCTATGACTGCCATCAATAAGTGGATCTTGATGCTAACCGGTATGATATTGGTAAGTGTCCTTGTTGGATTCGGTGCCCCAAAGCTCTCTCCGCAGTGGGCGGACCCAGTTCCTTATATTACTTCTTATTCTGATAAAGCGGTTAAAGAAGACGGTGGTTCGAAGGGTAAAAGTGTCGGATATGATGAAGACGATTCGGATCTTGGCGGTTCGATAGAGCCAGATAGTTCCATCGTTTTTTACAATAATGCACCTGCAGGACATTATTGGAAAGTCGAGAACAAAGATATTTATACCGGTAAAGGATGGGTTTCCATACCGGAAACGGACTTTCATTCTTTTTCCAACGGGCAGGATATGACATCTTTAGATATTAAGGTTCCTGAAGTAGAGAAAACAGAAGAAATGACGGCAAAAGTAACCATGACGGAAACATATTCGCATATACTCCATCCGCAGTCCGGATATTTAAAAAAGATTGAGGCCAAAAACGGAATGGATTTTAAATATTATCAGGGTATCGACAAAATCATTTCTGAACGGGAAAATGGAGAAAGACTGGTCATGGAAGAGTATGAGCTGGTCTATGATATGCCGAGTTTTGATATAGCTGAGTTAAGAAAGATCACAGAACCTGACGAAACGATGGATTTGTTAATGGAAAAAAACACACAGCTTCCTGAGGGATTGCCAAACCGGATCTATGAATTGGGATCCCAACTTACAAGAAATGAAACGAATTGGTACGATAAAGCAAAAGCCATTGAGGATTACTTCGACGGTCCTGAATTCATTTATTCAAAAGACGATATTCCGTATCCGGGGACAAATCAAGATTATGTCGATCAATTTTTATTCGAGACACAGATAGGGTATTGTGATAATTTTTCAAGTGCAATGGTCGTTTTACTCCGTGCCGCCAATATACCTGCCAGGTGGGTAAAGGGCTACACGGAAGGTGAAAAGTCAATCCATGATGGTGAATCCGTTTATAAGGTGACCAATAATAATGCACATTCCTGGGCCGAGGTTTATTTTTCTGGGATAGGTTGGGTCCCCTTCGAGCCGACAAAGGGATTCAACGGGGAAGTTGAATTTTACGATTCGGAATTGAAACAGGAAAAGATTAAGAGCCCCGGCCCAACTAATGAAGAGCAAACAAAAAAAGAGACCAGGGAACGTCAGGATACACCCGATAGGGAAACCCAATCATCAGGGGAAACTGGTATAGGGGGCTCTGAAGTTCTCTTTAAATGGACTGCCATCACGCTGTTAGGTGTAATGATTCTCGCTTCAATTGGTTATTTCTCCAGAAGGAAGTGGATTCCACATCTGCAGATTCTTCGTTATAAAAATAAAACCGGTGCTCATTTCACGAAAGCCTATTTAATATTATTGAAACAATTAAAGCGAGCTGGTTTAGTTCGTCCGGAGGGGCAAACTTTAAGGGAGTACGCCGCCTATGTGGATGCAGTGTACGATACGGATGAGATGAGTGAATTGACGGCTGGATACGAGTTAATGATATATCGTGGAGACGTGGAAGATAGCGAATGGGAGCACTTTCAAAACGGTTGGGAAAGCTTAATGAAAAAAACTAGCTCTTGACCAGGTTTTTATTATATTGATACAATAACAAAAACTAACTTAAACTAATATATCCTTCATATATCCTCGATAATATGGATCGAAAGTTTCTACCGAATCACCGTAAATGATTTGACTATGAAGGCGGATTTTAACAGGAAAGCTGAAAATCTGCCTTCGTCTATACTTTTTGTGTATTTTTGAGGGTGGATTTTTAGTTTTTCTTTTTTTATGATAATATTTTTTATAAGAAAGTATCACTCGATTTTATGAGTGAATTACATTGATAGAGGTGACGTTTGTGCCGGGGAAAACAGAATTGCAAAAAAACCAGGAAATGATCGTAGTACTTGATTTCGGAAGCCAATATAACCAATTGATCACTCGTCGTATCCGTGAATTTGGTGTGTACAGTGAGCTTCATCCTCATACAATTACTGTAGAAGAAATCGAGAAAATGAACCCAACGGGAATTATTTTCTCAGGTGGTCCGAACAGTGTTTATGATGCAACTGCATTTGGTTGTGATGAACGCATATTCGAAATGGGCCTACCGATTTTTGGTATTTGTTATGGCATGCAGCTTATGACCAAACATTTTGGGGGGAAAGTGGAACCAGCTAAAAACCGTGAATACGGAAAAGCGACACTTGCCATCCAAAATGAGTCCAAGTTATTCAGTGACTTGCCAAAAGAACAAATCGTTTGGATGAGCCATGGTGATTTAGTAGTGGAAACGCCTGAAGGTTTCACGATTGATGGAACGAACCCGTCTTGCCCAATTTCGGCTATGAGTGACGAGTCACGTAAATTGTATGCCGTACAATTCCATCCTGAAGTCCGTCATTCAGTTTACGGAAATGACATTTTGAAAAATTTCGTATTCGGCGTTTGTGGTTGCAAAGGTGACTGGTCAATGGAGAACTTCATTGAAATCGAGATGGAGAAAATCCGTCAAACGGTCGGAGATAAAAAAGTGTTATGCGCATTGAGCGGCGGAGTGGATTCATCCGTTGTGGCTGTATTGATCCATAAAGCGATTGGCGATCAGCTAACATGTATTTTCGTTGATCATGGATTACTTCGTAAAGGGGAAGCCGAAGGTGTAATGGAAACATTCAGGGAAGGCTTCAATATGAACGTAATCAAGGTCGATGCATCGGAACGCTTCCTATCGAAACTTGCTGGCGTTTCAGATCCGGAACAAAAACGGAAAATCATCGGTAACGAGTTTATCTACGTATTTGATGACGAAGCAACAAAGCTTGAAGGTATTGAATTCCTTGCACAAGGGACACTGTACACAGACATTATTGAAAGTGGTACGGCTACTGCACAAACAATTAAATCGCATCATAACGTTGGTGGTCTGCCGGAAGATATGCAATTTAAATTGATCGAGCCATTGAATACTCTATTCAAGGATGAAGTGCGTGCACTTGGAAGTGAAATGGGCATTCCGGATGAAATCGTTTGGCGTCAACCATTCCCAGGTCCAGGTTTAGGCATTCGTGTATTAGGTGAAATTTCAGATGAAAAACTTGAAATCGTTCGTGAATCTGACCATATCTTACGTGAAGAAATTAAAAATAATGGTTTGGAACGTGAAATTTGGCAGTACTTTACGGTGCTTCCTAATATTCGTAGTGTAGGGGTAATGGGCGACGCCCGTACGTATGATTACACAATCGGGATCCGTGCTGTAACATCCATTGACGGAATGACTTCCGATTGGGCGAGAATCCCATGGGATGTACTTGAAATCATCTCAACGAGAATCGTTAATGAAGTTAATCATGTTAACCGCGTCGTGTATGACATTACTTCCAAGCCACCTGCAACTATCGAGTGGGAATAGAAGATTAAATCATCCAATCAGTGAAGGAATTAACCTTCACTGATTTTTTTGTTAAAAAAATTATAGATAATATGTTGAATACTTACATTTCACGTATGTTGATGAAGATATAGCCATAATAAGTAAGGGAAATATAGCGAAACGCGAACAATGCCTAAAATTACATAAAAAATATTCGTTTGGCGTATTGACGGTTATTTTAGTGACTGGTACACTATACCTATAATAATAAAAAAACATAATTGTCGTATAATATTGGGGATATGGCCCAAAAGTTTCTACCAAGCTGCCGTGAACGGCTTGACTACGATGTGAATGGATTGGCGCGAGCAAGGATAAACCGCCACTTCTTTACATGATCTAGTCAAGCCCCCTTCGGAAGCGAATGGGGCATTTGTCTGTTGGCTTACGATCTTATGATAGGGGAGACTCATAATGAAAAATTATTTTCGGTTTAATGAGCTGGGAACTAATTATCGCCGTGAAATACTTGGCGGACTAACTACGTTCCTTTCGATGGCATATATCCTGGTTGTTAACCCTGTGATGCTGACTTTACAAAGCATCGAGGACTATCCAGATGAATTGAGAATGGACTACGGAGCAGTTTTTGCAGCGACTGCCTTAGCAGCTGCGATTGGCTCGATATTGATGGGGCTCATAGCCAGGTATCCAATATCGCTGGCGCCAGGTATGGGATTGAATGCTTTCTTCGCTTTCACCGTTGTACTTGGTTTTGGAATTCCTTGGCAGACTGCTTTAACAGGGGTATTGATTTCAGGGATTATCTTCGTTTTGCTTTCCCTATCGGGAATACGGGAGAAAATCATTAATGCAATTCCAGTCGAACTTAAATACGCAGTTGGAGCTGGTATCGGCTTATTCATTACTTTTGTAGGGTTTCAAAATGCTGGAATCATCACGAATGATGACAGCGTCCTTGTCGGATTGGGTGACTTAACCTCAGGAAATACTTTATTGGCTGTTTTTGGAATTGTTGTAACCGTCATTTTGATGACGAGAGGCGTTAAAAGCGGCGTGTTCATAGGAATGGTCATTACAGCCATTGCAGGAATGATCTTTGGGCAAGTGCCGGTGCCGGAGAAAATAATCGGTGCCGTTCCTAGCATTGCTCCTACTTTCGGAGTTGCATTCGATGCCTTCGGAAATCCCGGTGATCTTTTCACTGGTCAAATGTTAATCGTGATATTGACTTTTCTGTTCGTAGCTTTCTTTGATACAGCCGGTACGTTGGTGGCTGTTGCGCAACAAGCTGGACTGATGAAGGATAATGTACTTCCTAGAGTGGGAAAAGGATTACTTGCCGATTCATTATCCATCGTTTCAGGTGCAATTCTTGGTACTTCCACCACTACATCTTATGTAGAGTCAACATCGGGTGTTGCTGCTGGTGCTCGAAGCGGTTTTGCAGCTGTAGTAACAGGTTTGCTGTTTGTCCTATCCCTTTTCTTCTTCCCGCTTCTTTCAGTGGTGACATCTGCGGTGACTGCGCCGGCATTGGTTATAGTCGGAGTATTAATGGCATCTTCACTTAAAAATATTGACTGGCAGAAGTTCGAAATTGCTGTTCCAGCCTTCTTTACCGTTATTATGATGCCCATGACATATTCAATTGCGACAGGGATAGCTTGTGGATTCATCTTCTATCCGATCACGATGTCGATGAAAGGAAGGGCTAAAGAAGTTCACCCGATCATGTGGGGTCTTGGAGTCGTCTTCCTTCTATATTTCATTTTCTTGAAGTAATAATGCGAGTAAGTAAGAAGAGCCCTGACTTTTGGGGCTCTTCTTTCATGTTGTAAGAGAAAGCTCATATCGTGTATAGTAAAAGTACTAAGTACTAAGCACTTTATCCTGTATGGGGCATAGGGATGACTTTGAGAAAAAATGAGGGAGAAAAATGAATGGTTTTATCGTTGAAAAGGTTTTGAACAATAACGTGGTGATAGCCACGCATCCGACGTATGGTGAAGTCGTCTCTATTGGAAAGGGCTTGGGCTTCAACCGAAAGAAAGGTGAAGAGTTAAGTCCGGAACTTGCGGAGAAAACGTTCGTTCTGAAAAATGTTAAGGAACAGGAAAGTTACAAAAAACTTTTGCCGCAGATCGATCAAAATCTTCAAGCTGCCATTATAGAATCCATTCATCTCATTAACGATCGAGTAACCGGAAAACTCAATGAACATATACATGTCGGTTTAACAGATCATTTACTGTTCGCCCTTCAGCGTGTTTCACAAGGAATGACTATCAAAAACCCATTCTTGAAAGAAACGATAACCCTTTATCCTTTTGAACATGATATTGCTGTTGATGTAATCGATTTAATTCAAGATAAGACAGGCATAGGCCTACCCCAAGGGGAAATCGGTTTCATTACCCTTCATATTCATAGTGCAATAGCAAATAAAGACTTATCGGAAGTCAATCAGCATTCGCAGTTAATCTATCATCTTATCCAAGTCGTTGAAGAACAGCTAAACGTAAAAATTAATAAGGAAAGCATTGATTATACACGTTTGGTCCGTCATTTAAGATTTATGATAGACAGGGTTTTGGCTGGCGAAATGGTCGATGAACCTGAAAAAATTGCATTGCTATTGAAAGAAGAATATCCTTTGTGTTACAATATCTCATGGAAGCTAATAAAAATTATGCAGCAGAAATTAGGCAGACCGGTTTGTGATGCGGAAGCTGTCTATCTAACGATGCATATCCAACGATTACAAAAGAAAATCAAATAAAAATACATTAACTTACGTGTTACTGATTCGATCAGGCATAAGTGAGGAGAATGATTGTTATGAAAGAGGGTATTATATACCTGAACTTCTTTTCAATCCTATCTTTGCTTATGCCTTTTTTGTATTGAATTCTGTTGCGTGGGAAGATGAACTCCATCGTTAAATGTAACCGTTTTATTAGCGTGGAAAAACAGTAAAGAGGAGGAAAACCTATGTTTAAGAAGTTGTTTGGTGTTTTGCAAAAAATCGGAAAAGCTTTGATGCTTCCTGTAGCCATTTTACCAGCGGCGGGAATTTTACTTGCTTTTGGTAATGCATTGCAAAACGAAACTTTGTTGGATATCGCCCCGTTTCTTGCGAGTGGCGGAGTCGAAATGGTCGCATCGGTCATGGAGAATGCTGGGAATATTATTTTTGGGAATCTTCCCTTATTGTTTGCTGTGGGGGTCGCGATTGGTCTAGCTGGCGGAGATGGTGTTGCCGGGCTGGCTGCGATTATCGGGTTCTTAATTATGAATGTAACAATGGGAACTGTTCTTGGAATTGACGCTGCCGACATTGCGAAAAATGGAGCGGTGTATAGCAATGTTTTGGGAATCCCAACGTTGGGAACAGGCGTGTTCGGCGGTATTATTGTCGGTGTCATGGCTGCTGTTATGTATAATAAATTTTATGAAATTGAACTGCCTTCATATTTAGGATTCTTTGCAGGTAAACGTTTTGTACCCATTGTAACGGCTGCAAGCGCAGTTATTCTTGGGTTGTTGATGATTTTAGTTTGGCCGACGATTCAATCGGGGCTAAATTCATTTTCTGAAAATATGTTGGGGGCTAACCTGACTCTGGGAGCTTTAGTGTTCGGGATTGTAGAACGTGCGTTAATTCCGTTTGGACTGCATCATATCTTCTATTCACCATTCTGGTTTGAATTTGGCAGCTATATCCCTCAAGGTGGGGGAACGCCAGTCAGGGGTGACCAAGCCATCTTCATGGCGCAAATTAAAGATGGCGTACAGAATTTAACGGCAGGTACCTTCATGACTGGTAAATATCCGTTCATGATGTTCGGATTGCCAGCTGCAGCTTTGGCCATTTATCATGAAGCAAGACCGGAACGAAAGAAAATTGTCGGTGGCTTGATGGCTTCGGCGGCGCTTACATCTTTCTTGACGGGGATTACTGAGCCTCTTGAATTTGCCTTCTTATTTGTTGCACCGGTACTTTTCGGGATTCACTGTCTGTTTGCAGGTCTATCTTTCATGACTATGCATTTACTGGATGTGAAAATCGGGATGACGTTTTCGGGTGGTTTGATCGATTACGTACTGTTTGGTTTAATTAATCCTCAAACCAATGCTTGGATCGTTATCCCAGTCGGTTTAGTCTTTGCGGTTATCTATTACTTTGGATTCCGATTTGCGATAAGGAAGTTTAACCTTAAAACTCCTGGCCGTGAAGTGGAAGAGGACGAGGAAACTGAAGGGTCTGCAAGTACAGCCGGAAGTCTACCTGGGGATATCTTGGAAGCAATGGGTGGGAAAGAAAATATTTCTCACTTAGATGCTTGCATTACTCGCCTTCGTGTATCAGTGAATGATATCGGTAACGTTGATAAGAATAGGTTGAAGAAACTTGGTGCCGCTGGAGTTCTGGAAGTGGGCAATAACATTCAGGCAATTTTCGGACCTCGTTCAGAAACAATCAAAGGGCAAATGAAAGATATCATCGATGGAAAAAGGCCTCGTAAAGTAGAAGCGTCTCCTGAAGTAGGCGTGGAAAAACAAATCGAGGATATCGTCCCGAAACCTTTAAGGACGGATGAAGTTTCCGAACGCTTTATTTCACCTATTAAAGGGGAATTAAAACCGATTACGGAAGTGCCTGATCCAGTCTTTGCTGAAAAAATGATGGGTGATGGGTTTGCCATTTTACCGGAGGAAGGTTTGGTCGTTTCTCCTGTAGATGGTACGATCGTTAACCTATTCCCGACTAAACATGCAATAGGTATCGTTTCCGATGCTGGACGTGAAATCTTAATACATGTCGGGATCGATACAGTGAAGTTAGAAGGCAAAGGCTTCGAAGCTCTTGTCGCTCAAGGAGATAAAGTGACAAGCGGACAGCCGTTGCTTAAAGTCGATTTAGAGTATGTCAAAAACAATGCCACCTCTATCATTACGCCAATCGTCTTTACCAATCTTTCCGAGGGTGAAAGTGTGAAGATTGAGAAGGCCGGAAATGTAGATAGAGAAGAAGCGGACGTAATTGCTATCAATAAATAAACTTTCAAAAACAGGAGGGTAGCTATAATTAGCTGCACTCCTGTTTTTTGTTTATTCATTAGCAAGGTCGGGAATTAGGGACATTAAATTCTCTATGCTTCGAAATACCATTAATAGAAAGAAGGAGTATATATATAGAAGGAGGTGGTAGTTTTAAAAAAAGAAGGAATTTTTTTGAGAATTAAATTGACTTGTCTATATGCAAGTGCTAATATATTAAATACACCGCTTGAGACATTAAATGCAGCAAGAGAAAATGAAAACTTGTTGTTGACATGATGTTTGAAAGGTGTTACACTAATTAAGTCGCTGAAGAAGCGATACAAAATATTGCTCTTTGAAAACTGAACAAAACAAAGCGCCAACGTTAAATTTTAAGTGAGCACACACTATCAAAAAAGCAAAATGAGCAAGTCAAACATTTCTTCGGAGAGTTTGATCCTGGCTCAGGACGAACGCTGGCGGCGTGCCTAATACATGCAAGTCGAGCGAATCGATGGGAGCTTGCTCCCTGAGATTAGCGGCGGACGGGTGAGTAACACGTGGGCAACCTGCCTATAAGACTGGGATAACTTCGGGAAACCGGAGCTAATACCGGATACGTTCTTTTCTCGCATGAGAGAAGATGGAAAGACGGTTTCGGCTGTCACTTATAGATGGGCCCGCGGCGCATTAGCTAGTTGGTGAGGTAATGGCTCACCAAGGCGACGATGCGTAGCCGACCTGAGAGGGTGATCGGCCACACTGGGACTGAGACACGGCCCAGACTCCTACGGGAGGCAGCAGTAGGGAATCTTCCGCAATGGACGAAAGTCTGACGGAGCAACGCCGCGTGAACGAAGAAGGCCTTCGGGTCGTAAAGTTCTGTTGTTAGGGAAGAACAAGTACCAGAGTAACTGCTGGTACCTTGACGGTACCTAACCAGAAAGCCACGGCTAACTACGTGCCAGCAGCCGCGGTAATACGTAGGTGGCAAGCGTTGTCCGGAATTATTGGGCGTAAAGCGCGCGCAGGTGGTTCCTTAAGTCTGATGTGAAAGCCCACGGCTCAACCGTGGAGGGTCATTGGAAACTGGGGAACTTGAGTGCAGAAGAGGAAAGTGGAATTCCAAGTGTAGCGGTGAAATGCGTAGAGATTTGGAGGAACACCAGTGGCGAAGGCGACTTTCTGGTCTGTAACTGACACTGAGGCGCGAAAGCGTGGGGAGCAAACAGGATTAGATACCCTGGTAGTCCACGCCGTAAACGATGAGTGCTAAGTGTTAGAGGGTTTCCGCCCTTTAGTGCTGCAGCTAACGCATTAAGCACTCCGCCTGGGGAGTACGGCCGCAAGGCTGAAACTCAAAGGAATTGACGGGGGCCCGCACAAGCGGTGGAGCATGTGGTTTAATTCGAAGCAACGCGAAGAACCTTACCAGGTCTTGACATCCTCTGACAACCCTAGAGATAGGGCTTTCCCCTTCGGGGGACAGAGTGACAGGTGGTGCATGGTTGTCGTCAGCTCGTGTCGTGAGATGTTGGGTTAAGTCCCGCAACGAGCGCAACCCTTGATCTTAGTTGCCAGCATTCAGTTGGGCACTCTAAGGTGACTGCCGGTGACAAACCGGAGGAAGGTGGGGATGACGTCAAATCATCATGCCCCTTATGACCTGGGCTACACACGTGCTACAATGGATGGTACAAAGGGCTGCAAACCTGCGAAGGTAAGCGAATCCCATAAAGCCATTCTCAGTTCGGATTGTAGGCTGCAACTCGCCTACATGAAGCCGGAATCGCTAGTAATCGCGGATCAGCATGCCGCGGTGAATACGTTCCCGGGCCTTGTACACACCGCCCGTCACACCACGAGAGTTTGTAACACCCGAAGTCGGTGAGGTAACCTTTATGGAGCCAGCCGCCTAAGGTGGGACAGATGATTGGGGTGAAGTCGTAACAAGGTAGCCGTATCGGAAGGTGCGGCTGGATCACCTCCTTTCTAAGGATAATTACGAGAGCGCTTTTGTTTTGTTCAGTTTTGAATGAGTAATTCATTCAAATAGGAAAGACAAGCATCACGATGTGATGGATTCTTTCTGCTTTGTTCCTTGAAAACTAGATAATAGATAGAAGGCAATTAATTTTTTTCAAAGCATCTGTAAGATCTTTTTAACGGTTAAGTTAGAAAGGGCGCACGGTGGATGCCTTGGCACTAGGAGCCGATGAAGGACGGGACTAACACCGATATGCTTCGGGGAGCTGTAAGTAAGCTTTGATCCGGAGATTTCCGAATGGGGAAACCCACTGTTCGTAATGGAACAGTATCTTTACCTGAATACATAGGGTACTGAAGGCAGACCCGGGGAACTGAAACATCTAAGTACCCGGAGGAAGAGAAAGCAAATGCGATTTCCTGAGTAGCGGCGAGCGAAACGGAATTAGCCCAAACCAAGAGGCTTGCCTCTTGGGGTTGTAGGACACTCAACATGGAGTTACAAAGGAACGGGGTAAATGAAGTGATCTGGAAAGGTCCGTCAAAGAAGGTAAAAACCCTGTAGTTGAAACTTCGTTCCCTCCTGAGTGGATCCTGAGTACGGCGGGACACGAGAAATCCCGTCGGAAGCAGGGAGGACCATCTCCCAAGGCTAAATACTCCCTAGTGACCGATAGTGAACCAGTACCGTGAGGGAAAGGTGAAAAGCACCCCGGAAGGGGAGTGAAATAGATCCTGAAACCGTGTGCCTACAAGTAGTCAAAGCCCGTTAATGGGTAATGGCGTGCCTTTTGTAGAATGAACCGGCGAGTTACGATTTCATGCGAGGTTAAGTTGATAAGACGGAGCCGCAGCGAAAGCGAGTCTGAATAGGGCGAATGAGTATGAGGTCGTAGACCCGAAACCAGGTGATCTACCCATGTCCAGGGTGAAGTTCAGGTAACACTGAATGGAGGCCCGAACCCACGCACGTTGAAAAGTGCGGGGATGAGGTGTGGGTAGCGGAGAAATTCCAATCGAACCTGGAGATAGCTGGTTCTCTCCGAAATAGCTTTAGGGCTAGCCTCAAGATGAGAGTATTGGAGGTAGAGCACTGATTGGACTAGGGGCCCCCAACGGGTTACCGAATTCAGTCAAACTCCGAATGCCAAATACTTATTCTTGGGAGTCAGACTGCGAGTGATAAGATCCGTAGTCGAAAGGGAAACAGCCCAGACCACCAGCTAAGGTCCCAAAGTATACGTTAAGTGGAAAAGGATGTGGAGTTGCTTAGACAACCAGGATGTTGGCTCAGAAGCAGCCACCATTTAAAGAGTGCGTAATAGCTCACTGGTCGAGTGACTCCGCGCCGAAAATGTACCGGGGCTAAACGTATCACCGAAGCTGTGGATTGACACCATTAGGTGTCGATGGTAGGAGAGCGTTCTAAGGGCGTTGAAGTCAGACCGGAAGGACTGGTGGAGCGCTTAGAAGTGAGAATGCCGGTATGAGTAGCGAAAGAAGGGTGAGAATCCCTTCCACCGAATGCCTAAGGTTTCCTGAGGAAGGCTCGTCCGCTCAGGGTTAGTCGGGACCTAAGCCGAGGCCGAAAGGCGTAGGCGATGGACAACAGGTTGATATTCCTGTACCACCTATACATCGTTTGAACGATGGGGGGACGCAGAAGGATAGGGTAAGCGCGCTGTTGGATATGCGCGTCCAAGCAGTTAGGCCGGAAACGAGGCAAATCCCGTTTCCATTAAGGCGGAGCTGTGATGGCGAGGGAAATATAGTACCGAAGTTCCTGATTCCACGCTGCCAAGAAAAGCCTCTAGTGAGATGTAAGGTGCCCGTACCGCAAACCGACACAGGTAGGCGAGGAGAGAATCCTAAGGTGTGCGAGAGAACTCTCGTTAAGGAACTCGGCAAAATGACCCCGTAACTTCGGGAGAAGGGGTGCTTTTTAGGGTGAATAGCCCGGAAAAGCCGCAGTGAATAGGCCCAGGCGACTGTTTAGCAAAAACACAGGTCTCTGCGAAGCCGCAAGGCGAAGTATAGGGGCTGACACCTGCCCGGTGCTGGAAGGTTAAGGGGAGAGGTTAGCGCAAGCGAAGCTTTGAACCGAAGCCCCAGTAAACGGCGGCCGTAACTATAACGGTCCTAAGGTAGCGAAATTCCTTGTCGGGTAAGTTCCGACCCGCACGAAAGGTGTAACGATCTGGGCACTGTCTCAACGAGAGACTCGGTGAAATTATAGTACCTGTGAAGATGCAGGTTACCCGCGACAGGACGGAAAGACCCCGTGGAGCTTTACTGCAGCCTGATATTGAATTTTGGTACAGCTTGTACAGGATAGGTAGGAGCCTGAGAAGCCGGAGCGCTAGCTTCGGTGGAGGCGTTGGTGGGATACTACCCTGGCTGTATTGAAATTCTAACCCGCGCCCCTTATCGGGGTGGGAGACAGTGTCAGGTGGGCAGTTTGACTGGGGCGGTCGCCTCCTAAAGAGTAACGGAGGCGCCCAAAGGTTCCCTCAGAATGGTTGGAAATCATTCGTAGAGTGTAAAGGCACAAGGGAGCTTGACTGCGAGACCTACAAGTCGAGCAGGGACGAAAGTCGGGCTTAGTGATCCGGTGGTTCCGCATGGAAGGGCCATCGCTCAACGGATAAAAGCTACCCCGGGGATAACAGGCTTATCTCCCCCAAGAGTCCACATCGACGGGGAGGTTTGGCACCTCGATGTCGGCTCATCGCATCCTGGGGCTGTAGTCGGTCCCAAGGGTTGGGCTGTTCGCCCATTAAAGCGGTACGCGAGCTGGGTTCAGAACGTCGTGAGACAGTTCGGTCCCTATCCGTCGCGGGCGCAGGAAATTTGAGAGGAGCTGTCCTTAGTACGAGAGGACCGGGATGGACGCACCGCTGGTGTACCAGTTGTCTTGCCAAAGGCATAGCTGGGTAGCTACGTGCGGACGGGATAAGTGCTGAAAGCATCTAAGCATGAAGCCCCCCTCAAGATGAGATTTCCCATGGCGCAAGCTAGTAAGATCCCTGAAAGATGATCAGGTTGATAGGTCAGAGGTGGAAGCGTGGCGACATGTGGAGCTGACTGATACTAATAGATCGAGGACTTAACCAACGCTTTTTAAAAAATGAAATACCTTCTTATTATCTAGTTTTGAAGGAACAACGTTCCTTTATTGTTTGGTGGCGATAGCGAAGAGGTCACACCCGTTCCCATTCCGAACACGGCAGTTAAGCTCTTCAGCGCCGATGGTAGTTGGGGGTTTCCCCCTGTGAGAGTAGGACGCCGCCAAGCCATTTCAAAGACCAGCCATCCGGCTGGTCTTTTTTGCATTTATAAGGACGTGTACAATATATGAAGACTTATAAGGTTTTTTTAGGATACCTTGGAGTTCTGTCTGAATTATATTTATTAAAGTCGTGTTTTTTATCCTTAAGCCAACGGGAATCAGATGGATATAGACCCTTCATTCAGAAAAGGAATTATTTATTTTGAAATGTGTTGACTTTAAAGTGAAATTGGATTAATATAAATAAGCACCAACTAAGACAAACGAACAACTTCATCCGCTTTTGGTAATCTACCAAAAGAAAAATAATAACTATTGACTTCTTACTATGAAAATGATAAGATGAAATGGTCGCTGAAAAACACAGCGATTTAAAATAAGTTTAAAACTTCGCAGAAGTTGACAACTAATCAATAAGATGTTATGATGAATAAACAAGCCGTTCGAAAGAACGATTGTGAAATTGCTCTTTGAAAACTGAACAAAACAAAGCGCCAACGTTAAATTTTAAGTGAGCACACACTATCAAAAAAGCAAAATGAGCAAGTCAAACATTTCTTCGGAGAGTTTGATCCTGGCTCAGGACGAACGCTGGCGGCGTGCCTAATACATGCAAGTCGAGCGAATCGATGGGAGCTTGCTCCCTGAGATTAGCGGCGGACGGGTGAGTAACACGTGGGCAACCTGCCTATAAGACTGGGATAACTTCGGGAAACCGGAGCTAATACCGGATACGTTCTTTTCTCGCATGAGAGAAGATGGAAAGACGGTTTCGGCTGTCACTTATAGATGGGCCCGCGGCGCATTAGCTAGTTGGTGAGGTAATGGCTCACCAAGGCGACGATGCGTAGCCGACCTGAGAGGGTGATCGGCCACACTGGGACTGAGACACGGCCCAGACTCCTACGGGAGGCAGCAGTAGGGAATCTTCCGCAATGGACGAAAGTCTGACGGAGCAACGCCGCGTGAACGAAGAAGGCCTTCGGGTCGTAAAGTTCTGTTGTTAGGGAAGAACAAGTACCAGAGTAACTGCTGGTACCTTGACGGTACCTAACCAGAAAGCCACGGCTAACTACGTGCCAGCAGCCGCGGTAATACGTAGGTGGCAAGCGTTGTCCGGAATTATTGGGCGTAAAGCGCGCGCAGGTGGTTCCTTAAGTCTGATGTGAAAGCCCACGGCTCAACCGTGGAGGGTCATTGGAAACTGGGGAACTTGAGTGCAGAAGAGGAAAGTGGAATTCCAAGTGTAGCGGTGAAATGCGTAGAGATTTGGAGGAACACCAGTGGCGAAGGCGACTTTCTGGTCTGTAACTGACACTGAGGCGCGAAAGCGTGGGGAGCAAACAGGATTAGATACCCTGGTAGTCCACGCCGTAAACGATGAGTGCTAAGTGTTAGAGGGTTTCCGCCCTTTAGTGCTGCAGCTAACGCATTAAGCACTCCGCCTGGGGAGTACGGCCGCAAGGCTGAAACTCAAAGGAATTGACGGGGGCCCGCACAAGCGGTGGAGCATGTGGTTTAATTCGAAGCAACGCGAAGAACCTTACCAGGTCTTGACATCCTCTGACAACCCTAGAGATAGGGCTTTCCCCTTCGGGGGACAGAGTGACAGGTGGTGCATGGTTGTCGTCAGCTCGTGTCGTGAGATGTTGGGTTAAGTCCCGCAACGAGCGCAACCCTTGATCTTAGTTGCCAGCATTCAGTTGGGCACTCTAAGGTGACTGCCGGTGACAAACCGGAGGAAGGTGGGGATGACGTCAAATCATCATGCCCCTTATGACCTGGGCTACACACGTGCTACAATGGATGGTACAAAGGGCTGCAAACCTGCGAAGGTAAGCGAATCCCATAAAGCCATTCTCAGTTCGGATTGTAGGCTGCAACTCGCCTACATGAAGCCGGAATCGCTAGTAATCGCGGATCAGCATGCCGCGGTGAATACGTTCCCGGGCCTTGTACACACCGCCCGTCACACCACGAGAGTTTGTAACACCCGAAGTCGGTGAGGTAACCTTTATGGAGCCAGCCGCCTAAGGTGGGACAGATGATTGGGGTGAAGTCGTAACAAGGTAGCCGTATCGGAAGGTGCGGCTGGATCACCTCCTTTCTAAGGATAATTACGAGAGCGCTTTTGTTTTGTTCAGTTTTGAATGAGTAATTCATTCAAATAGGAAAGACAAGCATCACGATGTGATGGATTCTTTCTGCTTTGTTCCTTGAAAACTAGATAATAGATAGAAGGCAATTAATTTTTTTCAAAGCATCTGTAAGATCTTTTTAACGGTTAAGTTAGAAAGGGCGCACGGTGGATGCCTTGGCACTAGGAGCCGATGAAGGACGGGACTAACACCGATATGCTTCGGGGAGCTGTAAGTAAGCTTTGATCCGGAGATTTCCGAATGGGGAAACCCACTGTTCGTAATGGAACAGTATCTTTACCTGAATACATAGGGTACTGAAGGCAGACCCGGGGAACTGAAACATCTAAGTACCCGGAGGAAGAGAAAGCAAATGCGATTTCCTGAGTAGCGGCGAGCGAAACGGAATTAGCCCAAACCAAGAGGCTTGCCTCTTGGGGTTGTAGGACACTCAACATGGAGTTACAAAGGAACGGGGTAAATGAAGTGATCTGGAAAGGTCCGTCAAAGAAGGTAAAAACCCTGTAGTTGAAACTTCGTTCCCTCCTGAGTGGATCCTGAGTACGGCGGGACACGAGAAATCCCGTCGGAAGCAGGGAGGACCATCTCCCAAGGCTAAATACTCCCTAGTGACCGATAGTGAACCAGTACCGTGAGGGAAAGGTGAAAAGCACCCCGGAAGGGGAGTGAAATAGATCCTGAAACCGTGTGCCTACAAGTAGTCAAAGCCCGTTAATGGGTAATGGCGTGCCTTTTGTAGAATGAACCGGCGAGTTACGATTTCATGCGAGGTTAAGTTGATAAGACGGAGCCGCAGCGAAAGCGAGTCTGAATAGGGCGAATGAGTATGAGGTCGTAGACCCGAAACCAGGTGATCTACCCATGTCCAGGGTGAAGTTCAGGTAACACTGAATGGAGGCCCGAACCCACGCACGTTGAAAAGTGCGGGGATGAGGTGTGGGTAGCGGAGAAATTCCAATCGAACCTGGAGATAGCTGGTTCTCTCCGAAATAGCTTTAGGGCTAGCCTCAAGATGAGAGTATTGGAGGTAGAGCACTGATTGGACTAGGGGCCCCCAACGGGTTACCGAATTCAGTCAAACTCCGAATGCCAAATACTTATTCTTGGGAGTCAGACTGCGAGTGATAAGATCCGTAGTCGAAAGGGAAACAGCCCAGACCACCAGCTAAGGTCCCAAAGTATACGTTAAGTGGAAAAGGATGTGGAGTTGCTTAGACAACCAGGATGTTGGCTCAGAAGCAGCCACCATTTAAAGAGTGCGTAATAGCTCACTGGTCGAGTGACTCCGCGCCGAAAATGTACCGGGGCTAAACGTATCACCGAAGCTGTGGATTGACACCATTAGGTGTCGATGGTAGGAGAGCGTTCTAAGGGCGTTGAAGTCAGACCGGAAGGACTGGTGGAGCGCTTAGAAGTGAGAATGCCGGTATGAGTAGCGAAAGAAGGGTGAGAATCCCTTCCACCGAATGCCTAAGGTTTCCTGAGGAAGGCTCGTCCGCTCAGGGTTAGTCGGGACCTAAGCCGAGGCCGAAAGGCGTAGGCGATGGACAACAGGTTGATATTCCTGTACCACCTATACATCGTTTGAACGATGGGGGGACGCAGAAGGATAGGGTAAGCGCGCTGTTGGATATGCGCGTCCAAGCAGTTAGGCCGGAAACGAGGCAAATCCCGTTTCCATTAAGGCGGAGCTGTGATGGCGAGGGAAATATAGTACCGAAGTTCCTGATTCCACGCTGCCAAGAAAAGCCTCTAGTGAGATGTAAGGTGCCCGTACCGCAAACCGACACAGGTAGGCGAGGAGAGAATCCTAAGGTGTGCGAGAGAACTCTCGTTAAGGAACTCGGCAAAATGACCCCGTAACTTCGGGAGAAGGGGTGCTTTTTAGGGTGAATAGCCCGGAAAAGCCGCAGTGAATAGGCCCAGGCGACTGTTTAGCAAAAACACAGGTCTCTGCGAAGCCGCAAGGCGAAGTATAGGGGCTGACACCTGCCCGGTGCTGGAAGGTTAAGGGGAGAGGTTAGCGCAAGCGAAGCTTTGAACCGAAGCCCCAGTAAACGGCGGCCGTAACTATAACGGTCCTAAGGTAGCGAAATTCCTTGTCGGGTAAGTTCCGACCCGCACGAAAGGTGTAACGATCTGGGCACTGTCTCAACGAGAGACTCGGTGAAATTATAGTACCTGTGAAGATGCAGGTTACCCGCGACAGGACGGAAAGACCCCGTGGAGCTTTACTGCAGCCTGATATTGAATTTTGGTACAGCTTGTACAGGATAGGTAGGAGCCTGAGAAGCCGGAGCGCTAGCTTCGGTGGAGGCGTTGGTGGGATACTACCCTGGCTGTATTGAAATTCTAACCCGCGCCCCTTATCGGGGTGGGAGACAGTGTCAGGTGGGCAGTTTGACTGGGGCGGTCGCCTCCTAAAGAGTAACGGAGGCGCCCAAAGGTTCCCTCAGAATGGTTGGAAATCATTCGTAGAGTGTAAAGGCACAAGGGAGCTTGACTGCGAGACCTACAAGTCGAGCAGGGACGAAAGTCGGGCTTAGTGATCCGGTGGTTCCGCATGGAAGGGCCATCGCTCAACGGATAAAAGCTACCCCGGGGATAACAGGCTTATCTCCCCCAAGAGTCCACATCGACGGGGAGGTTTGGCACCTCGATGTCGGCTCATCGCATCCTGGGGCTGTAGTCGGTCCCAAGGGTTGGGCTGTTCGCCCATTAAAGCGGTACGCGAGCTGGGTTCAGAACGTCGTGAGACAGTTCGGTCCCTATCCGTCGCGGGCGCAGGAAATTTGAGAGGAGCTGTCCTTAGTACGAGAGGACCGGGATGGACGCACCGCTGGTGTACCAGTTGTCTTGCCAAAGGCATAGCTGGGTAGCTACGTGCGGACGGGATAAGTGCTGAAAGCATCTAAGCATGAAGCCCCCCTCAAGATGAGATTTCCCATGGCGCAAGCTAGTAAGATCCCTGAAAGATGATCAGGTTGATAGGTCAGAGGTGGAAGCGTGGCGACATGTGGAGCTGACTGATACTAATAGATCGAGGACTTAACCAACGCTTTTTAAAAAATGAAATACCTTCTTATTATCTAGTTTTGAAGGAACAACGTTCCTTTATTGTTTGGTGGCGATAGCGAAGAGGTCACACCCGTTCCCATTCCGAACACGGCAGTTAAGCTCTTCAGCGCCGATGGTAGTTGGGGGTTTCCCCCTGTGAGAGTAGGACGCCGCCAAGCCATTTCAAAGACCAGCCATCCGGCTGGTCTTTTTTTTGTGTTGTGGATAGAAGACCGAATATGATCATTAGGCTTTATGAAAAGAAAAAAATATGAGTTCCATTTATCATCCTTATAGGAAATAAGAAGATCAAGGAAGTTGAAAATAAGGGCAAATGTGTTACAGCATTACTTAGCCAGAGATTGAACAAAGTAATTTATAATAATTTAGAAGACAGATGATTAACTCGAGTGAAAAATTCAACTTTATAACTTCAATTACAAAAAGTTGCAACATTGGATTTAAATCAGAAGCACTTCATTTATTTTAGCTAAAAAGAAATTTATTCAGAAACTGGTAACTAAAAAAGTAAGGAATATCGAAATAGAAGAAACTAATTTTAAGAGATAATATGCCTTGTGCCATATTAAATAAAAACATTCATCATCATGTATGAACAGTACCAAAAACAAGTTATGGCTGAACTATTAAGATAAGGATGATATTTGGTGAGCACTTCAAAATTCAGAGATGGTTAATAAGGAACAGTGTTTCGGGTCTGCTTCATGAGTTTGACACAATGAAATTAGCGCAGTATAATAATTCGAGTAGAACGATATACTAAAAAAGTTAACTAAATTACTTCAGCATAAGCGCTAAAATTCAATACTATTGGATTTATAATCTTCTTGATAAGAATTGTGTTAGTAGAACGATATACTAACTATTAGTGAGAATTAGTAGAACGATATACTAGATTAAAATCTAGTAGAACGATGTACTAACTGGAGTCGGTTACTTAGAGGTTTATTGTTTTTTATTTGAACGTAATTTGTTTCTTTTATGATATGGGGCAAGGGGGATACTTCTGAAAGGCTAAAGAATCAAATTGAATTTCGATCATTAATAACTATAGGGGTGTGTTTCATGAAAAATCCATTTATAAAAATGGCAACAGGTTTATATATTAGCTATTTTATTTTAGGCATGATCAATATTATCATTGGATCGAATATGGAAAATTTATCCGAACAATTAAACACAAGTGCATCGGGGATAAGCTACTTGGTCTCTGCTATAGGAATCGGTAAGTTAGTTTCTTTGTTTTTCGCCGGTAGACTGTCAGATAAATTAGGAAGGAAGCCATTTGTCGTTTCAGCATCTTTTATCTACCTGATCTTCCTCATAGGTATACCTTTGGCTCCTAACTATACATTGGCATTTATATTTGCTGTCTGTGCTGGTATTGCAAACTCATTTTTGGACGCTGGTACGTATCCTGCGCTTATTGAGGCTTTTCAAAAGAAAGCAGGTTCCGCTACCGTATTAATAAAAGCGTTCGTTTCAGTCGGTGCCGCACTTTTCCCATTTATCATGGCATTCTTTATAGCTAGAGATATGTTTTACGGGTATACATTCTTCTTAATGGCTGCTGTTTACCTTGTTAACGGATTCTTCTTGCTCAAGGTTTCATTCCCGAATCATAAAGCTCCTAGTGATGTCCAAGATGACGAACAAGCTGCAACGGTTCAACACCAATTCCTATCAAAACCGAAGTTTGCTCAGGAAGGATTAGCCGTCATACTTTTAGGCTTCACATCAACTGCTTTATTCATGCTGGTTCAAGTCTGGCTCCCGAACTTTGGACAAGAGGTATTGGGGCTAACCCAGGCTAAGGCTGTTCAATTGCTTAGTTACTATAGCATTGGCTCACTTGTTTCTGTCATTTTACTGGCGGTACTATTGAATAAGGTAATTAAGCCTATTACCGTCATGATCATCTATCCAATCATTGCAGCACTATCTTTATTGTCACTCATATATATCCAGCAACCATTTATGACTGTTTTGAGCGCTTTCTTCATTGGACTTTCAACTGCAGGAGTGTTCCAATTAGCCATGACAATAATTACCGAATTCTTCCCAGCCAATAAAGGGACAATTACTTCATATGTAAACATTGCAGCTAGTTCAGCTTTTATCATCATACCTTTCGTTACAGGTATCATTTCTAAGAGTGCCGGTTTAACTGCAGTCTTCTTGTTTGATGTGGCAATTGCAATAGTCAGTATTTTATTGGCCGTTTTCGTTGCCTATCGATATAAAAAGGTAATTAAGATTTCATCCAATTAAGTGGTAGAAGCGAACATCAATCACCACTGATGATAATGATAAAAGGGGGAAACATCCATGCAAACAATCACGATCAAAGACGTAACGATCGGAGAAGGGGTTCCAAAGATCATCGTTCCGCTTATGGGGACCACTGAAAAAGAACTACTGAAAGAAGTTGAAACGGTAAATGCTTTAGAGCCGGATATCATTGAATGGCGAGTGGATGTCTTTGAAAAAGTTGAGAGCTTAGAAGCCGTTTCGGAAATGATTTCAAAACTTAGACGTGCTGTACCTAGTACATTGCTGCTTTTCACTTTTAGGAGCCATAAAGAAGGCGGGAACAAGAAAATCACCGATGAACATTATTTTCAACTGCTTCATACAGCAATTAGAACGAAGAATATTGATCTTGTCGATGTAGAGTTATTTTTTGAAGAGTCGTCAGTGAAGGAGACTGTAAAAGTAGCTGAGGAAAATGGCGTATACGTAGTGATGTGTAACCATGATTTCGATAAGACACCAGAAAAAGAAGAAATCATATACCGTTTGCGTAAAATGCAGGAATTAGGAGCTCATATTCCAAAAATCGCTGTAATGCCCCAAAGTGTTGGTGATTTACTCATTTTATTAGATGCAACCCATACGATGAAAACAAAGTATGCCGATCGTCCGTTCATTACGATGTCAATGTCGGGTACAGGTCTGGTAAGTAGATTATCAGGCGCGGTGTTTGGATCTGCTTGTACATTCGGTGCCGGAAAAGAAGCATCTGCCCCAGGACAAATTCCTGTTAATCAATTAAGAAGTGTATTGGAGATCATTGATCAAAATATTTAATTAGAAATTTCTTCTAAGAAGGAATTTATATAAAATTTTCAAATTAACCACCAGGGGGAATAGAACATGGAAAATCTAGGACGTATCAATGGAAAAACAGAATTGGTAGGGTTGCTGGCAACACCTATCGGACATTCTTTGTCACCAGCCATGCATAATTTAGCTTTTGATAAATTAGGATTGAATTGCGCCTATTTAGCATTTGAAGTCGGAAATGAACAATTGGAAGATGCAGTCAAAGGGATGCGTGCATTAAATGTAAAAGGATTTAACGTATCCATGCCTAATAAAATGAAAATACTTCCTTATCTTGACGAGTTGGCAGACAGTGCTAAATTTTCTGGGGCCGTTAATACAGTTGTCAATGTCGATGGGAAATTCGTGGGTCACAGTACCGATGGAATGGGTTATACTCGGAACCTAAAAGAACATGGTATAAATATTAAAGGTAAGAAAATGACTCTTATCGGTTCTGGTGGGGCTGCTACTCCTATCGCTATTCAATCCGCTCTAGAAGGTGTGGCGGAAATTAGCATTTTTGCTCGTGATGATGCTTTCTACCCGCAAGCAGAAGAAAATGTACGAATCATCAATGAAGATATGAAGCACTTAAACGTGAAAGCAAATGTATACCCTCTTGAAAATGTTGAACAATTAAGGGCTGAAATCGCAACTAGTGATATTTTGGCAAATGGAACTGGCGTTGGCATGAAACCACTTGAAGGCTTAAGTGTCATTCAAGATGAATCCATGCTACGTCCTGATTTAATCGTAACAGACGTTGTTTACATTCCCCGCAAATCGAAACTAATGGAACAAGCTGAGGCTGCGGGTGCTACAGCAATTAATGGTCTTGGGATGATGCTATGGCAAGGTGCATTGGCCTTTGAATTATGGACAGGTCAACAGATGCCTGTAGATTACATCAAAGAGCAAATGTTTGCAGAATAATATGATTCACTCTCGAGATTATTCTCCATGTTATCGTAATAGAGGTTTTTTCATACTTGAAGTGCATCATTGTTAAAGGATAAAAGTACTTACAAATGAGTGTAGAAAACCTCGGAGCTAAGAAATGCAGGGAGTGAAGTCCCTTGTTTTTCTTAGCGTTTTTTTTTGAAAAGTGGTTTTCATTTAAATGGATAACATAAAGGGGAGACTTTAATTCAAAATGTATTTATAGAAAAATATTTTATTACTGTATTTTTGAATTATAAGGTCAAGGGAGAAACATCACATCGTGACTTATTATAGGGGTGTAATAATGAAAAATCAGTATTTTAAAGCGGCATCAGGCATGTATATTAACTATTTTCTGCTGGGTATGGTCAATATAATCCTCGCCTCAAACATGTCCTCCTTAACAAAGCAATGGGATACGGATTCTACTGGCATCAGTTATCTCATTGCCGCAATAGGAATAGGGAGATTACTCACGTATGGTCTCACGGGAGTATTATCAGATAAATTTGGAAGAAAGCCTTTAATTATTGTCTCCTCAATTGTAATGGGAGTTTTTTTAATTGGGATTCCATTTTCCTCCACATATGAAATGGCCTTTGTATTTGCTTTACTTGCGGGTATTTCCAACTCAGCCATGGATGCTGGTACATATCCAGCGCTAACTGAAATGTTTCCTAATTCTGCAGGTTCCGCCAGTGTTATGGTTAAGGCTTTTGGTTCACTTGGTGCAACCATCTTACCATTCATCATCTTGTTCCTTTCCAAGAACCAATTATTTTACGGATTTGCATTTATATTACCGGCTGTCATCTATTTCGTTAATATGTTTTTTGTGATGTCGGTTTCATTTCCAAAAAGCAAGTCCGGTCCTGTCAGTAATGAGGATGATTTGCAATTGAACAGGTTCATAACTGAACCTAAATTTTGGAGCGAAGGACTGGCGCTAATCATAATTGGATTTACATCAACTGCGTTATTTACAGTTTCGCAAATCTGGTTACCGAGTTTCGGACATGAAGTTGCAGGGATGTCCACATCAGGTTCGATTAAATTACTGAGCTATTATGGTGTTGGATCACTCATTTCCGTCCTGCTACTATCCGTCTTATTAAACAAATGGATTAAGCCCGTGACGGTGATATTGCTTTATCCAATGATTACTTTACTGACAGTAATCATCATATTAACGGTTCATTCACCTATGGTCTTAAGTATTGCCTCCTTTTTCCTTGGAGCCTCGACAGCTGGGATATTTCAATTAACCATTGCAATAATGACTGAACTTTTCTGGAGGAAAAAAGGAACTGTAACAGGGATCGTTGCGACGGCCTCAAGTTTGGCGAGCGTCATTTTACCAATTGCAACGGGTTTGATCGCCAAGAGTGGGGATATATCTCACATTTTTCTATTCGATTGTTTTATTGCAACATTAGGAATCCTAGCTGCAGCATTTGTTAATTATCGGTATAAAAAATTGACACAGCACCAGACTATATTTAACCAAGGATAAGGAATGGTGACGGATTAGTTAAAACTCCATCTACTAGAACTAGGGTGGCGTTTTTTTTTTGGTCAAATGAATATGGTATATAGATGTATTGGAGAGATTATTGACCGATGAAATAACCTTGTCCCAAAAGCAAGGGTATAATAATGACAGTAACTATATTATTATTATAGTAAGAACATGATAATAAAAAATACATCAAAAATACATTCAAGATGGTGATTGAACTATGAAACAATCCAAAAAAGGTCGAGTTACGCTGCAAGAGGTAGCGAAACATGCTGGGGTATCTACTTCCACTGCTTCCCTAATAGTTCGTAATAACCCGCGAATTTCGGAAGCGACGCGAAAAAAGGTATTAAAATCCATGCATGAATTGGGTTATGTTTACGATAGAATTGCAGCAAACCTAAGATCGCAGAGTTCTGATACTGTAGGAATCATTATTACTGATATATCAAATACCTTTTTTTCTGAATTCCTGATAGGCGTTCACGACGCATTGGATGAGGTCGGTTATACGGTGTTACTGGGGACTACATTCGACTCGGTTACCAAGCAAGACCATCTTCTTTCAACCATGTTGGAACATAGGGTTGGAGGCTTGATTCTTTGTCCTGTCTCTGAAAGTACACAAGAAACCATTGAGCGATTAAATGAAATTGACACGCCGATGGTCCTTGCTGTTAGAGAACTACCGGAAGTGAATAGTGACTATGTAGGCATCGATTATCCAGAAGGAGCCCGAATTGCTGTTGACCATCTTATTGAAAAGGGACATAAAAGAATTGCGCTACTTGGTGGAATCAGGGAATCTTCTACTTGGATCGAGAGAATGGAGGGGTATCGGGAAGCCCTTTCAAGAGCGGGCTTGGAAGTGGATGAATCGTTAATGATAGATAGTGCCCCGACACGGGAGGGCGGGCTAGAGGCTGTATTGAAAGTACTTGAGAATCCCAATCCGCCAACTGCAATCTTTTGCTTTAGCGACTTAATTGCCTTCGGTGTTATGCAAGGATTAAGGATGAAAGGATTTACTCCTGGAAAAGATATAGATATCGTAGGGTTCGATAACGTTCCAGTTGCAGAAATCTATCATCCTCCGTTAACGACCATTTCTTCATTTCCTAGACGTATCGGAAAAGAGGCAGCGAATCTCTTGTACCAGCAAATGGAGAAAATCGAACGTGAACAACAGCGAATCATATTAAACCCAGAACTGATAATTAGAGAGTCTTCCTAATAAAGAAAAATAAAAAGGTGATTAGTTTACAGGAGGCTTGGTATCCTTACCTCTGTATCCTTTTCATCTTTTCTATTATTCTTTTATCGGGGGCATTGGTTAAATATAAAAGGAATGGGGCTTACTTAAGCGGTTCATAAATATCCCAGGCCACTTTCAATGAATCGACTATAAAGTCTGCCACTTCATCAACATCAAGATCGTTGGTATTCACTTTCGAATGATGATAGGAGTATATCTCCTGTCTGGTGTAAAAGAGCTCTTCGATTTCCTCTAGGGTCCGACTTTGTAAAACAGGTCTACTATCAATAAGTAAGCCAATTCTTTCTTTCCAATATTCCCAAGACAAATCAAGGTAGAAGACAATGCAATTAGATAAACAGATATTGCGTATATCCTCTTGTAAGAATGCCCCGCCTCCAACTGAAATGATTTTCAATTGTTGTTGACTAAGGCTTTCAATCACATTTTTTTCTTTTTCGCGAAATGCTTTTTCACCAAACTTCTTGAATATTTCTGTAGTGGGCATATTGAATTCCTTTTCAATTTCTTGGTCTATATCAATAAAGTCCCTATATAATTTTCTGGCTACTTTCTGTCCGATTGTCGTCTTTCCAACTCCCATAAAGCCAATAAAAACGATACTTTGCATCCTCAAAGATGTGTTTTTATTAATCATTTATAAATCCCTCTCCCAACTATTTTTATAATGATTAAAAGTCTATCCTGAAATTTTTAAAATAACTTTATTATAGTACAAGAAAGTAAAATTGTAAAAAAATTTTTTAATATTTGGACAATGGAAATGCGTAATATAAGCAGTTTATTTCTAAAATCACTTATCCCATTCTTAAAGGAACAATCAATTTTTTTATATTCGATTTACACCTTTCATTTATTTGGGTGAATGGTCTATTGAGAATGAAGATAGTAATTGATCTGGATAATATAGTTTTTATGGATTTTGCCAAAAGAGTTACTAATCGGAAGGGGAGTGTGTTTCAAAAAGGTCTTCGATTTAATAAAATGGATGTTGATCGAAGGGGACCTTAGATTTAATGAACAAGAATACAAGAAGGTTTTGGTGGATTATAGTCATGTTGTAATAGGCACATATAATGCTCCTATATAAATGGATAAATCACTTAACAAAGAATTGCATAAAATGTGTTGACTTTATGGTACGAAAGGATTAATATAAATAAGCACCAACTAAGACAAACGAACAACTTCATCCGCTTTTGGTAGATTCCAAAAGAAAAATAATAACTATTGACTTCTTACTATGAAAATGATAAGATGAAATGGTCGCTGAAAAACGCAGCGATTTAAAATAAGTTTAAAACTTCGCAGAAGTTGACAACTAATCAATAAGATGTTATGATGTATAAACAAGCCGTTCGAAAGAACGATTGTG